>JAZUMW010000088.1:0-5211 GCA_045603825.1 Faecousia sp.
GAAAAGGCTGCCTTTTCGCATTGGTTTTCGGCGAAATCGAAACAGCTTACAGCGACAATCCCCCAGTCATGGCTAACGCCATGACAGCCCCCTTTACACAAGGGGGCCTTTTTCCCGGCATCGTTACCCTGCCAAAGCCCCCTTTACACAAGGGGGCCTTTTTTATACCCGGTATCGACAGTGCGTCGTAGGGAGAAAGCAAAGACGCAGGCACGAAAATGCCTGCGTCTTTGCTTTATAGAAGAAAGAACAGAAAAATGAAGTTCATCAAATGCCCATAACCTGCACGATCACGGTACGGGTACGGGAACGAACCTGATCCCAGTCAGCGAAGTACACCAGGCCGAATTCGCCCAGCTGAACCTCACCGTCAATGATGGGAATGGTGACGCTGCGGCCCATGATCACACTGCGGATGTGGCCGTCGGTGTTCAGACACCACTCGGGCCGCTCATCCCGCTCCTCCATGGCGCCCTTCACATGCTCCAGGTTGGGGTGCAGGTACATGCCCTCGTTGGTACAGGTGGGAGCGATCTTAGCCAGGCAGTTGATCAGGTCCTGCATGATCAGCTCGGTGCCCCACAGGGTCTGGCCGTCAGAAAACTCCTGGATCTGCAAAGAGCAGGAGGTATGGCCGGTGAAAACCAGAATGTTGCCGTTTTTCACATTGGATCTGGCGGCGATCTCACGGACCTGCTTTGTAACATCCAGAACGGTCACATGGGCGTGGCCGGTTTCCACCTGGAATTTTTCGTTATAAACGATCATAATATAATCTCCTTTACCTTCAGTTAATTATTCTTTTCTTTCAGGAGCAGTTCACCCACCTTGCCGCCGGGGTGTGTCAGCAGCAGGTCCTCCTTGGTGTAGTCGGTGTGGCGCATAATGGTAAACGCGATGGCATCCCACACGGCGCAATAGGCGGTGCAGCTTGCCGAGGCGCACATATTGAACTTGTCGGACTCCCGGTCGATCTGGACCTTGAAGTAGATGTCCGCATTCCTGGCCAGAATGGAATCGTCATTCTGGCATACGCCGATGATGGTAGCGCCCTTTTTCTTGCAGATGGGGATGTAGTTGATGACCTCCAGGGTGTTGCCGCCCTTGGAGAACAGGATCACCACATCGCCCTTCTGGATGGCGCCCGTGCCGCCATGGACGGAGTAGGCCGGATCGCAGAAGAAGGTAGGTACCTCGCAGACATTCAGAGAATGGGCCACACGGATGGCCGTGGCGCCGGAAGTGCCGGCACCGGCGGTGATGACCTTTCTGCCGTTGGGCTTCACGGAGATCAGCAGATCGATGATCTTCTCCATCACAGCCCGGTCCAGGGATGCGATGAGCTTTTGGATCTCCTCATATTCTATGGTGAGAATATTGGTTATGGACTGATCGTATTTACCCATGACTGCCTCCTTATTTATGCCGGTCGTCCCAGGCCTGGCGCAGTGCGGCCAGCATTTCGTAGATCATGGCGCCGGGATCCGCGGCCTTGACGATGCCGCTGGAGGAGCCGGTGGCGTCCGCGCCAGCCATGATGGTGTTGTAGACATCGGTGCCGCTGCTGATGCCGCCGCCCACAAGGATGCCGATGTTGGGATCGATGGCCTTGATGGCCTCCACGGAGGTGGCCACATAGGACAGATCGGCGGCCTGGCCGGTGCCGATGAGCTCTGTGGGCTCGGTGATCATCAGATCCGGATGCATCTGGGCAATGGCACGGGTCTCATCCATGGAGTCGGCGCATACAATGGTCATCAGCTCCAGCTCCCGGGCCCGCTTCAGGGTCTTCACCAGGGTGGAGGGCGGCACCGGGCGCTCACAGTGGTTGAGCATGACGCCCACAGCGCCGGCGGCCTTGACAGCCTCGGGCAGCACGCAGGCCAGTCCCCGGCCCACGGGAATATCGTCCATGTGGGGGGCAAAGACCTTCAGGTGCTTCACGGAGGAGGCCACCTTTTCAATGTTGGTATAGGGGGTGGTGAAGATCACCCGCACATCATATTTCGCCGCGGCTTCGTCGGCGATCCGGGCCAGATCCAGGATCTGATCGCCGTACATATAATTTTTGGGGCCGATCTCAAAAAACGGAGGTTCCAGCTTTAAATATCTTCTCATAAACTCAGCACTCCTGTGTTCATAGCTCTATGGGGCTGCGGACTTTTACGCACCGGGAGAAGCCTTCGTGCTTACTCCTTACCTGTATATTAACTTCTTCGCTTTCGTTTGTCAATATTTTTTTAATAACTGCTGTTATTTTTCTTATATTATCCCATAAACGAAAGTTAATACTTTCGTATGTAATTAAAATGAAAGCGTCATTTTGTGCTGTTCGCACAAACCATTCCCTGTGTCCTGCCGGAGGAACACACAAAAAAGGCACCGCAAGGGCGGCCTCACATAGGGATTTATACGCTCCAAATCGGATCTTTTTCCCCAAATACTGCAACAAAATTCCACGGCAGGCGGCAGCCTTGCCGTGGAATTTTATCTTGTCTTGTGAAAAAATTTCTCGTTTTGGAGTGCTTCGCAGTTTTGAATAGAAGATTTTTCTTCACAGCAGCCACCGGTGACCGCGTGAATACTGGATGTATTCCAAGGGAGACGGGGGCGGTTGTGGAGGAAAAGATTCATTCAAAACCGTGTAAATCCCTATGTGAGTCCGCCCAAAGCGGTGCCTTTTGTATGTCCCGTTAGCTGTGGAATACGCTCTCGCGGCGCTCAGGCAGCGTGAAGTCCATGCCGCCGCGGGCAGTCTGCTCAATCCTCTTCAAAAATCACTTTCACGCCCAGATCCCGGATCGCCTGATAGCGCTCCTCCAGTCTGGGCACATAGTTGGTAATGACGCCGTCAAAGGCCGTCAGATCGGCGATGTGGGCGAAGGCCTCACGGCCGATCTTGAAATCGTCCACAATGAGGTAGCGCTGCTTGGCCTGGTCGATCATCTTGCACATGATCTCATCCTCGATGTGGTTGAAGGAGGTGGCGCCGGCAACGGCATCCACACCGTCCATGCCCAGAAACAGCTTGTCCACCCGGTACCGGCCCAGCTGCTCGATGGTATCGCCGCCCACGGTGATCTGCATATCGTGATCCACTCTGCCACCCAGGAAGAAGGTGGTGATGTTCTTGCAGTTCACAAGGTCTGCGAAAATGTGCAGGGCGTTGGTGATCACCAGGATATTTTTCTTGTACTTGATCTCGTCGCACAGAAACGCGCTGGTGGAGCCCACATTCAGCAAAATGGAGTCGCCCTCGTTGATGAGCTTGGCAGCCGCCCGGGCCACGATCTTCTTCTCCTCGCTGCGGTACATCCTGCGCTCCTCGCTGTTCAGCCGCTGCTGGATCAGAGAGACCTTATGGGCGCCGCCGTGGACACGCTTGACCATGCCCCGGTTTTCCAGGGTCTCCAGATCCTTCCGGATGGTCACCTGGGAAACCCCGAACAACTCGCACAGCTCCAGCACCTTCACCTCGTCCCGATCCTGGAGCAGGTTCATGATTTCCTTTCTGCGGACAGTCTGGTTCTTATCACCGGAAATAAAATCATCCATCATACGAAACACTCCTCAAAGCATCCATTTTTTGCCTATTATACACTTTGGTTCCGCCGTTTTCAATAAATAATTTCCATCTTTTTACGAAAGAAAGCACTTTATCTTCGTTTCGTAATTTTTACTTGCCGGCAGGAGACAGCAAATGCAGGGTAACGGCACCGGGCAAATAATTGTCCATTGTCAACTGTCCACTATAAATAAAAAATGCTCCGGGCGGTGGTCGCCCGGAGCATTTTTATTTACTTAGTACATGCCACCCTGGGCGGCTGCGGCTGCCATAGCGGCATCAGCCTGGGGGTTGGGCTTGTCGGCCACCAAAGATTCGGTGGTGAGCACGGAGGCTGCGATGGACGCGGCGTTCTCCAGGGAGGAGCGGGTGACCTTGGTGGGGTCAACGATGCCGCAGGCGATCATATCCACATATTCCTCGGTGTAGGCGTTGTAGCCGAAGCCCACCTCGCCGGAGTTGCGGATCTTCTCGTACACCACGCTGCCGTCCACGCCGGCGTTCTGGGCGATCTGGCGGATGGGAGCCTGCAGAGCCACAGCGATGATCTTGGCGCCGGTCTTCTCGTCGCCGGAGAGGGTCTCCACCAGTGCTTCCACAGCAGCGATGGCGTTGACCTGGGCGGTACCGCCGCCGGCCACGATGCCCTCTTCCACAGCGGCACGGGTAGCGTTCAGAGCGTCCTCAACACGGAGCTTCTTCTCCTTCATGGCAACCTCGGTCTGTGCGCCGACCTTAATGACGGCAACACCGCCGGAGAGCTTTGCCAGACGCTCCTGGAGCTTCTCACGGTCGTAGTCGGAGGTGGTGGTGGCGATGGAGGAACGGACCTGGTGTGCCCGGGCCTTGATCATCTCGGGATCACCGGCGCCGTCCACGATGGTAGTGGCGTCCTTGGTGACCACTACCTGACGCCAGCGGCCCAGATCGCTGAGGGAGGTCTCCGTCAGCTCCATGTTCAGCTGGCTGGAGATGACAGTGCCGCCGGTAAGGACAGCGATATCCTGGAGCATTTCCTTGCGGCGGTCGCCGAAGCCGGGGGCCTTGACGCAGACGCAGTTAAAGTTACCACGCAGGCGGTTCACAAGCAATGTGGCCAGTGCGTCGCCGTCCACATCCTCGGCAATGATCATCATCTTCTTGCCGGCCTTCACAACAGGCTCCAGGATGGGCAGGATCTCCTGGATGGAGGAGATCTTCTTATCGGTGATGAGGATATAAGCGTCGTCCAGGACAGCTTCCATCTTGTCGGTATCGGTGACCATGTAGGGGGAGATGTAGCCCCGGTCAAACTGCATACCTTCCACAACATCCAGGCCGGTCTCAGCGGTCTTGGATTCCTCGATGGTGATGACGCCCTCTGCGCCAACCTTCTCCATAGCCTCAGCGATGAGCTCACCGATGGCTGCGTCACCGGAGGAAACGGTGCCGACTCTTGCGATATCTTCGTTGCCGCTGACGGGAACGGAGTTTGCCTTGATGGAAGCAACGGCTGCTTCCACAGCCTTCTCGATGCCCTTACGCATCACCATGGGGTTGGCGCCGGCGGACAGGTTCTTCAGACCCACCCGGGTGATGGCCTGAGCCAGAACGGTAGCGGTGGTGGTGCCGTCGCCGGCAACATCGTTGGTCTTGGTGGCGACCTC
>JAZUMW010000089.1:0-18285 GCA_045603825.1 Faecousia sp.
AAAAATAGCTGGTCGGCCTATAAGCAGAAAAATTCCCACCCCGACTCTATCAAAGTCAGGGCGTGAACATGGTGCCGGGTGTCCTGTTGCGGTACCCGGTATCTTCGTCGCTGACGGAGCAGCTTCCTCATCTGCCGCCCGTTGCCACTCGCTCGGGCCGCTTCACCTGCCACGGGCAGCGCTCCCCCCCCGCTCCCCGGACTCTCACCTGGGGTTCGAGTCCGACCGGCATAAAAAAATATGGGATGCCCCAGTGGGGTATCCCATATTTTGGTGCCGGTGACCGGACTCGATTTGCATTTTCTGCGCTGCAGAAAATTATTGTAGTGACCAGTGTTTGCACTGGTCACAGGAACTGTCCACCGGACAGTTCCGCTGCTATGGGTTCTCGTCCGTCCCCTTACCAAATAAAAAAAGAGAGGCTTAACGCCTCTCTTTTTTATTTGGTGCCGGTGACCGGACTCGAACCGGTACGCTGTCGCCAGCGGTGGATTTTGAGTCCACTACGTCTACCATTCCATCACACCGGCACATACGCTATGCATTATATATCATCTTTCCGGAAATATCAAGAGGAAAAATCCATTGTTTTCAGCTACCGTAAATGGCGGTCTGGGTGGTGTACAATCTGGCGTAGATGCCGCCCTTTTGGAGCAGCTCCTGGTGGCTGCCCTGCTCGGTGATGACACCGTCGGCGATGGACACGATCCGCTCTGCGGAGCGGATGGTGGCCAGCCGGTGGGCGATGATCAGGGTGGCCCTGCCCTTTGACAGGGCGTCAAAGGCCCGCTGGATCTTGGCCTCGGTCACAGAGTCCAGGGCAGAGGTAGCCTCATCCAGAATCAGAATGGGCGGATTCTTCAAAAAGATCCGAGCAATGGCCACCCGCTGCTTCTGACCGCCGGACAGCAAAGTGCCCCGCTCGCCCACATAGGTATCGAAGCCCTGGGGCATGGCCAGAATATCCTCGTAGATCTCCGCTTTCTTGGCTGCGGCGATGACTTCTTCCATGGTGGCATCGGGCTTGCCGTAACGGATGTTTTCAAAAATGGTGTCTGCGAACAGGAACACATCCTGCTGCACGATGCCGATGTTCTTATGCAGGGACTCCTGGGTCACATCCCGGATGTCCAGGCCGTCGATGGTGATGCTGCCGCTTTCCACATCGTAAAAGCGGGGGATCAACTGGCACAGGGTGGTCTTGCCGCCGCCGGAAGGACCTACAATGGCGATGGTCTGACCGGGCTGTACGGTAAGGCTTACATCGTGCAAAACGTCCAGATCGCCGTCATATGCAAAAGATACATGATCCACGATGATCTCACCCTTAACGGCTTCCAGGGTTTTGGCATCGGCCTTGTCCTGAATGGTGGGCTCGGTGGCCATTACATCCACAAAGCGCTTCAAGCCGGCAAAACCGTTGGCAAACATCTCTGAAAAGCTGGCCAGCTTCCGCATGGGGGTGATAAAGGTGGCGATGTACAGACTAAAGGTCAAAAGATCCACATAGTCCAGCCGGTCCTTCATAATGAGCCAGCCGCCCACACCCACGATGATACAGTTGAGGCTGGAAAGCAGAAATTCCATAGCGCTGGAAAACCGTGCCATAGCCTTGTGAAAGTTCCGCTTGGAGGTCTTGAACAGCTCATTGGCAGCGGTGAACCGGGCGTTTTCCACATTTTCGTTGGCAAAGGCCTTGGCAGTGCGGATACCCGAGAGGCTGGTTTCAATCTCAGAATTGATGTGACCGGTGGTTTCCTTCCGGGCGATGGATGCCCGGGACATACTCTTGCGCAGCACCATCACCACGATGAGAAACAGCGGGATGGTCAGACCTAGCACCAGAGCCAGACGCCACTGGATGGTGGACATGACGATCAGCGCGCCCACAATGGTAAATGCGGAGGTCAGAAGATCCTCCGGGCCGTGGTGGGCAAGCTCGGTGAGCTCAAACAGGTCGGCGGTGAGCCGGTTCATCAGATGGCCGGTGCGGTTGCGGTCGTAGAAATCGTAGCTGAGCCGCTGCATGTGGCGGAACAGGTCGGCACGGATGTCCGCTTCCACCCGGATGCCAAAGGTATGGCCCAAATAGCATACCGTGTAGTTCAGTACGGCACGGAGCACATAGAACAGTGCCATGGTGACCATGACCGCAAAGAACAGCCCATAAAGATTATTGGGCAGCATGTCATACAGCGCTTTCCGGGTCACCAGGGGGAAGGTCAGGTCAATGAGGGCAATGAGCACCGCACAGCTCACATCCAGGGCAAAGAGCTTTTTGGGGTTTTTAAAATAATGCAGGAAGATCACCAGGGGTGATTTTTCCCGATAGTCTTTTGTGGTCATACCTTTTCACTCCTTATTGCGCCTATTATACAGCTGAATTCGTAAAAAATAAAGTGGGTTTCATTGACAGCTGTGATATGATAGGAGTGAAAAATCCTATTAGCGCTGGCTACAAAACCGTAGTGGTGGGAAATAAGCTACCTTCCTGTATTCTGATGACGCTTTTTTCTCAGACACAGCAGCAAAGGTGTCAAGACGGGCATGTACACATAAACAACAAAAAGAATTTTGCTTTTCCATGAAAGCGCCGGGAAGAGCTCTTTTCTGTAAGCTTTCACAGTGTTGCGTATTTTGACTTTGTCGCCGCTGTCGGTGCTGTCTTTTGTCAAAAAGTTCGCAAGGATGCTAAACGCGTCTCTCTTTTGGACATTGGCATACTCCGGTCGCCCCAGAGCTTCTTCGCTTTGCCAAACCAGCCTGCGGCGGTAAAACCGTGTCTCAAAGCCTGTATAGGTATAATCCCAGGAGCTGTTGCCGCTATGTATTCTGCAGTAATACCATTTCTGCTGCAGGAACACAGCGCTGGCACCTTTGATCATGTTTTCGTAGATAAAGTAATAATCTTCACCGATATGCAGATCGGTGCGGAAGCGTGTTTGCCCGATCCAGTCCCGGAGCATCATTACGCCGCCGATCATGCCTAAAGGTGTTTCCCCCGAGAAAACCTCCCGCAGCACATCCGGATGGCTTTTATAGACCGTATTACCGGGGGCGGTATCCCGTGCCATGACTTCCGGCACTTTGTGCCAGTGCGCCTGGGGCACATTGTAACACCGCGTACCGGACAGGGGCGCGCCGTTTTCCTCCATGCTCTGGGCAAGGGTCTCCACCAGCAGCGGGTGGATCACATCGTCGCTGTCCAGGAAAAAGATATATTTTCCCGTGGCAGCCTCCAAGCCTAAATTGCGTGCTGCGGATACTCCGCCGTGCTTAGAAAGAAGGATACGGATCCGGGGATCGGCCTGTGCGAACCCCCGGCAAATCTCCACGGTACGGTCAGAAGAACCGTCGTCGACCAAAAGGATCTCAAGCTCCTGCCAGGACTGTGCCTGCAGGGAACGGATACATTCTTCAATGTATTCTTGCCGGTTGTACATCGGAATAAGAACTGTAACAGTGACATTCATGGGGTCTTCCTCCAAAGAGTATCTGTTTTAGACATATTATATGGAAAAACTCCACTTTTTTCAAGTTTAATAAATAAAGGATTATAAAAATGCAGACAGAAACAAGCAGAGAAATATTAGAGCGTTTTTTGACGCTTCCTGTTTCAGACGGAGCAGGCGTATTTGAGGAATTCAAAAAGCTTCCGGGAGCCGTGGCGGGGACTGGCAGCAAACCTTTGGAGCGGTATGTATATGTTCCGGGAAAAAGGAAAAAGGGGATCGTTTTGGTTGCCCATGCTGATACGGTTTGGGATCAGGCCTATGGCAGGCAGGAAAAAGCAGAACCGGTATTTCAGGATGGCGTTTACCAAAGCGGAACGCCTGATTGCGGGATCGGTGCCGATGACCGTGCCGGCTGCGCCATGCTTTGGGCGCTTCGGGACAGCGGTCACAGCCTGCTGGTGGTTGATGGAGAAGAAAAGGGCAAAGTCGGCGCCAAATTCCTCTGCAAACAGAATAAAAAGCTCTTTCGCAAACTGAACAGACACTGCTTTATGATGGAACTGGATTGGCGGGGAACTGGAGGCTGTCTGTACAATCAGGTTGAAAACACCAAAGAATTCAAGGACTATATTGCTGCAGAACTGGGATTCGTGGACGATGCGCAAAAGGGTGGCTGTGACCTGCAGATCCTTTGTCAGCGGATCTGCGGTGTAAATGTGGGCGTAGGCTACCGCAATCATCATACAGCGAAGGAGACCTTGGTGGTAGCGGAGTGGGAAACTACATATCAGAAGCTGTCAGAATTTCTGGAAAAAGAGCATCAGGTATTTTCTATTCCCTGTTCCAAGCAGCTCCGGGCGGGGATGCTGCGTTTCAAAGCGCTGGTCGGCAGGGTGCTCAGAAAACTAAAGCTGCGGAAGTGACACTTTTGGAGAAAGGGGATTGCTGTGGAGATCCTTTACACAGATAACGATATTGCCGTGTGCGTCAAGCCAGTGGGACTGGACGCGGAGCAGGAAGTCCCCGGGGCGCTGAAAGAGCTTCTGGGCGGTGAGGTCTTTACCCTGCACCGGCTGGACAAAAATGTAGGAGGTGTCATGGTCTACGCCCGGAATAAAGCTGCAGCCGCGGCATTGTCGGAAACCATTCAGGACGGCTCCATGGTGAAGGAGTATGTGGCCATGGTCCACGGCACACCGCCGGAAGAAGGAGACTGGCAGGACCTGCTTTTCAAGGACAGCCGGAAAAACAAGGTGTTCGTGGTGAAAAAGCAGCGCGCAGGCGTGAAGGAGGCCCGTCTGGAGTTTCAGCGGCTGCGGGCAGGGGAGCGCTCCCTGGTACACATCCGCCTGCATACCGGCAGAAGCCACCAGATCCGGGTCCAGTTCTCCAGCCGGGGCTTTCCTCTTGTTGGTGACCACAAATACGGCTCCCGGGCGGAGCAGACTGCGCCCATGCTCTACTCCTGCCGCATCGCCTTCCCCTGGCGGGGACAGACACGGACTTTTGCGCACTACCCCCTTTGGGCAGAGCTTTGAAAAACACATAATTTTTTGCAGAAAAAGGGTTGACATTTTCATCTTCCTGCGGTATAATGGCGGAGCTGTCTGTAAAATGCTGCTATAGCTCAGCCGGTAGAGCGCATCCTTGGTAAGGATGAGGTCGCCAGTTCAAATCTGGCTAGCAGCTCCAAAACAAACCATCACTCCATGAGTGGTGGTTTTTGTTTTGGAGCTGCTAATCAGAACTGGCGAAGCCAGTGAAAATCTGGTCGCGTTGCCGAGCGCCGCCTGTGGCGGATACAGCGAGGCATAAGTGCGTGCAGCGGTCGACGAGGGACAAAGGCTTTCAAAGCCGAGGACATTCGTCGGGAACCGCAAACGGATAGCAGCATCTGCCGCTATAGGCGGCATCCTTATACTGCAGTCAGATTTGAATAATCTAAATGCAACAGTCCGGTGGACACTTGCCGGCGACGACTCGACAGAGCGAAACCATAATCTTGCGAAGCAAGATGTAAACAAATCTAGATAGCAGCTCCACGAAAATTTTTTGCAAAACCTGTATCTTTTTTTGATTTGCTGACTCTAATGTATGAAAGAGGTGATGAGAAATGAAAGAATTCGATGCCATATTCAAAGAATACACCCCGGTGATCTATCATTTCTTGTTATCCCTTTGCGGAAATGAGAGTTTAGCCGAGGAATTGACATCTGAAACATTTTATCAAGCATATATCCATATTGGTCGATTCCGTGGTGACTGTAAAATTGAAACTTGGCTGTGTCAGATTGCAAAGAATGCTCTTATCAAAGAACAAAAACGGTGTAGCCGCTTTGACAGCCCCGATACCTTGGAAAACACTGCTGCCGACACGAATCTTTTTGAAGTATTGGCGAACAAAGAGCAGGCATTGCAGATACATAGGCAACTCCATGGGCTCAAAGAACCTTACAAGGAAGTGTTTATGCTGAGAGTCTTTGGCGATTTGAGTTTTAAAGAAATTGCCGTTATTTTCGGCAAGTCCGAATCCTGGGCTAAAGTTACATTCTACCGGGCGAAAAATAGATTGATTGAGGATATGGAGGGGAAACTATGAATTGCAATTGTGGTATTATTGATGATCTCCTTCCGCTGTATGTGGATGGCGCTTGCTCTGAAGAAAGCAGAGCCGCAATCGAAGAGCATTTGGTATCTTGTGAAGTGTGCCGAAAGAAACTGGAGAGAATGCAATCGGATACTGTTGCATCGGAGCCGATGATTCATGCTGGTGAGGTAGCAGTGGCCCAATACGCAAAAAAGGTAAAAAGGCATCGTATCAAATTAGCAGTTACCGCTGTTGCAATAACGGTTGTTGCTGCCTGCCTGCTCTCACTGGTATTCCTGACACTAAAAGATATGTACAATTACGCAAATCCAATCATATTCGATGTGGAAGCGGGAACATATAATTTGACATCCAACGATCTTGAAGTTACGGTTGCGGATGTCGGTGAATATGTATTTTTCACAAACAATACAAAAATAGAGGTTTCTGTCGATAATGATGCAGATTTTTCCGGCGAAGTGCTGCTGTGGAATGCGGATGATCCCAATAACCCCATGACCATTCTCTACGGAAAAATCACGCCGGAAAATAGATCTTTCACATTTTCACACCTAAGTTCGGCACATAGATACATGATTACCTGTGACGGGAATGAAGATTTGATGCTAACCGTTACTGACGGTCGAAATGTTAGCTTCTTTGGAAGCATGAAAAATATTTTATCTCAGATTTTGGATCTGGTAGCAGGGTTCTAATATCCTGCGAAGCAAGATGTAAGCAAATCTGCCCGGAAACCTTTTATAAACAAAGCCCTCCCAATCGGGAGGGCTTTTTGTTAAAATTCCGGGGTGTAGACCTGCTTTCGGGGTTCCCAGCAGATCTTCCGCACCTGAATATCGCGGATCTTCAAGGCGGTAGAGTAGGGGGAGAAACCCACATGGCCGCCCCGGATGGGATCCCGGTCGATGAGCTCCTGCACCAGAACGCCGTCGGCAAAGAGGAAACAGTGGCCGTTGATGGCGCCGGTGAGGATCTCCACCTCTGTACCCGGCTCATAGCGGTAAAGGGAGGTCAGACTCCGCAGCTCCTCCTCCGGGAAGCGCTCAATGCCGCTTTTATTTTCGTACCAGCCGTTGAGGCCCACCACATAGCTCTTTTTCAGATAGTTTACATCCTCATCCCAGGTGGTGCAGAATACGGCGTTCAGATCCCGGGTGGCGGGGAGAAGGGTGGACACGGTGAATTTCATCATCACATCATCATTGTAGAAAGCCTTGCTCAGCAGGATGCCGCCGAAATTTCCCGGCTCGCTGCCGATGAGACAGCCGTCCCGGTATTCCCAATGTCCCAGCTTGGGATCCCAGACCTGCCGCCAGTTTTCGTCGGGCTGATAATCCAGAAGAACGGGGGACTGATCCCAGTGAATGACCTTACCCAAAAGAAGAATATCCTTTTCCATAGTGACCTCCGGAAGCGTTTTCCCGATTATACCACAAAAAGGCAAAAAAATAAAGCCTCCATACTGGGAGGCAGTAACGACACCGGGCGGGGCAGGGAAGTAACGATCCCCACCGGCTATGTTCGCATTGTCAGCGGCGACTCGCCGCAAAAAATAACCTCCCCAATGGGAGGCAGTAACGACACCGGGCGCAATCCGGATGCGTAACGATAACCACATGCTAAAAGCGAAACTGTCAGCCGGCACTGCCGGCCGCGAAATGACCCTTGACTGAACTACTAATCACTTAGCCAGTCAAGGGTCATTTCATGGAATTCTTGGGTTCAATCATCATTGGCTACCTCGTACTTTCTATTGACTCGGGCCTGAGGTTGACGAAATCCGTTCCGATGCGTATCATCCCATTGTTTGTCAACAAACGAATATCCCCACAGATATTCTGCATCCGGAACATTTCCCTTGACACAGTCCCTGTAACACAAAAGCGGCAAATCGGCGGTCAGTTTTTCGGCAATTAGAGCTTTCCACTTATTTGCGTTTGCCACCATGTGTTGAGAGGATTTTGTTTTTCCTCTTGTGCAATTAAAATAGCACAATGAAACGGAAAATTCAATACGGAAAATTATATAAAATGCACAATAGATTCTTGTGCAAAATACAAAAAACCCTATGGGGATCTGCCTTTTTACAGATGCACGAGCTGGGGCGCGTGACCCATGGCGGGGATGATCTTTTGGGTCAGATCCTCCGTGCGCAGCCGCAGGCTGGAGGTATTGATGCAGGGGTGGCAGCCGATGTATTCGCCCCCCAGGACATCCTCGTCGATAAGCAGGCGCACCCGGTGTTCCCGGTCGTTCATCAGGCCCAGGACGCTGAGAGAGCCGCGGGGGGGTGTCCAGAAACTTTTCCATGAACTCCGGCTCTGCGAAGGACAGCCGGGAGGAGCCGATCTGGGCGGACAGATCCTTGGTTTTGAAGGGCTTGTCTCCGGGCATGAGCAGCAAATAGAAGTCAGTTTTCTGCCGGTTGCACAGCATGAGATTTTTGCAGATGGTGGCCTCCAGAACTTCGTCCACGGCGGCGCAGGCCTCCATGGTCATGGCGGCCTCGTGATCGATGCGCTGATAGGTGACACCGAGACTGTCCAGCAGGTCATAGACCCGTACCTCCTTGGGGAGTCTGGCGCTGCAGTCCTCCGGACGACCCTGTACCAATTTCATAGCAAGACCTTCTTTCACGGTTTTTTACCAGTATACCACCGCAGGGGAAAACCCGCAAGGCAAAAAAATAAGCCTCCCCAAGGGAAGACATTAACGATACCGGGCAAATAAACTCGGGTAACGAATATAGACAGCCACGATGACATTGTCAGCGGCGACTCGCCACATGAAATGACCCTTGATTGCTGCACCTTGTGATCAGTACATTTTGTGCAATCAAGGGTCATTTCGCTGCTATCTTGGTATCTAACATCATTGGTTAACCTCTCTTTCTACGGCATGAGACGATAGAACTTCTGCATCTTCAACTCTCCATCACTACAACAACAAATCTTTAACAATGTCCCTAAAGCGAGACGCTCTTATGTGTGAGAGATTTTCTTGGAAGAACATCGTCTTTAGGTTCTCAATACTTCTTGAATCGGCTTTCAGCACACAACAGCCCAGTTTACAAATTCAAATGGCATATTGATTTTTGCTTCTTGCTTTTTTGGATCTTGCTTTGGCGTAACTACTATAATTCAAACATTCACTTATGATTTATGAGTTGTATGCCTTATGCTTTTTCCTTTGGTTCAAGTTATATTGGAACCTGAGGATTTACGTGTACATTGGTATCACCTCTTGTCTATAAATTATCACAAGAAAAACAGAAAATCAATATGGAAAATTATATAAAACACACAAAGTGAACTTGTGCAAAATACAGAAATCCGCCAAGGGTGAACAAACTGTATTGACAGAAACAGGCAATTCTGTTATGATGTTTTTTGAAGGCGGGTTTTTTGTCCCGCCTGTTTTTGCGCAAAATTCCGCCAGCGGGGTTTGCAAGCCCCGGATCTTTGGCTATACTGAAGCTACAAAAAAAGGAGTGCGGATATGAAGCTCACGACGAAAGACATCTGCCTGACAGCCATCGGCATCGCCCTGTTTGTGGTGCTGTCGCTGTGCCTGCAGGTGCCGGTTTTTGAGAATTACTACCTTTGCCTTGGCTATGTTGCCATGCTGCTGTGGTGTTACTATTTTGGAACGGCAGGGGGAACGGCAGTGGGCGTCCTGGGCGTGGTGCTGTATTGCCTGCTGATCAGCGGTCTGCGGGGCATGCCCGGCTGGGCAGCGGGAAATCTGGTGATGGGCATAATGGTGGGAGAAGCCTGCCGCCTTACCAGGGGTATGAAAAACCGGCTCCTGCGCCACCTGGTGATCGTTTGCGTCATTGTCCTTTCTGCAGCCATAGGCATCCTCGGGGTGAAATCCCTGGTGGAGATGCTCCTGTACAGCCAGCCCATACTCCTGCGGGCAGCAAAAAATATCTACGCCTTTGTTGCCGATGTGGTGGTGCTGATCGCGGCGCTGCCCATCTGCGGTCTGCTGGGGAATACCCTCCGGAAGCTGTATCCGGAAAAAGTCCAGTAAAAAAGCGGTGTCCAAAACCGGACACCGCTTTTAAATTAGAAATCAGGCAGCCTTCTTCCGGGAGGAATCCAGCAAGTAGCCCAGGAGCATGACGACGGCAAATACGATCACATACCATACGCAGCCCATACGGTGACTGAAGATACAGGCTACCACCATGAACACGCTGCCGCACAGGGCCAAAATGGGCAGAACGAAGCGGCACAGGATGTTCTGATCCTTCTCCTTGCGCATCCACTGGATAAAGATGGGCAGGTACAGCAGATAGATGGTGATGATGGGAAGCTCGGAGGAATCGAACTGCAGCACACCGCACCACGCGCCTGCGAAGGGAGCCAGGTTGGCGCAGTAGAAGTACAGGAACCAGGCGGCTGTTACCAGCAGAGCAAAGATGGAGGAGTTGGTGGGCATATTGGTCTTGGAATCCAGCTTGTTGAAGGTTTCGGGGCTGGGACCCTCGTTACGGGCAGCCAGGGAGTACATACAGCGGCTGCAGCCCAGCAACAGACCGTTGGTGGTGCCCAGACAGGAGATAGCGATGAACAGGTTCAGGATATTGCCCAGAACGCCGCCGAAGATATTGGTGAAGGCAACGGTAGCACCCTTGTCAATGAGCTCCTGGTTGGTAGCGCCGCCGGCAACGCCGATGTAGTAGAACAGATAGGTGCAGATGATAACGATGCCGCCGATGATCAGGGCTTTGGGCAGATTCTTCTTGGAGTCTTTCAGCTCAGCATTGATGGAGGTGGCAATGATCCAGCCCTCATAGGCAAAGGCGGTAGCGCAGACACCCACGAACAGGGGATTGGAAACAGGTGTGCTGACCTGGGCGGTGGTGGTCATGTTTTCCTGCAGAGTACCGGTGACCAGACCTACGACGATGCCTACCACAGCCATCAGGGCGATGGGGATCATCTTGATGACGGTGGTGCTGGTCTGGAACTTGCCTGCCAGCTTGGGGGACAGGGCGTTCATAGCATAGACAGCGCACAGATAGAACAAAGTCAGCGCCATGGTCTCGGGACCGACGACACAGCCGCCTTCGGCAGCGGGGATCATCAGGGGAATATTGGGAAAAGCGGAGGTCAGGAAGACCATGGTATAGCGGGCGGAGACCCATGCCAGTACGGAGGTCATGGCAGGGAAGTAGATGGTTGCGGAGAACCAGCCCATCATGTAGCCGTATTTAGGGCCGACAACGGCCTCGGCATAGTCCACGATACCGTTAACTCTTTCATATTTCTGACCCATGAAGGAGAAGGTCAGAAGGCACGCCAGCATAATAATACCGCCGATGAGCCAGGCGATAATGCCCAGGGGCATATTGCCGCCGGTCTTTTCCAGGATGGTCTGGGCCTTAAAGAATACACCGGAGCCGATGACGATGCCTACCACCATACAGATCGCGGTGAACAGACCGTATTTCCGCTGCAGTTGATTGCTCATAGAATCCCTCTTTTCTATAAAATTTTACTGTTTTTCTACTATAACATAGAAATCATGCCGTGGCAACCAAAAGTTGCATTGAACTTTCCTTTTTGCCATGTTATATTGAAAAAAAGGAGTGATGGAAATGCAATACCGGTTGGACAAGAAGGGAAACCGGCTTTCCGTGCTGGGATTTGGCTGTATGCGCTTCCCCCAGAAGCTGGGGCACATTGACATGGAGGAGACGGAACGGGAAATTTTGGCGGCCATTGAAGGCGGCGTGAATTATTTTGATACTGCCTATGTTTACGGCGGCAGCGAGGCCGCTCTGGGTGAGATCCTGGAGAAAAACGGTCTGCGGGATCAGGTAAACATCGCAACCAAGCTGCCCCATTATTTGATTAAAAGCATGGAGCAGATGGAAAAGCTGTTTTGTGAGGAGCTGCGCCGTCTGCGGACGGACCATGTGGACTACTATCTGATGCACATGCTGGTGGATACGGATACCTGGCAGCGGCTGAAGGAGCTGGGAATTGAAGCCTGGCTGGCAGAAAAGAAGGAAAGGGGCATCATCGGGCAGGTTGGTTTTTCCTACCACGGAAACAGTGACATGTTCTGCCGTCTGGTGGATGCCTATGACTGGGACTTCTGCCAGATACAATATAATTATATGGACGAACACTCTCAGGCGGGCCGCCGGGGTCTTGACTACGCCCACGAAAAGGGTCTGCCGGTGATTATCATGGAGCCCCTCCGTGGCGGCAAGCTGGTGAGCCATCTGCCCCAGGAGGCGAAGGATATTTTCAAGGAATATCCCATCAAGCACACCCCCGCCCAGTGGGCTTTCCGCTGGCTGTGGAACCAGGAAAAGGTGACAGTGGTGCTTTCGGGCATGAACTCCATGGAGATGGTACTGGATAATATCCGAACCGCTTCCGAGACCCGCCCCGGTGAACTGGGGGAAGGGGAGGAGGACATGCTCCGCCGGGTGGTGGCGGCCATCAATTCCAAAATGAAGGTGGGCTGCACCGGCTGCGGCTACTGCATGCCGTGCCCCAAGGGCGTGGACATACCCGGCACCTTCGCTGCCTACAACCGCCGGTTCCAGGAGGGAAAGTTCTGGGCGCTGGTGGACTACGCCATGTGTACCGCGGTACGGAAAAATTCCACCGCCGCCTCCAACTGCGTGGGCTGCGGCAAGTGCGAAAAGCACTGCCCCCAGAGCCTGCCCATCCGCAGTTATCTGAAGGACGCCCAGAAAGAGCTGGAAACTCCCATCTACAAGTTGGGGCGGAAGATCGTCACCTGGTTTACCCATTTCTGAATAAAAGCCGAAGGAAGCAGTTCCTTCGGCTTTTTTTGGCAAAAATTTTCTCCGCTGCCATTGATATTAGTTTTCTGCTGTGATAGAATCAATATGTATGTGAAAAAAACGCATGAACAAAAAGAAATGGAGCGAAGTGTATGAAAAACCTTGTAAAGCGTAGCTTTGCATTGCTCATGGCCATCGTCATGTGCGTTGGCATGCTGCCCGTACTGCACCTGTCCGCGTCCGCTGCGACGGTGAACTATGTATCGGGCACACCCACCGGCAGCAGCTACAACAATGTCATCAGAAACTGGGGCAAGCGCGGCACCACTGCCACCTTCCTGTCCCCCAACGCTGTGGAATTCTATTCCGATAACGGCGTTACATACGAAGAACTGGCTGCCCTGTCCGGTTCCTCCAGCGTATCCAGTGTGCCCTCCAGCGCACTGTACCTGAAGCTGCAGGAGCTGATGAAGAGCAACCACTCCAAGCAGACCAGCTATTCCGATGTCAAGCACCTGATGTCCTACACCGACAGCCAGGAAAACGGCACCGGTACCACCAGCGGCGCTTACATCTCCTCCTTCTACTCCGGCAAGCTGGTCGGCCCCACCTGGGACGGCGGCTGGAACCGTGAGCATACCTGGCCCAACTCCAAGGGTCTGGGCGGCGCGGACGAGAACGACATCATGATGCTCCGTCCCAGCACTACCAGCGAGAACTCCAGCCGCGGCAATACCGCCTACGGCGAGAGCTCCGGCTACTACAACCCTAATAAGGAGTCCGGCGGCGCTTACAACCTCCACGGCGACGTGGCCCGTATCATGCTGTATACCTATGTCCGCTGGGGCAACACCTCCTATATGTGGGGCACCTCCGGCGTCATGGAGAGCAAGGAAGTCCTCCTGAAGTGGATGGAAGAAGACCCTGTTGATACCTGGGAAATGGGCCGTAACGACTCTGTGGAGTCCATCACCGGCACCCGTAACGTCTTCGTTGACTATCCCGAGCTGGCCTTCGTGCTGTTCGGCGCTGAGATCCCCGGCGGCATGGAAACTCCTTCCGGCGGCACTGTCAGCAACTACACCGTCACCGCTTACGCCGATCCTGCTGAAGGCGGCACCGTCACCGTTGACGGCAATGTCATCACCGCCGTTCCAAACGACGGCTATGTGATTCAGGACGCTATCATCACCAGCGGCACCGGCACCGTTACCCAGGACGGCAATACCTTCACCGTCAAGGCAACCTCTGACTGCGCTGTGAAGGTCACCTTCTATGAAGCTGAGCCCATGGAGGTTTATTTCTTCGAGAGCGGTGTCGAAGTCGGCATGCAGGAGATCCTGGAGGGCAGCGAGGTCATCATGCCCGCCCATACCGGTGAGATCCCCGCTGACTACACCTTCGTAGGCTGGGTGGAAGGCGAAATGAGCAGCGACAGCACCGCTGCCCCTGCCACCGTTTATAAGCCCGGCACCGGCTGCACCATTTATGACTACATGGAGTTTTACGCTCTGTATAAATACTCCGACAACCAGATCAGCGCTGACGATCACGCATTTTCCGTTGCTACCGATCTGACTGAGGGCGATTACATCATCTACTCCGAGGGCGCTGCCATGACCGCTTCTGTGACCTCCAACCGTTTTGATCTGACGGAGGTGACTGTGGCCGACAGCGTCATCGAGACCGAAAATGCAGCCATCATCTGGCACATCGCTCCTGAGGGCGACGGCACCTATACCATCTATAACGAGACCGCCGAGGTCTATGCCGCTTCCACCGGCACCAAGAACCAGGGCGCACTGCTGGAGGCTACCTCCGCCAACGCCTACTGGACCATCGAACTGGCCGGCGATTACAGCTCCGCCACCATCGAAAATGTTGCCAACGAGTCCGCGGGCATCAACTACATCCTGCGCAGAAACGGCACCTACGGCTTCGCGACCTACAGTACCGCCACCGGTACTGCTCCCGTACTGTACAAGGCATCCACCGGCACCATCTACTATACCACCGATGCCATCAACTGTGCCCATGAAAACACCTCCGAGACCGTCGTTGCAGCAACCTGCACCGCTCCCGGCAGCCATAAGGTGATCTGTTCCGACTGTGGCAGGACCCTGCAGAACATCACCACTCCCGCTACCGGTCACGATCTGACCGTGGGCGAAACCTCCGTCACCTGCGGCAACGGCTGCGGTTACGAAGTCAGCTTCACCCTGAGCACCATTAATGCCGTTAAGGCAGCCACCGACAGCACCGATACCTACTATGTCAAGGGTGTCGTTACCTTTATCGACGGCGTCAACATCTATATTCAGGACGAGACCGGCGCTCTGTGTGCCTACTTCGGCAGCGCTCCCGAGCTGAATGTGGGCGACGAGATCCTGACATGGGGTCCCCGGGCTGTTTATAATGATCTCGTGGAGATCAAGCCCGCGACCGCCGGTGACTGCATGGTCATCTCCACCGGAAACACCGTGGATGCACAGACCGTCACCGTGGCAGCACTGAGCAGCGACTACGCAAGCAGCACCTATGAATATATGTGCGAGTTGGTCAGCCTGAACAACCTGACCATCAGCGCTGTGGGCTCCTACAACGCTACTTATAAGAATGTGGACTATACGCTGTCCGACGGCACCAACACCATCGTGGCATACAGAGTACCCACCGCTTCCGCTGAGGATATGCTGGCTACCGGCGACATTGTCAATGTCACCGGCATCGTGGGCGTTTACAATGCCTACCAGCTCCGTCTGGTCTCCGCCGACGACATGACCGTTGTAGGCACATGTACCCATGCTGAGACCACCCTCATCGATACTGTGGCAGCCACCTGCACCACTCCCGGCCACACCGGTAATACCGTCTGCGCATCCTGCGGCAAGCTCATTACCGAAGGCTCTGTGACCGCGGCTCTGGGTCACACCGACGACGACGGCGACGAGATCTGCGACGTCTGCGGCAAGTCCACCACCTCCGCAGGTTTGGAAGGCCTGTTCTACATCGCCGCCATCCGCGGCACTACGGATGAAGAGGGTAACACCTCCGTCACCGGCAATTACCATTACATGACCAGCCGCAAGGACACCAAGGCCCGTTACCTGTCCGTGGACTCCGGACTGACCCAGCTGCCCGCAAGCATCGAGGCAGGTTACGATGACCGTACCTTCTCCATCACCGCTAACGGCGACGGCACCTACGCCATCTGCCTCTACGGCAACGAAGAGGGCTACCTGGGCTGGTCCACCTCCACCGACAACGGCGGCAAGCTCGTGGCTGCCGACGAAGCTCTGGCACTGACCCTGACAGAGAACGAAGACGGCACCGTCACCGTGTCCTTCTATGATGAAAACGGCGGCAATACCCGTATTCTGGGTCTGAACAACGACGAAGACTTCAACTACTTCGCATTCTACACCAGCCAGCAGGCCAACCGGCTGACGCTGATCCCCGTTTCCTACACCGTTACCTGCGCCCACAGCGAAACCACCGTTACCGGTGTGGTGGATGCCACCTGTACCGCCAACGGCTACAGCGGCGATTATGTCTGTGACGACTGCGGCATCGTTGTAACCGCAGGTCAGGTTACGGCTCTGGCAGCCCATACCGACGCCGACGGCAATGCTGCCTGCGATATTTGCGGCGCAGATATAAGCCTTGATTACTCCGGCAGCTACTACATCGCCACCATCCGTTCCTCCGGCAACTATCATTACATGACCTCCGACCTGGGTACTGCAAACACCAAGCGTTATCAGGCTGTTGACTCCGGCCTGACTGTACTGCCCGAGAACATTGCAGCAGGTGAGGCAGGCTATGTATTCAACCTGACCAAGACCGCAGGCGGTCTGTATACCATCGCAGCTGATGGCGTGACCGACGGCTATCTGGGCTGGACCTCCGGCAACTCCGGCACGCTGGTGGCTGAGGCCGATGCCAAGCAGCTGACTGTGGAAGAGGCTGATGACGGCACCTTCCTTATCCACTTCACCGCCTCTGATGCGGAGCGTTATCTGTCCCTGAACAGCACCGCGACCAACAACTACTTCGCCTGGTATAAGTCCGGACAGACCAAGGCTCTGAAGCTGATCCCTGTAGGGGAGAGCGGCGGCGATACCCACGAGCACAGCTATACCGCTACGGTCACCGCTCCCACCTGTACCGCAGCCGGCTACACCACCTACACCTGCTCCTGCGGCGACAGCTATACCGGCGATGCCGTGGCAGCTCTGGGTCATAGCTATGTGGACGGCGTCTGCTCTGTCTGTGGCGACACCCAGACCACCGTACAGGGCGATCTGTACTACATCGCAACTGTCCGCAGTGAGGGCGGCAACTACTTCTATATGACCTCCACCGTGGAGAGCAACCGCTACAACGCCGTTGACTCCGGCTTGACCGCACTGCCCGAGAGCATTGCTACCGGCTACGCCGACAGAGTGTTCGCCGTCACCGAAAACGCCGACGGCACCTGCACCGTGGCTGCTTACGGCATCACCGACGGTTACCTGGGCTGGAGCGCCGGTAACTCCGGTATCCTGGTGGCAGAGGCAGAGGCAAAGCAGCTGACCAAGACCACCAATGAGGACGGCACTGTCAGCTTCAGCTTCGTCAACACCATCACCGCTGAGGACGGCACCACCACCGAGGAGACCCGCTATTTGTCCCTGAATACTATCTCCGGCAACGACTACTACGCCTTCTACAAGGGCACGCAGGCACAGAATCTGGTACTGATCCCCGTGGAAAGCATCGGCGCTGATTGCCAGCACACCAACACCGTTGTCAAGAACGCCTCCGACGCCACCTGTACCGCAGCTGGCTACACCGGCGACACCTACTGCGCAGACTGCGGCATTCTGATGGCTGAAGGCGAGGACATCGAAGCCACCGGTCACAACTATGTGGGCGGCACCTGCTCCGGCTGCGGCCAGGCAGAGCCCACCGCCAGCAACTACGTTCTGACCAACCTAGCTGACATCACCTCCACCCAGAACGTCATCATCACCATGACCTACACCGATGGCACTACCTGGGCTCTGGCCAACAACAACGGCACCTCCTCCGCACCCGCCGCAGTGGTGGTGGAGATCGAAAACAACACCGTCAAGGCCAGCGATGTGAGCATCCTGACCTGGAACATCGTAAACAATAACGGCACGCTGACCATTTACCCTGCAGGCACCACCGACACCTGGCTGTACTGCACCAGCACCAATAACGGTGTCCGTGTGGGTACCAACACCGCCAACACCTTCGTGGTGGACAGCACCAGCGGCTACCTGCAGCATGTGGGCACCAGCCGCTATCTGGGCGTTTACAGAACCAACCCCGACTGGCGCTGCTACACCAACACCACCGGCAACACCGCAAACCAGACTCTGGCCTTCTACGCTCTGGCCGAAGAGCAGACCCAGTGCCTGCACGAAAATGTCACCACT
>JAZUMW010000090.1:0-3784 GCA_045603825.1 Faecousia sp.
TGCGGGCAGCCCGGTCGCGGCTCTGACAGTCCACCGGACTGTCATTCACTACCGCGACTGCGCTTCGCTTACCCTCATCAGAGGGAGGCTTTCCGCTGCGGCGGGACTATGCATAGCTAAAGCTTTTTGGAACCACCGGCCGTGCCGGTGGTATTCTTATACAAAAAAGCCACTTCCTTGGGCGGCGCCCTTAGGGAAGTGGCTTTTAAAAACTCAGACCTCAATGGGATCGATGTGCCAGATTTCTTCCGCGTACTGACGGATGGTACGGTCGGAGGAGAACTTACCGCCGGAGGCGATGTTCAGCAGGCACTTGCGGCCGAAGGCCAGCCGGTCTGCGTAGTCCTTGTTCACCCGCAGCTTGGCGTCCATGTAGGAATCGTAGTCCATGCAGATGAAGTAGTGGTCAGCCCGGTGCCAGGAGGTGCCGTCCAGAATGGCGTGGTACAGATCCCGCAGGCCGTCGTCGCAGGGAACGGTGCCGTCCACCAGGGTATCGATGGCCCGGTGGAGTCTGGGGTTGTGGTCGTAGATCCAGCGGGGGTTGTAGGAATCCCGGCTGGCATTGATCTGCTCCACGGTAGCGCCGAAGATGTAGTTATTCTCCTTACCGGCTTCTTTGACGATCTCCACATTGGCACCGTCCATGGTGCCCAGGGTCACAGCGCCGTTAAGCATCAGCTTCATGTTGCCGGTGCCGGAGGCTTCCGTACCTGCGGGAGAGATCTGCTCGGAGACATCGGCAGCGGGGATGATATGCTCAGCGTAGGAGCAGTTGTAGTTCTGGACAAAGATGACCTTCAGCTTATCCTGCATCTCGGGATCGTTGTTGATCATCCGGGCGATGCGGTTGATATAGCGGATGACAGCCTTGGCTCTCGCGTAGCCGGGAGCGGACTTGGCGCCGAAGAGGTAAACGGTGGGCTGGAAGTCCTTCAAGGAGCCATCCTTCAGCCGGAAGTAAATATCCACCACGCTCAGCGCGTTCAGCAGTTGGCGCTTATACTCGTGGGCGCGCTTGACCTGGACATCGAACATGAAGTCGGGATTCAGCGTCACGCCCTCCTTCTGGGCGATGACCTTGCACAGCTGTTCCTTTTTCTGCCGCTTGACGGCATTGAACTGGCGCACCATATCGTCGTCGATCATGGGCTTCAGCTTGGCCAGGCGGTCCAGATCCTTCAGGAAATCGCCGCCGATACGGTACTTGATGAGCTGGGTCAGCTCGGGGTTGCACAGACCCATCCAGCGTCTGGGGGTGACGCCATTGGTCTTATTCTGGAACCGCTCCGGGAATACCTTATACCACTCCTTGAAGCAGTCGTCCTTCAGGATCTGGGAGTGGATCTCAGCGACGCCGTTGACATAGTTACCCACATAAACGGAGAGGTTTGCCATATGGGCGGTGTTGTCCCGGACGATGAACAGGCCGGGATGCTCGTTCTTCAGCTTCTGGTCGATGCGGTTGATGATATTGACGATCTCAGGCACCACGGAGTACATCAGATCCAGGGGCCACTTCTCCAGGGCCTCACCCATAACGGTGTGGTTGGTGTAGGAGAAGGTGTGGGCGGCAATATCGAAGCTGTGGTCGAAATCCATACCCTCAGCCATCAGCAGGCGGATCAGCTCGGGGATGGACATCGCCGGATGCGTATCGTTGAGCTGGATGGCGTAGAACTCCGCCAGGCGGCTCAGATCGTTGCCGTGGACGGACTTGTAGACCCGCAGCATATCCTGCAGAGAGGCAGAGGACAGCACATACTGCTGCTTCAGACGCAGGCGCTTGCCCTCCCAGGTGGAGTCGTTGGGGTACAGCACACGGGTAATATCCTCGGCCTTGTTCTTCTGGGTCAGCGCCCGCAGGTAGTCCTGGTCATTGAAGGCGTTGAAATCCAGTTCCTCCTCGGCCTCACACTGCCACAGGCGCAGGGTGCCGATGTTGTTGGTGCCGTAGCCTACCACGGGCACATCGTAGGGAACAGCCAGCACGGTGTGGTCGGGGAACGCCACCTTCACGGTGTGGTTGTAGCGGCGGTAGGACCAGGGATCGCCGTACTTGGACCAGTCGTCGGCGTTTTCCTTCTGGGCGCCGTCATGATCAAAGCTCTGCTTGAACAGGCCGAACTTATACCGCAGGCCGTAGCCGGACAGAGGGATGTTGATGGAAGCGGCGGAATCCAGGAAGCAGGCAGCCAGACGGCCCAGGCCGCCGTTACCCAGAGCTGCGTCCTCGATGTCCTCCAAAATGGCCAGATCTACGCCACGCTCGGCAAAGACCTGCTTCATCTCGTTGAGGATGCCCAAGTTAAAGAGGTTGGAATAAACCAGACGACCCACCAGATACTCGGCGGAGATGTAGTAAGCCTTTCTCTTGTGCAGACGGGCGGCCTTGGAAGCGCTCCAGTTGTCGGCGATGGCCATCATCACGGACTTGCCCAGCGCCTCGTGGAGCTCCTGAGCGGTTGCTTCCTGCAGGGAAACGTCGTAGGTATACTTCAGTTGTGCTTCGGTCCACTGAAGGATGTTACGGCAATCATATTTCATACTTTTTCTCCATTCTTTTCTCCCAAACGACCATAAAGCCTGGTCATACGGAATATTTTTTCAGCAAGGTCGTTGCTGATAAAGTCTTTTTCGGCTCTCCAGGTCCAGTTATTGCCATCGCAGGTGCCGGGGAAATTCATCCGGGCCTCACCGCCCAGATCCAGGTAGTCCTGCATGGGCACGATGGCGGTATCGGATACGCTGGCCATGGCGGTGCGGATCACGCCCCAGACGATACCCTCCTCATCCGTCAGACGCATGTATTCTCTGGCGTAGCCGGCAGCGTCGGCGGAGGCGGTATCGAACCACTGGCGGGTGGTCATGTTGTCGTGGGTGCCGGTGTAGCACACGGTGTTGGGGCTGTACCTGTAGGGCAGGTAGTCGGAAGGCTCCCGGCTGTCGAAGGCAAATTCCAGCACCTTCATACCGGGGAATCCCGACGCATCCCGCAATGCCAGAACTTCCGGCGTCAGATAACCCAAATCCTCAGCAATCATCGCGATGCCCGGCAGCTGCTCCTGAATGGCGCGGACAAAGTCCATATCCGGGCCTTTGCGCCACTGGCCGTTTCTGGCGGTATCCTCTCCGTAGGGAACGGACCAGTAGGCCTCAAGTCCGCGAAAATGGTCATTCCGCACCACGTCGTAGCGGGCGCCGGTCGCCGCCAGGCGGCGAATCCACCACTGATAATTGGTCTTCCGATGGGCGCTCCAGAGATATAAGGGATTGCCCCAAAGCTGACCGTCCTCCGAAAAGGCATCCGGGGGGCAACCTGCCACTGCAGTGGGGGTCAGGTTTTTATCCAGCTGAAACAGTCCCGGATTGCTCCAAACGTCCGCAGAATCCAGCGGCACGTAAATGGGAACATCTCCGATAATACGGATGCCGGCTTCGTGGGCATAGGCGCGCAACGCCTCCCACTGCCCGGAAAACAGGTACTGCACGAAACAGTAAAACCGGATTTCCTCACCCAGCTCCGTCCGGGCAGACAAAAGCGCCTCCGGTCGGCGGAACTTCAGTGCTTCATCCCATTCATACCAGGGCTTTCCCCCATTGGCATCTCTTAAAGCCATATACAGGGCAAAGTCCGGCAGCCAATCGCTGTTTTGCCCGCAGAATCTGTCAAAATCCTCGCCGCCGGCAAACCGGCCGTAGGCAATACGCAGCGCTTTCAGCCGGCTGTTATAAATCAGACCGAAATCCACCTTGCCCGCATCCGGGCCCCAGGGGAAGCTTT
>JAZUMW010000091.1:0-3889 GCA_045603825.1 Faecousia sp.
TATACAAAAAAGCCTTCTCCTTGAGGAGAAGGTGCCCAGTGGCACACTGGGCGGGTGAGGTGCAGCGATCACTTTTCGCATCGGTCATTGCAATAGGACACCTACGCTCTGCACACCTCATCAGTCAAAAATCCATAGATTTTTGACAGCTTCCCCTCAAGGGGAAGCGCCTTGTATTCCTGCATTATCCTGAAAACGGAAAAAGAGGAAGGCTGAAAGCCTTCCTCTGCGTTTTTTCCTGCCTTAGTCAGCCTTGGCGGCCAGGACCTGACGGCCATTGTAGGTACCGCAAGCCTTGCAAGCTCTATGGGGCATGACGGGCTCGCCGCACTTGGGGCAGACGGACACGCTGGGAGCGGACAGCTTCCAGTTGGAACCACGGCGCTTATCGCGGCGGGCGCTGGAGACTTTACACTTAGGGACAGCCATGGATGACACCTCCTTGATAGATGCTTTAAAACAGCATTCAGATAGTTAATTACTTATTAAGAAGCTGCTTTAAAGCAGCAAGACGGGGATCGATCTCTTTCCGGCAATCGCAGGGGCCGTCGTTCAGGTTCTTGCCGCAGCGGCAGCAGAGGCCTTTACAGTCCGGCTTGCACAGCAGCTTGGAATCCATGTTCAGCACGAATACCGTGCGGATAATGTCTTCCAGATCAGCGCTGTCGCCTTCCAGAGGGAATACCCATTCATCTTCATTTTCTTCGTTGGCAAGCTCTTTTACCAGGACCACATCAATGGGAAACGCCACATCCTGGGTAAAGTCGGCGGCACAGCGGTCACACACACCCTCTATGGTTGTATGGATGCTGCCCTTCATTACCAGCACACCGGCGGTATTGCGTACCGTACCACTGGCCAGTACCGGCTTCTTCACCGGGTAACAGGTGCCGTAGAGAAGATCACTCAGATCCACACTGTCAGAGAAGTCAACCGATGCGCCGGGACAGTCAATAATCCGGGACAGTCCAAGAAGCATAGTATCCCCCTTCCTAACAGTCATGCTTAGATATTATATAGGCATTTACGCGATTTGTCAAACATTATTTTCAAATTTTTTCGCCATTAAATTTTGTGAAAAACAGGCCGCCTGTCCTTGAATGTACACACATAACCAAAGATGTCCTGAACCATTTTGGCGGCTTCCAAACAATACTGTCCCACCCGGGCGGCATTGTGGGCATCGGAGCCAACGGTGACAATCTCACCACCCAGCTCCCTGAACCGAAGCAGGTACTCCCGCTCCGGCAGGTACACACCGCAAATGTCTTTGGCACCGGTATTGATCTCGATCCCCTTGCCCTTGGCAATGAGGGTCCGGAATATCTCATCCACCAGCTCCCGGTAATCCTCCAGCCTCACCGGACGCTTCATGGGGTTGTTCCGGGTCTTGCTGATATAGGTCAGGTGTCCAAGCACATCAAACTCATCGTGCTCCTTTACGCAGGCCAGGGTCTCTTCCAGGGCCTCCAGCTCTGCCTGGGCAACGGACTTCCCTTCCCAGAATTCCTGATAGAATGCATCCACGCCGCCAATGTAATGGATGGAGCCGATAACGAAGTCAAAGGGTCGCCGCTGCAGATCCTTGTGCAGCGTATCCCGGTTATCCGGCAGCATGCCGAATTCCAGACCCCGGCAGATCTCCAGTCCCGGAAGCTCCAGAGGATCCAGCGCCCTATTATAATCTTCGGTTGTAAAGGTCCAGGTCTGCACCTCCGCCCTGGGATCATAGTCCAGATGCTCGGTGAAGCAGATCGCCTTCATGCCGGCCCTGACAGCAGCCTGTGCCATGGCAAGGGGTTCTTCCCGGCCGTCAAAGGATATTTTAGAGTGCATATGAAAATCAAACATCTTCGATCTCCTTCCAGAATTTCCGGAATGCCGTGGGCAGCGCCGCCTCCTTCCGGATTTGCTCCGGTGTGAGCCACACCAAATTCTCCGTTTGCCGGTAAACCTCCATATATATTCCACTCATATCCCATTCTACATGGGTGAATATATGTTTTCGCTCCACTTGCCGTATAATTTCTTTAATTTTAAAACCAGATTTCTCCACTTCTTCTATTGCAGCCTCCATTGTGAGCTTGCCCTCCACATTGGGAAACTGCCACAAGCCCGCCAGCAGCCCGGTTTCGTCCCGTTTGCTCAGACCGTAACGGCCGTCGCAGCACAGAACGAAGACCGTTTTCTCCTCCCGGCGTCTGACAGCCTTGGGTGAACGGACAGGCAAATGCTCTGCTGTGCCCCGGATATGCCCCAGGCAAAAATCTTTACAGGGACACGACAGGCAGTCCGGCCTACCGTTGGGACCGCAAAGGGTGGCACCCAGCTCCATGAGTGCCTGGGTAAAATCACCGGCATTCTGGGGATATATGCACTGTAATGCATCCCGTACCTGCTTTTTAAAGGTTGGAGTATTGATAGGTGTGGGATCGTCCAGCAGACGGGACACCAGCCGCAGCACATTTCCATCCACAGCCGGAGTTTTCTCATTAAAGGCGATGGAGCAGATGGCACCAGCGGTGTATTCACCAATACCCGGCAGAGCAAGAACTGCCTCGTATTCCCCGGGAAATACGCCCCCGTGCTCCTCCATGATCACCCGGGCAGCCTTCTTCAGATTCCGCACCCGGCTGTAATAACCCAGGCCCTCCCAGAGCTTGTGCAGCACCCCGTCATCGGCTCCCGCAAGGGACTCAATGGTAGGCAGTGCCTGTAAAAAACGCCCGTAATAGCCCTTCACCGCCTCCACCCGGGTCTGCTGGAGCATGATCTCCGACAGCCAGATATGGTAGGGTTCCTTGTCCTGCCGCCAGGGCAGCTCCCTGCGGTTTGCTTCATACCAGGGCAGAATCGCCGCCGGAAGTTGGGAATAGACCGTATTTTCCATATTCTGCCCCCTTTCTGTTTTGCTCGCAGGATCTACCAGCGATTCATATTCTTCTCAAATTTTTCTGCGTACGCTTTTTTCAATTCATCGGCACCGATGTCATAGCAGAGCATAACATCGTTATAATACATAAGCACATCTGCCATTTCTTCCACCAGGCATTTTCTCAGCTCCGGGTCGGTGGATGCCGTTTCTCCGCCGTGCTTCTTGACGATATCGATCACCTCGCCGATCTCGCCGATCATCCAAAGGAGTTTGTTTTGTCCGACCTCAGCACAGATCGGCTCCCATTTGTACTTATACTTTTCCTGCAGGGCTTTTTGCATCTGCTGCATTTGGTTTATAGTAAAGTCAGACATCTTTTCGCCTCCGTCAAATTCCGTTTTTTTGATTATATCACACGCAAGCATAGATTTCTACCACAAAGAAATGGTACACCGAAAGGGTGAGCGATGGGAGCGCCGTCCAGTCTTCCACGTCATTGCGAAACCAGTCCGCAGACTGGTTGTGGCAATCCGTATCTTTGTGCAGCTTGCTGCGCGTACGCCGAAAGGGACTCGTTGCACTTTTGCGTTGCAAAAGTGTATGGTTTCGATGCCGTCCAGCCGGCATCGACCGACAGTCCACCGGACTGTCGGATTTAGATTATTCGAGTCCCACGGCGTAATAAAAAATACGGATACCCAAATGGGTATCCGTATTTTTTGGGTTTGGCGGTAATTATGGATACAATTCTCGGCAATAGTTTGGAGAATGTACCCCTCCTGTAAATTTTGTACCCCAGCAAAAATTCTTGTACCCCAAGTGATAAAAGTGTACCCCAAGAAGTACCGGGAATCCTTGGGGTGTCCGTTAGATAAATTGGAATTTGTCGAACTGATTAACGCGGATTCTCTGTTCTTACATAAGCCCCATACACCAAATTACCGCAAGGGCAGTTAGGGTCACCAGTGTGTCGATGGTGACACCATAGAACATAGGCTTGAGACCGGCTTTTTT
>JAZUMW010000092.1:0-1977 GCA_045603825.1 Faecousia sp.
GGTCCTGCGCTCTGTGGTAGACCTGTATATCCGGACTGCCGAGCCTGTTGGCTCCAAAGCCATTACGGAGCTTCCGGACATGAAGTATTCCTCCGCAACCATTCGCAATGAAATGGCGGACCTGACCAGTATGGGTTACTTAGAGCAGCCCCACACCAGTGCCGGCCGTGTTCCCTCTGCCGCCGGCTACCGGCTGTATGTGGATGAGCTGATGCTGGATTACCGGCTGAGCATGGACGAGACCAAGTCCATCAACACCGCTATTGAAGAGAAGATGCAGCGGGTGGATAAGCTGGTGGAAAAGGTCGCCAAGCTGGTTTCTCAGGCCACTGACCTGCCGGCTATTTCCGTAGCTTCCCGCTACGGCGGCGCTACCGTCAAGCGGTTTGAGCTGATCCTTGCCGGACAGGGCAGCGTGATCCTTGTGATCATGCTCACCAACGACGAAGTGGTCAACAAGCTCATCAAGCTGCCGGTGTATGTATCTGACGCCGATCTTAAGATCCTCTCCGCGGTGCTCAACGCCACCATGACGGAGATCCCCGCCGAAGATTTCACCCCCGAGCTGCTGGAACGGGTCATGGGTGCTGCAGGTGCAGCCGCTAGTCTGGTGCCCGTTATCATGGAATTCACCACCGACACCCTAAACCGCCAGGGCAGCACCAATATGGCTGTTGCCGGTCAGATGCGGATCCTAGGTCAGCCGGAATACCGGGATGTGGACAAAGCCCAGCGGCTGATGTCCTCCCTGGATGAGGAATCCCTGGCAAACCTGCCCGCTGTCATGCAGAACGCCAACGGTACCAAGGTTCTGGTTGGCCCGGAGCATGTATCCCAGGAGCTGAAGGACACCTCCGTGGTCATGACCAAGTTTGACATTGGTGACGGCATGCACGGCATGATCGGCGTGGTGGGTCCCACACGAATGGATTACGCAAAGGTCACGGCAAGATTGGGTTATTTTGCCGAGAGCCTTTCCAAAATGTTCGCAAAACCTGAGCAGCCCCATCTTCCGGCTGCAGAGGAAAATGAGGAGGCATAACCCGTGGCAAAGAAGGATAAGAAATCAGAAGAGATTCCTGCCGAGGAGACCCTGCAGGAAGAAGTACAGGAAGTAATTCCGGAGGGCAACCCCTGGGAAGAAAAATATAACGCTGAGCACGACAGCTATCTGCGGCTGGCTGCGGACTACGATAACTTCCGCAAGCGCACCGTTAAAGAAAAGGAGCAGTCCTACGGAAACGGCAAAGCCGACGCGGTGGAAAAGCTGCTGCCGGTATACGACAACCTGGAGCGGGCATTGAATCAGCCCACCGAGGATGCCGCCTACAAGAAGGGCGTGGAAATGACCTTCACGCAGCTGGTAAGCATTTTTAATTCTTTGGGCGTGGAGATCTTCGGCAATGTGGGCGATGTGTTCGACCCCAATCTCCACAACGCCATCATGCACACCGAGGATGCGGAGGCCGCTGAAAACACCATTACACAGGTGTTCCAAAAGGGCTTTAAATTAGGCGATAAGATCGTAAGATTTGCCATGGTGCAGGTCGCCAACTAACTTTGTAAAAACTTTTTTCAATATATAGGAGGATTTAAATTATGGGTAAAATTATTGGTATCGACTTGGGTACAACCAACTCTTGTGTCGCTGTTCTGGAAGGCGGCGAGGCTGTTGTTATCGCCAACGCTGAGGGCGGCAGAACCACTCCCTCTGTGGTTGCATTCTCCAAGACCGGTGAGCGTATGGTAGGTCAGGTGGCAAAGCGCCAGGCTGTTACCAACGCCGACCGCACCATCGCTTCCATCAAGCGCCACATGGGCGAAAACTACAAGGTCAACATCGACGGCAAGGGCTACACGCCCCAGGAGATCAGCGCCATGGTGTTGCAGAAGCAGAAGGCTGACGCCGAAGCTTACCTGGGTCAGCCTGTGACCGAGGCCGTTATCACCGTTCCCGCTTACTTCTCTGACGCACAG
>JAZUMW010000093.1:0-23389 GCA_045603825.1 Faecousia sp.
TCATTCTGCTGATCTGTCTGCTATCTTAAAAAACGAATCCGCTGGTTATAAACCAGCGGGGGTCTTTTTTATTTTTCGACTGCTTCGGAGCATTCTTTTTCTTGCAGCTTTTTCGGATATAAATGACTGCAGCAATCAGAATCAAAACAAGGGCGGCCAGGATCACAGAGGTCCAGGGGAAGGGTTCGATTTGAACCAGCGCCATATGATGTTCACCGGCAGAGGCGGGAAATACCACATAGCTGTCCTGAATATAGCTGTGGGTGGGCAGCCAGTTTCCGTCGCTGTCCCGGAGCAGCACCTGAATACCCTCGCCGTCGTGACCCTCCGGCAGGCGGTAGCGGATGGTGACAGGCGGCGTGCTGTCAGACACGGCAAAGGACTGTGCGGCAAGGAGCGTCCGGCGCCCGTCCAGCTGTGGTGTATCGCCGGATTCTGTCACGGTGACGGTGGATGTGGGGGTAAAGGAGCCTTCTGCCAGCAGCAGCGGCATGCCATTTTCCGTTTCAGCGCTTTGAATCACAGCGATCCGGGAGGAATAAACTGCCGTAAATTCCGTATCGAAGTGCAGCGGCTCCCGGTGCAGACCTTCCCAGTAAGCCATATAGCCCTCTTTTTCCTCAATGGCGGGAATGTCCTTGTCGGAGAGGGACTGGCCGTATTCCAGAATGACCGGCTCCATGGTGCCGTTGGCAAAGCGGAACAGCACGGTAATGCGTCCAAACAGGGGATCCAGCCCGTCCAGAGCCAGGAAGGAGTCGGCATCCAAGGGTTGGGCACAGCCGTCATAGCTGATGCCGTCCACGGCGCCGGGGTCAGCATCGGCGAAAAGGTAAAAGTTACTTGTGATCTCCTCCAGAGTCTCCGCGTAGCCCACAACACCACCCAGCTTTTCCGTTCCGGAAAGGGAGGTCATGCTGCGGCAATCGGAAAGGATTCCGGCCTGACCGGCAATGCCGCCAACGCAGGTGTCACCGGACAGGAAGCTCTTTACGCTGCAGGAGCGAATAAATCCGTCGCTTTGGCCGGCAATGCCGCCAACATAGTCGGCTTCCTCCGCCTCCACAGAGCCGGAATTGAAGCACTCTTTTACAAGACCCATGGAGGCCCAGCCCACGACACCGCCTGCGTTCTGCTTGCCGCAGGTCACAGTTGCGGTGTTGCGGCAGTTCAGGATCACTGCCCGCAGTTCGCCAATGAAGTTCATGGAGGAATCCCCGATAACAGAAATATCCTCCTCGTGGTCCAGATCGTTTTCCAGGGCGATGGAGCCCACGATACCTCCGGCATTCAGATCCGCCAGAACCGGGGCGTTATTCGTGCAGCTTTCCACCTTGCCGGTGAGATCCTCCGGCGTGTCCAGATCGGAAACATCGCTGATGCTGCCGCCTAAATTCTCTGATGCATTGTTGATGGTCTGCCCCATGGCTTCAACCTGACCGGAGATCGCCTGCATATCCTTTTGCAGAGAGCTGACCGTTCCCTGTAAAGAGACAGAAATACTGTTTAAGCTGCTCTGCATGCCGCTCAGACTGCTGTTCAGTGTATTTTGCGCGGCCTGGATGCTGTCCATATCCGGAAGTGTGGGGTCATCTTCGTCCGGAATAAGCTGATCCACCGCGTCCCTGGCGGCTGCGGCCTGGTCCTGCATGACAGCCAGCTGCCGGTTGATGGAAGAAGCACTGCCCTGCACATGGCCGGAGGCTGTCTTGGTCAACGCGCCCAAGGTGTCCAGCTGTCCCTCAAGAATCTGCAGCGTGTCCTCAGAAAATACAACGCTGGCGACGGGCTCCATTTGACCCACGATGCCGCCGGTTTCCTTACGGCCAGATACAGCGCCGTAATTGACACACTCGGTGATATAGCCCATCTGGCTGCCTGCAATGCCGCCGATGTTGTAGCCCATGTGTTGATAGCCCACGGCGCCGTAATTGACGCACCCGCGGATCACGCCAGCGGAATGACCGGCGATGCCGCCGATATCCGTAACGGTACTGGTGCTTTCGGAGGCCGTAATGGTGTCCAGAGTGATCTGCTCCAGCGCAATGCTGTTTTGCTGGGGGATGGCATTGACCTGCATGAAGTTGGTGCTGCCCCGGATCACACCGGCGTTATTACCTACGATGCCACCGATAAAGTGCTCGCCGTAAAGCTCGCCCTCGGCGCTGCAGTCCTGGATCACGCCGGTGACGGTGTTGCTGCCGGCAATACCGCCCACCGCTTCGCTGCCGGACAGGGTACCCACAAAGGAGCAATTCAAAATCGTGCCGGCGTTGCTGCCCGCAATGCCGCCCACGGTGTCCTTGCTGCCTTCCGGCAGGACAGAGCCGGTGACATTCAGATCCTGCACCAGGGCGGTGGCGGTCAGATACCGGAAAAGACCCTGTACAGAACCGGCACCGGTGAGCTCCAGACCGGAAAGGGTATGGCCGCTTCCCAGGAAGGTGCCGCTGAAGGAGGGAATGCTCTCAAATCCGCTGCCGGACAGATCAATATCGGCAGCCAGGGTGACCTGGAGGTTTTGACTGTAGCTGTCCAGCCGGCAATTTTCCGCAAAGGCGAGAAATTCCTCCAAAGAGGCGATCTCGATGGCTTGGGCGGGGATCTCCTCAACGGCGGGCTCCTCACCCGGTTGGGCATAGACCGGCAGCGCAAAGCTTAACAGCAAAAGGACACAAAGAAGGAAAGAAACGATGTTTTTACGCATTTTCATCCTCTCCTTCCTCAATTTTGGTATCCGTGGAAACGGTTGCGTTCAGTTGTCCGTGGAGAATACCGTTAAAGTCGGCATCCACCATACCGGAAATGTAGCCCCGGACATGACCCTGCATCCGGACAGTGCCGGTGGCCTGGCGGGTGGGCAGGGCGATGGTTTTCACTTTAAATCTGGTGCGCTCGATAATGGAGTCGCCAAGCACCAGAATGGAGGGCAGCACAAACAGGACCAGGATAATGGAAATAATGGTACCCCGGCCAATGCAGGTACCCATGATGGAAACTACCGGCTGGGCAGACATGCTGCCGATGAGCAAACCGGCCGAGGCCATGATGGTACCGGAGGTGAACACCGTGGGGAAGGCTGCGTTCAGTGCCTCCACAATGGCTTTTTTGTGGGGCATGTGCGCCTTCTTCTCCTGGTAGTGGCTGGAGATGACGATGGCGTAGTCGATGTTGGCGCCCATCTGAATGGCATTAACGATGAGGTAGCCCAGGAAATACAAGGGCTGATCCATTAAGTACGGGAAGGAGAAGTTGATCCAGATACTGCCCTGAATGACCACGATCAGCAGCACCGGCAGACCGGCAGACTGGAAAGTGAACAGCAGCACCAGAATGACGAAGAAGGCGGACAGCAGGGAGATCAGCAGGTTATCTGACACAAAGGAGGATGCCAGATCCCGGGAACTGGTGGAGTTGCCAACGATATAGTAATCGCCCTCGTAATACTTGCCCATGACACCCCGGATCTCCTCCAGGAAAGCATAGGTCTCTTCACCCTCTTCCGGCAGGTTCAGATATACCACCATGCGGCTGTACTTTTCGGTACGCAGCTGGGAGCGGGCGGTTTCCAGCTGATCCAGCATATCGGTCATCATGGCCATGTCCCCGTCGGAAAAATCAATATTGTAGGTGTCCAGCTGATCCTTTAAGAACAGGAACATATCGAAAAGAGGCACTTCGTACTCAGCCATGCCGGTGAGCACCTGACCGTACTGCTCCTGGTCGGCAGCATACAGACCGTACAGCGCCTGCACCAGCTCATAGTCCATACCCATAAGCTCTGACAGCTCCCGGGGATTCAAGGCATCGGTGAGCATGTATCCATCCATGGCTTCAATATTGGCAAGACCCATGGTGCTCTTAACTTCCTCTTTACCCTCCAGCTCTTCCAGAATGGCGGCTTCCGCTTCATAATCGCCGCTGGGGACGATGAGGGCCACCATGTTGGAGGTGCCGAAGGTGTCCTTGATCTCAAAGTAGGCATGTTGACTCTCCGTCATCTTTGCGGTTTCCAGATCGGTAAAGCTGTAGCAGTAGGGACATCTGGAGGACAGAATGAACGCGCCGATGAGCAGCAGTACAAACAGAAATGGCACGACTCGGCGGGTCTTAACTGCGAATTTGCCCATGAAATCCACGTTGGGCAGCAGTTTTTTATGCCGTGTTTTGGCAATGAGAGGCGCGAAGAGCATAAGCAGTCCAGGCATCAGCGTGAAAACAGACAGCAGACTCAGCAAAATGGCTTTGATCAGCACCAGCGCCATATCCAGACCGATGCCAAACTCCATAAAGCCAAGGGCCATCAGACCGCTGACGGTGGTGAGGGACGAGGCGCTGATCTCCGGAATGGCCTTGCTCAAAGCACTGATGCAGGCCTCTCTGGCGGGCTTTACTTCGTACTCGTCGGAGAAGCGGTGGCACAGAATGATAGCATAGTCAATGGCCAGAGCAAGCTGCAGCACCACAGCCACAGAATCGGAGATAAAGCTGATCTTACCGAAAATGAAGTTGGTACCCATGTTCAGCAGCGCTGCCACACCGAAGGTCAGCACCAGTACGGGGATCTCCATGTAGGAGCGGGAGGTTAGGGTCAGTACCACCAGCATAATGACCACGCCCACAATGAGAATGGTGGTCATCTCCTCCCGGAGCATGGAAATATCGTCCTGACCCACGGCAGAATAGACATGGATGTCATAACCCTCCAGTTTTTCACGGATGGCAACCATACCGGCTATGGTTTCCGGGTCATTGGCAGCTCCAGCAAAGTTAATGTCGAACAGTGCAGCAGCATCCTTGTAATGTTCCGGGGTGTCATTAAAGGTGACCATGGAGACCCCTGGAGCAGCGGCGATCTCGTCATATAAGCTTTCTGCTGTTTCATAGGTCACATTCCGCACCATGATCTGTGCTGTGCCAAAGGAAGCGAAGTTTTCATTCATGGCTACGATGCCCTGCCGGGTCTCTGTTTCCTCCGGCAGATAGGTGGTAACATCGTTTTCTACCTCTACCCAGCTCATGGCAAACAGGCTGAAGATCAGAGCAAAAATATACAGCAGGAAAAACAGACTCTTTTTATCTACGATAAATGTCGCCAGCTTTTCGATAAATGGCCGGTTTTTGTTGGGTTTGGACATAGGCAAGCTCCTCGTGCAGATTTTCACACACTTATCTAATTATATTATAATGTAGAACAGTCACAGGAACAATAAAAAAATTGTAAATTTTGAAAACAAGACCCCGTTTGCCTTTCGGCAAACGGGGCGAAATTTAAAAGGATTCAGGCAATTAGTAGCCGACCTTCTCCCAGCACTCGAAGGGAGCGGCGATCTCGTCGGAGATGTAGACCTGGGTTTTCTTGGTCTGCAGCATGGAGCTGGGAACCAGAGGAGTGACAGGACCGTGGGTGACCAGACGGGAGGTCATTCTCTGCCAGGAGGAGAAGGTGCCGTTGGTCAGCAGTGCGTGAACTTCGATTCTTTCCTTAGCGCGCATAACATCCAGGGGGCCGATGGTTGCGGCCTTGGGAGGCACATTGGCAATGTCACCGGACTGACCGAAGCAGCCGTGGAGGGAGTTCTGCATAATGGTCATGGGATGCAGCTTTACGATCTGAGCGGGCTGATTCAGCCACTCTTCGATGTCGCCACTGCCCACGAACTCGGGGATGGGATCCACGAATGCGACATGACCTGCCCAACCGGGAGAGGTGGAGATGATGTCAGCGCCGCCCTCGGAGATGTCGTTAATGATCTTGGAGTAGTCGCCGATGTTCTTATTGGTGGGATAGTGCACATTCTCCATGGGCATTCTCAGCTTGGGATCGATCTGCATGACCAGATACTTGATCATGGAGTGAACGAAGCCGGCCTCGTAGGTCTCGGGAGCAATGTTGCCATCCTCGTCAGCCCACTCGTCCTCTGCGAAGATGTGGACCTTGGAGCAGTCGACCTGGAAGTAGTTGATCAGCTGTGCCAGAGGAATGTAGGTATCGGGCTCGGGGTTGCCCAGGATCATGGTGAAGGTCTTGCCTGCTTCGGAAGCTGCCTTCAGACGGGCAAACAGGGTGGCGATCAGGACAGGATGGGGGTTCATCATGACCTTGACGTTGAATTCGGGATGCCACCAGGGCTCGCGGTTTTCCAGTTCCTTGCCGCTGAGTTTGCGGACGCGCTCACAGACCTCTCTGTCCTTGAAGGGAACAAAGTCGGCGGGGGCGAAGCTGAACTTGGAGGCGGGCTCAAAAATAATGTCGCTCATAGTTATTGCACCTTTCCTTTAAAAATTACTTTTTTAACTTTCATCCAGTGATCTGCGATCACCAGGTCAGCACGTTTTCCAACGGCGATCTCGCCGCGATCCAGAAGGCCGATGACCCGGGAGGGGTTGTAGGAGGCATAGCGGAACACATCCACGATGGAAGCGCCGGTGTGCTTCATCATGTTGCCGCAGGCCACCTCCAGGCTCAGCTTGGAGCCTGCGATCTCGCCTTCAAAGTCAAAGTTGATGTCATTGACACCGTCGTAGCCGGGAGGAATGGGGCCGTCAAAGACGCAGGCGTCGGAGATCAGAAGGATCCGGTCCTCACCCTTGATTTTCCGCACCAGGCGGAGCATGTAGGGATCTACATGGATGCCCCGGCTGTCACAGATCAGCTCCGCATAAATTTCCCGGTTGTAGTTTACGGCTTCATCCACGCACACACCCCGGCACTCGGGATACATGGGACGGTCGCCGGTGGCGTTGGTGTGGTGGGTGCCGATGCACAGACCGTAGGGAATAAGGGCCTCGATTTGTTGGGGAGATGCCTCACTGTGGGCAACGGAGAATTTAACAGCCGGATTGGCCTTTTTAGCATCGATGACGAACTGCTGGATGTTCTCCCGCTCGGGAGCCAGGGCCCACACCTTTACATCGGTGCCTACGGCCTCGATGACCGGCATGTATTCCTTGGGGTCAATGGGACCCTTCCAGGGATTGTTTTCCCGGTCGGCACCGAACTTGGGATTCATGTAGGGGGCTTCCATATAGAAGCCGGCGATGGACGCGCCCTCCGGGGTGGCCATAGCCTTTTTGACACATGTGGCCTGCTCCACCAGCTGCTGCCGATTCATATTAAAGTACAGACAGGCCAGAATGGTGGTGGTGCCGTGGCGGAGGTTAAACTGGGCAGCCTCAATGGGTTCGTCGTAGAACCAATGTCTGCCACCGGCGTGGTTGTGGATATCGATGAGGCCGGGGCCTACAAACAGACCCTCAGCGTCCAGGATCTCACAACCCTCGGGAGTGGGAGTGTTCCGCATCTCACCGAAGCCTGCGATGAGACCGTCCTCCACAAACAGTACAGCTTCCGGAATCAGATGGTCACGCATGACCAGAGTTGCGTTTTTTATGGCAAGCATGGCGATCCTCCTTATTTCTGCAGATCCTGCAGAAGAGCGGTGCCTTCTGCGATGATGTATTCGGCAACACCGGCCTTGAAGAAGGAGCTGCGGGATTCGTAGCCGCCTTCATCATAGGCATCCTGCATGGGGAAATAACCCTCGGAGCCGTTTGTCAGGCAGCAGGGCAGCACCAGATCCCAACCCTCTGCCAGCTTCAAGGCTCTGCCGATGCCGGTGAAAGGCTCACCGGGCAGGCCGATAATGGCAACGGGACCGATGGCAACGCCGGTAAGCTCCATGGGGAAGGAGTCCGGGCCGTCCTTCAGCTTCACCATACGGCCGGCCTCTGCCACCACGGTGGTGAGCATCATGCCGGAATAGGGCAGCTCGCTGTCCCGACCCTCCTGGTGGAGGTTGTCAATACGAATGGCTTCCGGAAGCTGTTCCGGGGTGGGCATATTGGAAGCCACACGGATGGTACGGCGGATACATTTGACACTATCTGCGTCCACATACTGCACCTTGTCAAAGGCCTGCAGAACGCCGGCAGTGATCACACGGCCCATGTACCGGGCGTGATCATAGCCACGGGCCACGTCGTCAAAGTCCATGAACATGCCATTGAGGTAGCCGCCTCTGGGATGGACATTTACATGGTTCACATCGCCCTGAGCGCCGTTGAAGCAGATGCACTGTGTGCTGTCCAATGTTTTTTCCACGGTACGGCGGACAAAGCCGGGCCAGTCGGCGGAGATCTTGCAGCCACCCACCACATCGGGGTGGTCACCGAAGTTTACCAGCACCAGGCTGTCATTTTCCCGGTCAAAGCGGAGGACATTCACCCGCTCGTCCACATCACCGATGGGGTGGTCTATATTCGGGTTGTCCACGCCGGGGTTGGTCTGAACACTGCCGTCCTTCATACGGAACCGGCGGACAAACGCGATGTTGGGTGCCTGACCGATACCCCAGCCCATTTTGGCGGGCTTCAGATCGTTCAGCGCAAACTGCGCGGCATCTCCCAGCTTCCGGCGGACAAAGGTGTAGTATTCCATCTCCCGTTCGGGATCCACGGAGGTGTACTCCTGCGCCAGGGTGGCAGGACCGTAGGGATTGATAATGGCAGGGGCGGTATGAGAGTGGGTGGCGTGGATGACGATGTGATCCTTCTGCAGACCGGTTTTTTCGGCAATAAAGGAGGAGAAATCATCAATGATGCCCCGCTCGATGCCGCAGTGGTCTACCGTTAGCAGAACCACCCGGGTGTCACCGCTGGCCAGAGCCAGGGCGTTGACTTCCAGCTCGTCCAGTACGCCGTCGGCAAAACGGGGAACAAAGTAGCCCACAAGGCCGATACCCATCATGGGGGTAATGTTGACACGGGCAAAGCCCGCAGATAACTGAGCCATGGTATGTACACTCCTTATTATAATGAGATGCGGACATACTTTCCGATTATCATACACTTGCATTTTAGTATAGTTTCCGGGGTTTGTCAATGACGATTCCCCCTAAAAACCGGCCTGCCGTTCCTGCGGCAGGCCGGTGGAATATTATGCCTTCTTTTTTCGGTAGCTGACAAGGCCGATCACCGTGGTGACAACCGCCAGCAGCTCGGCAAGCAGAGAAGTGGAGCCGATGATGATATAATACAGACAGAATATGGAGGCATTGAACAGCACCAGCCAGCGTGTTTTCTGCTCATCCCGCTGGAAGGCGGCCAGCATATTGAATACACTTGCCACGATGGGCAGCAGATCCAGCGCCCGGTTGAAGCCCACAAAGCCCAGACCTACATACAGCACCAGGAAGATGATGTTCTCAGCTGTGGTGACGGGAATGTTCTTTTGTACATGGTAGTAAGAAATGAATACCTGCACCAGCGAGACCACATTAACGATCATGGCGGTGGCATTGGCCATCATATCGCCGGAGGAAATGCCTAACAGCAGCAGGTTCAGAATAAAAAACAGGTTGCCGCCGGCGTTGATAAGAAGCATCTGCCATTTCTTCTTGAACAGGGGCATGATGAAACAGCAGATGGTGGCGAAGATGCCGAAGGCCTGTGCCACAAAATAAAGGATACTGTCCAAAGCAATCACCTCATATATATTATAAATAGGTATCAATGTAACCGTTGATCACATCAAGATTGTGGCGGAAGCTTGCTTCCTCATCCGGGCCGATGGGGTTACATTCCAGAGACACGGCGCCCCTGTAACCGATTTTCTGAAGCATACGGAAAGCTTCCCGGGTGTGGACGCTGCCCTCACCCACCAAAGTATCCAGAAGATAGTTGCCGCCTTTGGTGCGGTACTCACCGGGCTGCTGTGCCCGGAGGCTGCCCGGGGTTACCAGATAGTCCTTTACATGGACATGGGTCACCCGGTCGCCGAACCGGGAAATAAAATCCTCCACCTGCTCATCCACAAACTGGATGTTGCCGAAGTCTGCTACGATGCCTATATTCCGGTCAACATCCCCAAGGAACCGGGTAAAGTTTTCCTGGCCATTGAACAGGAAGCCCTGATCCTCATACACGGTACGGATGCCGAAGGTTTGGGCGTAGTCATAAAGTGTCCGCACGGCATTCAGACCACGGGAATAGAACAGGTCAAAATTATCGGCGATGCGCTGATAGTTTTCAAATTCCAATGCGATGGTGTGGTGGAAAATGGGCGCTCCCAAAATGGCTGCGATCTCTACATAACCCTTGGCGGTCTCCAGCGCCTCCAGACAGTCGTCATCCACCAGACTCAGTCCCAGGGAAACACAAGGGAAAGAGATGCCCTTTTCGTCGGCATAGGCCCGAAGTTTTTTGGCAAAGGCCTTGTCCGGGGTGGACAGATCCAGAATGTTCAGAGTCTCCAGTTGACGGATATCGTACTTGGCAGCCAGATCCACCATCTCCATGTAAGAGGTAATGGAGGACAGGGGCGGCATATACAGGCAAAAGTTGCTTTTTGCACTCATAAATATCGTACCTTTCTTATAATGATAAAGCTCCCGGCAAGCGCGGTCATCTGCGCAGAGACTTGGAATACTCAGTCAGTGTCATGCCGGTGTGCTTTTTGAACACGGAGGAGAAGTAATAAATGTTGTCATAACCCACAGCTACAGCAATCTGGGAAAAATTCATGGTGCTTTCCTGGACCAGCCGCTTGGCTTCCTTGATCCGCAGGGCGGTGAGGTAGGTGATCACGGAGTCGCCGGTATGCTCCTTAAATATCCGCTTAAGCTGGGAAATGCTGATATTCTGACTTGCGGCAAGGAGCGCCAAGGTGATCCGCTCCGGGTAATGCTCCGCCAGATAATCCTGTATCTTCACAGCGATCTGGGCGTGATGATGAAGCTGATTCACCGGCACGGCACGGGCGTCAAAGTGAATGCCGTCAGTGTGGCGGCAGATCAGCAGCAGAAAATACTCCAGCAGATTTTTGATGATCTGCCGGGCCCCGAAGGGGGTCGTCTCCCGCTGTACCAGGTCCACACAGGGGGCGACATTAAAGGAGATCATGTTGTCAAAATGGGTGTAGGTGGCTTCCGCTTCCTTTACAATGGAGGAAAGGCAGGACTTTTCCTGGGGGTTCAGTGATAGGATCTTCCGCTGGAAGGTGCGCATCATGGGACTGTCGCAAAGAAAAGCCACCACGATCACATTGGCGGATTTCTGCCCGCTGGTACGCAGATTGTGAAACTCGTGGGGACAGTGGAAGGCAGCCTCACCGCTTTTCAGAAGATAGGTGTCTGTACCTGCGGTAACCACCATCTCCCCTTTATCCACATACACCATCTCCCAAAAATCATGGGACTCGCCGCTCCAAAGGAAGTCCTTGGACAGGGTGTAGTAGGACACATTCACCAGTCCGGTCACGGAGACTACCGTTTCCAGTTTATGAATTTTGTACTGGTTCTCCATGATTTCTCTCCTTTGTAGCTGATTTTATAAAAATCGCAACTAAAAACATAAAGAAAACAGTTATAGAATGTATTACAATAAAACTGACAGGGCAGAAGAAACAAATTCTTTTCCTCAGTATACTCTTTTTTGTAAAATTTGTAAATATACTTTCAGACTGAAAGGGTGGTAATTGCATGAAAAAGTCCATAAACATTTGGTCCTTTATTGGAAAGACCAACAAGGAAGCCATGAAGCTTGCCAAGGATGCCGGCTTTGAGGGTATTGAGCTGGCACTGAGCGCTGATGGCGAGATCTCCATGACCTCCACCGATGAGGAGCTCCTGAGCATCAAGGCCTACGCCGAAGAGCTGGGCATCAAGATCCCCAGCCTTTCCAGCGGTCTGTGCTGGGCAAACTCCCTCACCGCCAACGACCCCGAGGAGCGGCAGAAAGCCTTCGATATGGTGGTGCGTCAGCTGTACTGCGCCAAGATGATCGGCGCAGAGACCATCCTGGTGATCCCCGGCTCTGTTTCCGTGGAATTTGTTCCCGAGTGGGGCGTAGTGGACTACGATGTGGTCTATGAGCGCGCACTGGAGCAGATGAAGAAGCTGGCTCCCATCGCCGAAGAATACGGCGTGCAGATCGGTCTGGAAAATGTGTGGAACAAGTTCCTGCTGTCCCCCATGGAAATGCGCAGCTTTATCGATGCCGTGGGCAGCGAGTGGGTCGGCTCTTATTTTGACACCGGTAATGTGGTCTACTCCGGCTATCCCGAGCAGGGGATCAAGATCCTGGGCAAGCGGATCTTTAAGGTCCACTTCAAGGACTACCGCCGCAACCCCGGCGGCCTCAACGCATTCGTTGACCTGCTGGCCGGCGATGTGGACTGGAAGGCAGTCAGACAGGCATTCAAGGACATCGGTTATGAAGGCTGGGCAGCCGGCGAAATGATCCCCCAGTATGCCCAGGGCTCTGACCAGCTCATCTACAACACTTCCGCTTCTATGGAGCGCATTATGAGAGGAGAACTGTAATATGATTAAAGTTGGTTTGATCGGCTGCGGCTTCATGGGCGGCATGCACGCTGCCTGCTATGCAGCACTGGAAAATCTGGGCGTCAAGGTCACCGCGGTTGCTGATGTTCGCAGAGACTACGCAGAAAACCTGGCAAACGGCGCTGAGATCTATGCCACCGGTATGGAACTGATCGACAATGCAGATGTGGATGTAGTGGATGTATGTCTGCCCACGCACCTGCATGCGGCACACACCGTTGCTGCCATGAAGGCAGGAAAAAATGTATTCGTGGAAAAGCCCATCGCCTTTGAAGACGCTGATATGGAACTGATCCTGCAGACCGAAAAGGAAACCGGCGCCAAGGTGCAGGTGGGTCAGGTCATTCGTCAGTGGACCGAGTATGTCTGGCTGAAGAAGGCTGTGGACGCAGGCACCTTCGGCAAGATCCAGCACGCAATGTTCCGCCGCATGAGCTCCCGTCCCGAGTGGGCATGGGAAGGCTGGCTGCACCAGGTGGACAAGTCCGGCGGCGTGGCTGTTGACATGCATGTGCATGATGTGGACTTTGTCCGCTACATCATGGGCGAGCCCGATGTTGTTAAGGCACATGCACACCGTGACGCGGAAGGCGTCATCCAGCAGATCAACGCAGTTTACGGCTACGGCAACAATGTGAGCGTGGCAGTGGAATCCGGCTGGGACTATCCTCAGGACTTCCCCTTCACCGCTGACTTCCGTGTGAAGTTTGACAAGGCTACCGTCATTGGCGGCGGCGGTGTGGTCAATGTCTATCCCGTGGGCGGCGCTGCTTACCAGGCAGAGCTGGAAGAGGAGTTCCAGGGCGACAACGACATCGGCGGCAACATCTCCTCTCTGGGTGGCTACTACAATGAGCTGAAGTATTTCGTGGAAGGCTTGCAGGGCAAGAACGACCTGTCCGTGGCCACTGTCAGCGAGGCAATCAAGTCCGTTCAGCTTGTCAAGCGTGAAGTGGAAGCAGCCGGCGGCCTGATCGTGAAGTAATTCTTTATAAAATCAGAGGCTCCCCTTATTCTTTCCCGGAAGTTAGGGGAGCCTTTTGTGAAAAATACACAGATTAGAAACCTGTTTTTTGTGACTTCAAACCGGGTTATTTTGATAGACAAAAAGGACATATCGTGCTAAACTTAGTCCGTGGGGATATGTCCCCTTAATTTTCGTGCGCCTTAAAGTGCCGAAGAACAGTTTTTGTTTTCGCCTTTTGGACAAAAGACGATGAATAGAAACATTTTTAGCAAGAAGCTATGGGAGGAAAATTTATATGTCTACTAAAGCAAATACCCTGAACAAAAAGTCTGTCGGCCAGGCGATCGGCCAGTTTACAAAGGACTGGATGTCTATCGTTGGTCTGCTGGCACTGATGATTATTTTCACCATTATCTCTTACATCAAGTTCGGCGAGCAGTATTTCCTGACATGGGCAAACTGGAAGAACATCCTGCTGCAGGCTTCCACCGTTGGTATCGTGGCTCTGGGTCAGGCAATCATCATGCTGACCGGCGCGTTTGATATTTCTCTGGGCCGTATGGTCTGTTTGACCTCCTGCATCGGCGGCATCCTGATGAAGAATGTCGGCCTGTCCGTTCCCGTAGCGATCTTGATCATGTTTGCTGTTGGTATTACCATCGGCTCTCTGAACGGTTTCCTGGTTTCCTACATCGGCGTTCCCCCCCTGGTTGCAACTCTGGGCACCCAGTATGTCTGCTACGGTGTTGCCAAGCTGATCACCCAGGCTGTTCCCATCCCCAACATGCCCAGCGCTATCGCAAAGCTGGGCCGTGGCTACATCGGCGGCGAGATTCCCATCTGCGCAATCATCATGGTGGTTCTGTACATCATTGCACAGCTGCTGCTGACCTACACCAAGGTCGGTCGTAACATCTACGCTGTGGGCGGCTCCAAGGAAGCAGCCTTCTTCTCCGGCATCAATGTGAAGCTGTACTCCTTCGGCACCTTCGTGCTGGCTTCCATCACCGCTACCTTCGGCGGCCTGGTTCTGATGTCTCGTCTGAACTCTGTTGCTGTTACCAACGGCCAGAACTATGAGTTTGACGCAGTTATCTCCTCCATCATCGGCGGTATTTCCCTGGCCGGCGGCAAGGGCAATGTTATCGGCACCATGTTCGGCTGTATCTTCCTGATCACCCTGTTCAACGGCTTCTCCATGATCGGTATTGACCCCTTCGTTCAGGATGTCCTGAAGGGCATCGTTCTGATCACCGCCATTACGCTGGACGTTATGAACACCAACAGAAAGAAAAAGAACTAATCAACCTTACCAAAAGGTTTAATGAATTGATAAGGAAAGGTTGGTTTACTTATGGAAAAAGATTATATCTTAACTCTTAAAAATATCACCAAAGAGTTCCCCGGTGTTAAGGCGCTGGACGATGTCACCATCAACATTGAGCGTGGCACCATCCATGGCCTGGTTGGTGAAAACGGTGCCGGCAAGTCCACTTTGATCAAGGTTCTGGCCGGTATCTACCAGCCCAACAAGGGCCAGGTCATTCTGGAAGGTGAGGAACAGAAGTTCGCCACTCCCATCGCCGCCCGTAATGCTGGTATCGCCGTGGTTCACCAGGAGATCAAGCTGGCAGAGCCTCTGACTGTTGCCGAGAATATGTTCCTGGGCAATGTGATGATGAAGGGCAAGATCGTTGACTGGGCAGGTATGCGCAAGCGCGCACAGGAGATCGTGGACGATCTGGGCATGGACATCGACATTAACGCACAGGTTTCTTCCCTGTCCGTGGCAAAGAAGCAGATCGTTGAGATCATGCACGCCATCAACACCAATTCCAAGGTCATCGTTATGGATGAGCCCTCCGCAGTGCTGACCAACCGTGAGCTGCAGGTCATGTTCCGGATCGTCAAGCAGCTGCGGGAAAAAGGCATCACCATCATTTATATTTCCCATCGTCTTGACGAAGTGTTCGATCTGTGCAATAATGTATCTATCCTGCGTGACGGTCAGCATATCGACACCCTGCCTATCGGCCAGGTTACCCATGACAGCCTGATCGCAATGATGGTCGGTCGTGAAATGGGTCAGGAATACCCCAAGGAAAAGGGTAACATCGGCGATACCATTCTGGAAGTCAGAAATCTGAACTGCGGCATTCTGAAGGACATCAGTTTTGAAGTCAAGGCCGGTGAAGTTTTCGGAATCTCCGGCCTGGTTGGTGCCGGCCGTACGGAACTGGCAAGAGCGATCCTGGGCATCGACAAGATCGAGTCCGGCGAGGTTCTGGTTCGCGGCAAGCCTGTCAAGTACCGTGTGTTTGCCGATGCTATTAAGGACGGCTTGGGTCTGATCCCTGAGGACCGTAAACTCCAGGGCCTGATCCAGAGAATGACCGTTAAGAAGAACACCACACTGGTCAACCTGAACGGTATCGTTAAAAACGGTTTCCTCAATAAAAAGCTGGAAACCCAGGCAGCCGAAGAGTACACCAAGAAGCTGCGTGTTGTCTGCCCCAATATTGAGACAGAGGTTCAGTTCCTCTCCGGCGGTAACCAGCAGAAGGTGGTTATTGCGAAGTGGCTGTTCCGCGGCTCTGAGATCCTGTTCTTGGATGAGCCCACCCGCGGCATCGATGTTGGTGCCAAGGCTGAAATTTACCGTCTGATCAACCAGCTGGTAAAGGAAGGCAAGACTGTTATCATGATCTCTTCTGAAATGCCTGAGATCCTGGGCATGTGCGACCGTATCATGGTCCTGCACGAAGGCCGCAAGATGGGCGAGCTGATGGTTGAAGATGCAAGCCAGGAGAAGATCATGGCAATGTGCGTGTAATACGCAATCAAATCTTGTATTCTTAAGCAATATTATTGCTTTAGATAAAAATTATTAGGAGGAAAACAAAATGAAGAAACTCATTGCATTGCTGCTGGCTCTGGTTCTGGTTCTGAGCATGGTCGCTTGCGGCGCAAAGAAGGTTGAAGGCGAAGGCGACGCTGAAGGCATCCCCGCTGCTGTTACCCTGCGTGACACCGATGCTCTGAAGGGCAAGAAGATCGGCTGCTCCATCGTCTACAAGGGCGACGAGTGGTGTGCTGCCCTGGCCGACGCCCTGGAAAAGCTGGGCGCTTACTACGGCGCTGAGCTGGTCTGCGAAGACGGCGACCTGAACGACGAGACTCAGACCAAGCAGGTCGAGAACATGATCGCCAACAAGGTTGACATCATTCTCTGCGACCCCACCACCCCCGACGGTGTTGGTATTGCTCTGAACAAGGCTTATGACGCAGGTAACCCCATCATCATCAACGACGGCTACTGGACCGAAGGTGAAGAGAAGGCTGTCACCACTGTTACTTGGGACCAGAAGGCTACCGGCACTCTGATCGGCGAGTACTTTGTCAACTACATCAAGGAAAACTGCGACGGCAAGGCTACCATTGTTGAGCTGACCAACGCTGTTTCCACTCACTGCCAGGAGCGTTTCGTAGGCCTGCACGAGGTCTTCGATGCATCCGGCTGCGAGATCGAGATCATTGGCCTGTATGACTCCGAGGGCAACCGTGAGAAGGCATACAACGCCATCACCGCTGTTGTTGAGCCCTATGACTTCGTTATCTCCGACGTTGATAACGGCGCTATGGGCGCTGTCGCCGCTCTGCAGGCTACCGGCAAGACCGATGTTAAGGTCCTGTCCATGGGCGCATACGGCAAGGAGCCCTTCTCCGCTCTGTACAACGAGGATCCCAACTACCTGGCTTGCCTGAACGTTGACGCTTGGGTCCTGGCACAGTGGATCATCGACGGTGCTATCGACCACTTCGAGGGCAACGAAGTTCCCACCAAGACTAACATCGACCTGTTCGTCGTTGACTCCTCCAACGTCACCGACTTCTGGTCCGACTTCGACTAATCTTTAGTCTGTTGGAACTTAGAATGCATAACAAATGAGAGAGGGCTTCGGCCCCCTCTTTTTTGCACGCAGTGCGTGCACCCAATACGAGCACGGCTGTTTGTATTCGTCACCCGATTCTTTTTGCGCGGTATCGTTAATTCGATTTTGTGCCGAAAAAAACCGCTCCGAATTTACTCCGGAGCGGTTTTTGCTTGTAACTTAGATACCCTTCTGCATCTCGTCGATGGACTCCAGGATGGCGTCGGCCATGTAGTCGATCTGCTCCTGGGTTAGACCATAGATGGGGAAGTGGGTGAAGCGGCGGTCGAAGACTTCCTCGGTAACAGGGCAGGAAGCAGCGATCTCTTCTTCGTTGTAGCCCAGACCCTTCAGCACTTCAAAGCGGTACAGAGGACCGAAGTGCGCGATCTCGGTAACGCCTTTTTCTGCCAGCTTCTTCTTGAACAGCTGTACATCGCCGCCGGCCTTTTCGGGATCGATGATAACACTGTACAGATGGAAGGTGGGCTTGATCTCATCGTTCCCCAGATCCTGAGGCTGGATGGCATCACAACCGGACAGACGGCCGGTGAGATAAGTGGCAGCCTGTCTGCGGGCTTCCAGGATCTCGTTGTAACGGGACAGCTGGAGCTGCAGACCCAGACCCTGGATCTCGGTGGTGGAGAAGTTGGTAGCCACGAAGCTGCTGCCGTCCTTGCCGGGAATGGCGCAGACATCGTACAGCCAGTTCTTGATCTTCTTGGAGAAGTCAGCGCCCAGGAAACGGGCACGCTTCATCTCGGGACGGAACTCCTCGATGGTGGTGGTCAGAATGCCGCCCTCGCCGAAGGAGGTCATATTCTTAACTTCGTGGAAGGAGAAAGCGCCAAAGTGGCCGATAGTGCCCAGCTTCTTGCCCTTGTACTCGCCGCCAAAGGCGTGAGCGCCGTCCTCCAGAACGATGATGTTGTGCTTTTCAGCCAGTTCCATGATGGGATCCATATCTACGGGATAGCCGCCGATATGAACGGGAACGATCATTTTGGTCTTGTCGGTGATCTTTTTGGCCACATCGGCAGGATCCATATTCAGGGTCTTGGGATCAACGTCGGCAAAGACGATCTTACAGCCAATGGAAAGAGGGTATGCCATGGTTGCAGCGAAAGTGATGGCAGGAACGATGACTTCATCGCCGGGCTGCAGATTTGCGTACTTGGAAGCGATCTCGAAGCCTGCGGTGCAGTTGGTAACGAACAGGCAGCCTTCGGTGTTCAGGAACGCGTCACACATCTCCTCGGCTTTGGCGACCTCTGCGTCCAGGCTGAGCTTTGCGGGGGGAGCGGAGACCTTATCCAGAGCATAGACCTTTTCTTCCACAGCTTTGATGGCTGCTTCATATTCTTCACCGTCGCCCTTCATCATGAACTTGACGATGGCCATCAGGTCTTCGGCGTTGTAGTTTTCGCCGACGGCAGCCCAGGGGACCTTAGTCTCACCGGTATTGTATCTAAAATCGGAAGCTTTTTTCTTAGCCATTTTCATTCTCCTTTTTACAGTTGGATTGTACGGATCTCGTCATTGGAACGGTAAGCGGCCTCCATAACGCGCTGCACCTGCACAGCGTCCTCTGCGGGAACTTCCAGGGGCGCACCGGTGAGGATGGAGTTGGAGAAACTGGTGATCTCCCGGGCGTACATATCGCCGAAGGTGACATCAATATTCTCCCGGTTGCCGTCCTTTTTGTCCTGCTGGGCATCATAGCCGCCCTGTTCACCCAGGAACATGGCATCCAGACTGCCACCGTCCACCTGGCCGATGACCGTGTCGCCGATGAGGCGGCCCTGGTCACCGAAGATCTCGATACGCCACTTAGCGGCATCATCGGGAATGTTGAAATTGGACTGCACCACGCACTGGGTGCCGTTTTCCAGCCGAAGCATAACGGTGGAGGAGTCCTCGACCTCATACTGGAAGGACAGAGTGTCGTGGAAAGCGGCTACATCCTTGGCCTTGGAATCCAGGATGTACTGCAGCAGGTCGATGCAGTGCACACCCATATCCATCATAGCGCCGCCGCCGCCGGTGGACTTCTTCTGACGCCATGCGCCGGGAATGTCGGGATACCAGCAGGTAAACTGGGCATAGGCGGAAACGGGCTTGCCGATCTTACCCTCTGCAACTGACTTCTTCATTGCCTGGACATAGGAACCGAACCGCATCATCAGGCCGGCAGCCATCTTAACGCCCTTGCTGTGGCAGTATTCGATGACTTTCTGGCCTTCTTCGGAGGTCATAGCCAGGGGCTTTTCAATGAGAATATGCTTACCTGCGTCCGCAGCGGCCATGGCCTGCTTGGCGTGCAGGTGAACGGGAGAGGCGATGTACACGGCGTCAATATCAGGATCTGCCAGCAGCGCGGCTTCATTATCGTAAGCCTTGGGGCAGTTCCACTTGGCGCGGCACTTTTCAGCCAGCTCCATATTGATTTCCATAACGGCAACCAGCTCAGCGTTGTCACAGAGCATCATGCCGGGGATGGTACGGCGGTCGGCGATACCGCCAGCGCCGATAACACCCCAACGCACTTTCTGGCTCATAGGGTTTCCTCCTTATAGGAAAGAAATTAGTTGGTATCGGGGCACAGAGGGCCAGCCAGTTCTTCCATGAAGAACAGCTTGCCGGGCATGGTGGGGATACGGCTGGAGGTGATGGCTTTGGTGGGACCGTGGCGCAGGGTCATCCAGAAGCTCATGCCCTGCCACTGCATGCCGCGGGACAGAACGCCGTCGGCACCGCCGATGCAGTAATCGGAACCGAAGATGATCTTGGGACCGATGGTGTTGGCGAAGCAGGGGATCAGAGGCCAGGAGGAGCGGAAGGAAGTGATGGCATTCTGCTCAATGGTGAAGGGGTGCAGGTTGGCACCGATGCGGTGGGAAGCTTCCAGCCATTCTTCTTCGGTGGCGTACTCAGTTGCAAAGTGGGGCTCCCAGAATGCGATGTGGCACATACGGCCGATGCCGTAGACCATGACCTGCTTTGCACCCTCAGCCTTCAGGGCTTCAATCTTACCCATATAGGTGGGCAGGTTTTCCTTGGTGGCGAAGTTTCTCTGATCCTCGGGAACAGTCAGTTCACCCAGAGGGCCATAGAAAGCTTCGGTCATTGCGTTCTGGAAAGCGGCGGGATCGGAACCGGGCAGGGTGTTGCCGTCGGCATCAGCCCACTCGTCCATGTTGAAGCCATAGACATGCTTGCAGTCGATGTTCAGCTGCTTTAGGAAGTAAACAGCCCACTTATACATACCCATGGGACCAACGGGGAGGATGAGGATCAGCTTGCGGCCTTCGTCCTTGGTCTGCTTGATCTGCATTGCGATCTCAAAGCCCATGTAGGCGCCGAATTCTTCCAGGTTGGTGCACTTGACGGGAGTGAAGCCCTCGTGCCAGAAGTCCTGACGGTCACAGGCGGTAGTGGGATCATTGGAAACGCATTCCATGATCTTGGCGATGTCCCAGCCCTCCGGCAGGATCTCGGAGAAGTAGGAACCCTTCAGTGTGTCCAGCATGTTCATAATATGTATCCTCCTTAAAAATCAGACGGAAGCCTTCTCCGTCCATAAGATTCTAATTAGACAATACCACATGGAAAAAATCAAGTCAAACACTTTTCAAGTGATTCTAAAAAATTGGGTTTTTGCACAAAATAGGGAAATATAAACTGTTAAAAGCGCCAAAAAGTAAGAAATCTTTATTTTTTGCCTGCAAAAAATGACCATATCGGTTAAAACCGGAAAAATGAAAAACATTCTGAAAAATATTGGAAATTTGTGCCGGGAAAAAGGGTATTGATTTCAATGTCGTAAAACGCAATAATATAAGAAAAGGAGGTGGCATCAGGGATGGAAAGCAACACAAGACAGCGGAATCTTTTAATGCTCCTGTACGCGATGGATGCGGCGGGGGAAGCTACCGCGGCGTACTTAGCGGAGCAAACGGGACTGAGCATCGCAACCATCAGCCGGGGCTTGAATCTTCTGAAAAGTAAAAAGCTTGTTGTTCAGCAGCGGAAGGACACCACGGAATTGGGCCGCCGTCCGGATGTATTCAGCATCAACGGGGCCTATGCCCATTGTCTGTATTGCTGCCTGGATGGAAATGGACTCCAGGGCTATCTGCTGGACCTGCGGGGAAAAGTGGTTGCAAAGCAGACCATGGTAGCCGCCTCGAATATGACTGTTTCGCAATTTTTGGAAAAGCTGACAGCACTGCAGCAGATCCTGTTGGAGAAGAAACGCAGCTCCGGTTGTATTTTGACTGTTAGTCTGGCTATCCCCGGTTTGGCGGATATAAACAGTGGAGTTATCAGCCGAATCCCAAATTTTCCAAACTTTGAGAGCGTAAACTTAGCCGAGCAGGTAGAGACTGCTTTGGGGCATCCCTGCTTTGTATATAACGCAGCAAGGCTGTCTGCCATGGGCGCGTATCTTGAAAACAGCGAGCAGGTGGACAACCTGGTGTACCTGGATGTGACCGGCGATTGCGGCATCGGCGCGGGTATTATTCTGGACGGCCGGTTATATGAAGATAAAAACTGCCTTGCCGGTGAAGTGGGCGACATGGTTATCCACACGGAAACAGAACGGTGGAGCACCCCCTGCAATCAGGGTGCTCTGGAGCGGGAAGCCGGCTTAGGCAGCGTGTTCCGGGAAGCGCAGGCACTGCTGGATCGTGGCCTGGCGCCGGAGCTGCGGCGATTGCTCGACAAACAGGGCAGCGATGCCTTGTCCCTTTCCCTGCTGGAAAAGGCTGCCACAGAGATGGATCTGGACATTTATGAGCTGCTGAACAAGACCACCAAGGCTTGGGCGGCGGCCATGGTCAACATTTCCGCCATTCTGGCACCGGATGTGATCATTCTGGGAGGCGCGGTGCATCAGGGGCACAGGCTCATTGAAAAAATGGTGCGCCACCACCTGAATCACATGTATCACCGACCGGTTTCTTTGCAGCTTGCAAAAAAAGGTGCCGGCACCCATGTTCTGGGCGCGGCACACTTGTCGGGTCGCTTCTTATTGGAGATGTCCCTGGCGGACACCCAGGTGGAGTGATCAGCCAAGCTCCATCAGACCGAAATGCGCAGGCTGGTGGAAACTGGGCTCCGGCACATCCACATAGTTCCAGGCCATGAAGTGGGGCTGGACGGTCTCGTCGCCGCACTTGTAACAGTTGGCATAGATCTTCTTGCCGGGCGTCAGCCGGAATTCCGGGAAGAATACCTGCACCATGGATACCGGCACAGTAAAGAATGCCTCCCAACCGCCTTCGGTGTAGCCCACAGACTTTTCCAGGAAGGTGTCCTCCTCCTGGGGCAGCAGCCGCACCAGGTTGGGCATATCCGGGCCGAAGCCGATATAGGTGCAGCCGTTGGGGTTGATCTCAAAGTTAAAGTAGCGCAGGTCATCCTCCATGGGACGGAAGAAGAATTCCATGCAGCTGTCCTCGCAGACCATGGACACCGGAGCGTTATGCTCTGCCCGGATGTTCTGTTCCCAGGCACGGAGATGGACATGGATGCCCTCGTCGCTGTAGCAGATCTGTGCCTTCATCTGAATGTCCAGTTCCGGCAGCCACTGATAATTATTTACATCCAAAGAGGGAATATTTTCCCATTGGGGCTTGCCACCCACCTTTGTTATGGTATAATGGTTCATAAGAAACCTCCCGCAGGTTTTGATGAGCCTATTATAACTTTTTCTAATTACTTTGTAAATAATAATTATATTAGGAGGATAACAGTATGATCGTATTGGCAGTGGGTTGTCATCCCGATGACCTGGAAATCGCTTGCGGCGGTACTCTGCGCAAGTATGTGGAGCAGGGCGCTGAGGTGCATATGTGCCATGTGGCCAACGGCAACCAGGGCCATGTCATTATCGAGCCCGACGAGCTGCGGATCATCCGCACCAAGGAGGCAGAAAATGCCGGCGCTATCATCGGCGCAAAGCAGGTCATCAACCTGGATGTGCCGGATATGGAAGTCAACAGCCACGACTTTAAGATCATGGATGCTATGGCAGACGTGGTCAGCTCCGTCCGTCCCGATGTCATCATCACCCACAACCCCGATGACTACATGACCGACCACATCGAGACCAGCCTCATCGCCACCAACGGCAGCTTCAA
>JAZUMW010000094.1:0-1869 GCA_045603825.1 Faecousia sp.
CGGCAGGAAGAGTCCCAGCACCGTGGCAATCGCCGCCAGGGTAAACAGCCGCTCTGCCCAGACCACATACCGGGGCAGGAAGATCATATAGGTAATGGACAGTACATAGCACCCTGCCATGAGTACGGTCAGGTTATCCATGTCAATGGGCAGGGGTGTCCGGCCGTCGATATTCAGAGCCGGTCCCATAAAATAGATGAAGCCCATCTGCCAGAAGCAGAACATAGCAAAGCAGCACAGGTGCTTCAACGAATACTCCCGGCGCTTGCGCTGATTGTCCAAAAGGAAGGAGTAGTTCATAGTAACATCCCCAATTTCAGTAAAAATCCCCCGAAATATGGTAGGTAACCTGTAAAACCCCTTAAACAAGGGATTTATGTGGGGACCCCTAACCGGTATAATAAATTCGGACAAGCAAAATCGGGTTTCCTGTATCATAGCAAATATCGTGACCCATTTCAACAGCAGTCCACGAAACCTATCCGATATGGTAGGAATACTACCATTCTAAATGTATAGTGAAAGGGGGAACCGATGGCAGACAAGACACAGAAAAAGCTGAGTTTCTTTGAGTACATGGAGTTGGCAAAGCAGGAACTGCGTGCCATCCAGGAGGCACATCCGGAGCTCGAAAAGCTTTCCCCCCGGGAGATCGAGGTTTTTGCCTATCTGCTCACAGACAAGACTCAGGAAGAAATCGCAAGAGACCTGTTTATCAGCAGTTCGTCCGTCCATTTCCATTGTAAGAACATCTACAAAAAGCTGGATGTTCCCGGCAGAAGACAGATTCTGATCCGCTACAAGGACCTATGACAAAAGGAGGATAATTATCAGCTTTCTGAAAAGAACCATTAAAAACGCAGTCAGCCAAGGTATCAGCAGAGGTGTAGGCAATGCCATCGGTAAGGCAGTACAGCAGGTGGTGGAACCCAGAGCTACAGAATACGCAAATAAAGCAGCAGAACATTTTGATCAGGCTGCCGGCAATGTGGCCCAGCAGACCCGTCAGACCACATCCGGTCTGGAGGGAGCATATGCCAATCTGGAGCGGACCATGCCGGGCTATGCCAACCAGATGACCAAGGATCTGAAGGTCTGTCCCGAGTGCGGCCAGCCCACCTCCGGAGATAAGAAGTTCTGTCCCGGCTGCGGCGCGAAGCTGCCGGAACAGACCCTGGGCCAGAGTGCAATTTGCCCCAGCTGCGGCAAGCAGAACAGTGTGGGCACCAAGTTCTGTCAGGACTGCGGTGCCAAGCTTCCCGTTGCGCTGCAGGAGGAAGAAATGGCCGCCCGTAAGAATGCCAAGGTATTGGCCCAATGGGACGAGATCCTTCCTCAGTATCCCAAGTGGACTTGCGGCGGTGAATTGTACATCGAGGACTACGGCAGTGACGGTGTGAACTTCTCCGCCTCCTTTAACGGCAATACCGGTGCTGCCCACCGGGCCGTGGAAGCCTATCGCCAGATCCTGCAGCAAAACGGCTTCCGTCCCGCGGGTCAGTATCCCACGCAGGAGCAGCTTTTCAAGCGCATCGACGGTGTGGTCTACAATGTGGACACCGAGCATTGCTTCGAGGGTGATCCCGACTGCGCCTGCATCGGCTTCTGCATCCGGGAACCCTACGGCGGCTTCGACTACGTAAAGCCCGAGCCCAAAAAGAACAAGGACCTCGACCTGAAAGACCTGAAAAAATTCTTCAGGTTCTAAAAGGAGGCCGGGACATGAAAAAACGAATCATAAGTCTTTTGCTCCTTATATGCATGGTTGTGGCAGTCCTGCCCATCTCCACCCGTGCCTATGTGGGCGATATCCCCGGGGTGGATTACACCCGTATTGAATACAACACCATCCTGGACCAGGAGGTCAAA
>JAZUMW010000095.1:0-31513 GCA_045603825.1 Faecousia sp.
AACTGCTCATACTCTTCATCATAACCGTCTACAAGAACCTGCATGGTCTTACCAAGCATTGCCTCATTATAGTCGTCCATAATTCGGGACTGGATGGGTTCCACCATCTGCGCCCGCTGCTGGGCCACCTCGCTGTCGAGATATTCCATTTGTGCAGCAGGGGTTCCGTCCTCGGGAGAGAACGGGAACGCGCCTACTCGCTCCAAGCGCTGCTCCTTCAAGAATTCGCACAATTCCTGGAATTCCTCTTCCCCCTCACCGGGCAAGCCGGTAATGACGCTTGTACGGATCACCAGACCGGGAATATTGGCACGGAGCTTTGCAAACAGCTGACGCAGGAACTCTCCGTCACCCCGTCGGTTCATAAGCTGCAGAATCTTACTGTTACTGTGCTGGATGGGAATATCCAGATATTTCACGATTTTGGGTTCCTCTGCCATAACGCGTATTAGTTCATCGTCCACCTCGTCGGGATAGACATAATGAACACGGATCCATTCAAAACCGTCAATTTTACAGAGTTCTCTTAAAAGCTCCGGCAGCAGTCGCCGATGTCCTGGCAGGTCCGTACCGTAGCGGCTGGGATCCTGGGCTACCACGATCAGTTCCTTAACACCGCTTGCTGCCAGGAGTCTTGCCTCATACAGCACATCGTCTATCTGGCGGGTGCGGAATTTACCCCGCAGATAAGGTATGATGCAGTAGCTGCAACGGTTGTCACAGCCCTCAGCGATCTTGATAAAGGCATAATGCCCGGGGGTTGTCAGGATACGGCCGGTCTCTATCTCCGGTGCGTCAATGGAACCGAAGTCAGAAACCTGCTGATCCTGTAGGAGACTGTCGATCGCACCCACTACTTCCGTGTAGCTGCCGGTACCCAACACACCGTCTACCTCGGGCAACTGCTCCAGTATCTGCTCCTGATAGCGCTGAGACAGACAGCCGGTGACCAAAATTTTGCCCACAAGGCCCTGCTCTTTCAGCTGCGCCATCTGTAAAATGAAATCAATCGCCTCAGACTTGGCAGAATCGATAAAGCCACAGGTATTGATAACCACAACATCACAGCCCACTACATCCGCCTGCACCGTAAATCCTGCCTCCTGCACACGGTACATCATCCGCTCGCAGTCCACCTGATTTTTAGCACAGCCTAAGGAAATAAATCCGATATTTGCCATTAGTATTCCTCCGGAAATTCTTCCTCAAGGGAAAGCTGCTGCAGTCCCCTGCGAATCTCACTGTAATTAAAGCCCCTGCGGACAAGGGTATCCATGGCCCGCTGCAGGTCTTTTTTATCATATTCCTCCCTTAACCGGGAACGCAAAAAAGCCACGATGGCTTCTGTCTGGTCGGGATAGTCCTCCAGAACTTCCTGCCAGTATTCTTTGGGGATCCGCTTTTCATATAGTGCCTGCTTTGCCCGGGCTACACCGTAGCCCTTACGCACACAGCTTTGCACCACCTGGTACGCAGTCTTGCGGTCATCCAAAAGATCAAGTTCCGACATCCATTCCACAGCAGCCTTGGCCTGCTCAGGGTCTTCTCCCTTGTGGATCAGCCGCTGCTCCAGGTCCTTTTTTGATACGCTGCTGGCAGAAACAATCCGTATAGCGCGCATTTTTGCAGACATCTGTCCGGCTGCTTCCTGAACCTTCCGGAATTCTTCCTGAGTCAGTTCCCTGCCGGAATAGAGGGAAAAGTCCTCAACGGTCTGCCGGTACAGGCGCATGGAAGTGCCGTCATCAAAACGCACGGTGTGCCTCCCTGCCCTGTCGGGCTGGGAGGCAACAGACTCAATCCTCATCATCAAAGTCATCCGCACTTACAGCGATGGGCTTCTGGGCGGCCTTGGCAGGTGCTTTGGAAACGCCGGACATATTCAGCAGATTCTCACGAACCTGTGCTTCCACCTTCTCGGCGATGTCAGGGTTATTCTGCAGGAAGGCCTTAACGCTGTCCTTACCCTGGCCGATACGCTCATCGCCCATGGAGAACCAGCTGCCGGACTTCTGGACAACATCCGTCTGGACTGCCAGGTCCACCAGTTCGCCCCACTTGCTGATGCCTTCACCGTACATAATATCAAAGTAAGCCTCACGGAAAGGAGGCGCAACCTTGTTCTTTACGACCTTTACACGGGTCTTATTGCCAACAACATTTCCGCCTTCCTTAATGGACTCGACACGGCGGACATCCAGACGGACGGAGGAGTAGAACTTCAGCGCATTACCGCCTGTAGTGGTCTCGGGGTTGCCGTACATCACACCGATCTTCATACGCAACTGGTTAATAAAAATCACAACACAGTTTGTTTTTGCAATGGTGCCAGCTAGCTTACGCAGAGCCTGGGACATCAGTCTTGCCTGCAGACCGACGAAGGTATCACCCATTTCGCCCTCGATTTCCTGCTTGGGAACCAAAGCGGCAACAGAGTCCACGACAACGGCATCCACAGCACCGGAGCGCACCAGGGCATCGGTGATCTCCAGAGCCTGCTCACCGGTGTCGGGCTGGGAAACCAGCATATTGTCGGTATCAACACCCAGAGCAGCCGCATACACAGGATCCAGAGCATGCTCAGCATCCACGAAAGCGACCTCGCCGCCCATCTTCTGTGCCTCTGCCAGAATATGCAGAGCCAGAGTGGTCTTACCGGAAGACTCGGGTCCGTAAATCTCAATAATACGCCCCTTGGGAACACCGCCGATTCCCAATGCTGCATCCAGCGCCAAAGAGCCGGTGGGAATGGCTTCCACATTCATTTCGGGACGGTCGCCCAGACGCATAACTGTACCCTTACCGAAATTCTTTTCGATCTGGTTCAGTGCAGTCTGGAGTGCTTTTTTCTTGTCAGATGCGGGGGTGGGAGCTTCATAAGCAGTCTTTTTCGTTGCCATACTAATCTTCCTTCCTGTCATACCGGGCAATCACAGCCCGTTCTCTGTCGTTATAATCTCTGGAGCGTTCCAGAATGGTAAATCCATTACTTTCCAAGATTTCACAAACAGCATCACCCTGGCCCATGCCAAATTCAAAGCACAGGTAACCGCCGGGCTTCAAAGCTGTGCGGAAATTCTCCGCTATTGCGCGGTAGAACTTCAATCCGTCCAGTCCACCGTGCAGCGCAAGATGAGGCTCATAATCCTTGACACTGCCGGGCAACTCCTCCATCTCTTGAGTTGTGATGTAGGGCGGGTTGGAAACGATCATGTCAAATTTCCCTAAAAAAGCTGCCGCCTCCCGCAGGGCATCCACCTGCATGCATGCCACGCGTCCGGTAAGCTTTTGTGACGCAATATTTTTCTTGGCGACTGCCAGCGCCTCACGGGATATATCCGCCAATGTCACCTTGGCGTCCTTGACACGGTTGGCAATAGCCAGTCCGATGCAGCCGGAGCCGGTACAAAGATCAAGAATACGGGGTGCGCTGTCCAAAAACAGCCCCTGGCGAATTGCAAGCGCTGTCACCGCGCAGGTATCGTCCCGGGGGATCAACACATTGTTATCCACATGGAGAGTCATGCCGTAGAACTCCCACTGGCCTAAAACATAGGCAAGGGGCTCACCCGCAAGAACACGGTTCACCGCCTGGGCCATCGCACAGCCAATCTCTTCCGCAGCATGCGTATCCCGCCGAGCAACAACCTCCTCCAGCGTTTTACCGGTCACATGGCACAGCAGATTTCGTGCCAGCAGGCTGGCAGTCTGGGCATCTTCCCGGGTCATCAAGACCCGCCGTGCCTCCAGGTACAGGTCTGAATAGGTCTTTACCAACGATCCGCCCCCTCTTCCTTAGGCAGAACAGCCTGCAGTGACGCAATACCCACTTCTATCATGGAGTCGTCCGGCTCGTTGGTGGTAAAGTTCTGGAACCACATGCCGGGTGCGGTCAAAATGCGGGTAAACGCATTGTTATGACGGCCGATCACACGGTTGATCTCGTAGCTGACCGCAACCACTAAAGGCAGAAGCAGCAGCTTAAAAAGGATCATGACCACCTTGTAGAGAACAGGTCCTAAAATGATCTCCAGATCCGGAACGATCGCCAGCAGCACAGAGGAAGCCACAGAAAACAGCAGGATGGACAGGATCATCACCACCAGCAGGAAGCTTGTTCCGCAGCGGGGGTGCATTCTTGTCTGCTGCCGTACATTTTCCACCGTCAGCGGCAGTCCCGCTTCGTAACAGCGGATGGTCTTGTGCTCTGCGCCGTGGTAGGAAAATACCCGCTTCATCTCTCCTATCCGGGAAACCAGCAGAATATATGCCACAAAAATGATGATGCGGATCGCGCCTTCAATCAGATGCCGCAAAAGATTGCTCTTAATGACGCCATCGAAGAAACTACCAATGATCATAGGCAGCAGGAAAAACAGGCCGATGGACATACACAGTCCCAGCGCAACAGCAATACCTACGATTGCTTTCTGGAATTTCTCACTGCCAAGTTTCTTCTCGAGCCACAGGTCCAGCTTGGAGGGTTCTTCCTGGTACTCCTCAGGAGACAGATCCGCAGAGCGCATCAGCGCCTTCACGCCGACCACCTGAGCATCGAAGAAATTTACCGCACCCCGAATAAGAGGCCAGGACAGAGGTGAGCTTTTCGGATGAATCTTTCTGGGAGTGGTCTCAACGGTGATCCCGTCTTTACCGCGAACCACCACAGCGTCCAACTCAGGACCGCGCATCATAATACCTTCAATCAGCGCCTGGCCACCAATGGTTGTCTGAAATTTTTCTGTATGTGAATTTGCCATAAGTGTCCTTTCGTTATGCCGGCAGTTCTACTGTTACCAGCGTGCCGCCGCCATCTGCATTCTCAAGGGTCAGTGTTCCGCCATGCATCTGGACGATCTCCTCGCAAACCGCCAGACCGATGCCGGAGCCACGGGCCTTTGAACTGCCTTTATAGAATTTCTTTTTCACCAGAGAAAGCTCGTCCTCCGGGATGCCGGGTCCGTAGTCACGGATCCGGGCGACCACAAAGTCCTCCTCCCAAGACAGGGAAGCATCAATGGTCTTGCCGTCACCGCCGTGCTTGGCAGCGTTGTCCAATATATTCAGAAATACCTGCCGCAGCCGCTTAGGGTCGCAGGAGATTTCCGGAATCTCATCGTCATTGTCCAGGTAATTTAACTGAATGCCGTCCTGGGACAGGCGGCTTCCGTACATAAATACCGTGTCTTCAAATTCCGCCCGGATGTCTGTGGGCTCCATATTCAAAGTCATGCGGCCATCCTGTATTTTTGTAAAGTCCAGCAGCTCCACGACCATTTCCGTCAGCCGTCTGCCTTCACTCAAAATCACTTTAACGCCTCTGCGGGTGTTTTCGTCCAGATCCTCACTGCTGAGAAGGGTTTCGCTCCAGCCGGTGATGGCCGTCAGTGGAGTGCGCAATTCATGAGACAAAGAGGAAATGAATTCCGTCTGTGCTTTCTCGTTACGGTTGATCTGCATGGACATCTCGTTAATGGTTTTGGCCAGTTCCCCGATCTCATCGTCGTAATCGGTCTGCACCTGTATGCCATAACTGCCGGAAGTGATCATCTTGGCTCTTTCAATGATCTGATTCAGCGGCAAAAGAATGGAGTGGATGTAGTAGTTGTTGCTGATCAGCACGCCCACAATGATCACCATCAGCGCCGCAAATGCGATAAGCGCCGTCAATGCGATCTGCCGGTCCATGGTCGCAGTGGTGGTAACATACCGCATTACGCCCATCACATCACCGGTGGCATAGACCACAGGCGTGGAGACCGCCATGATGCGCTCCCTGGTTTGGAAGTCGCGACCAACATAGGATTGGGTCTGAGCCGTGGCAATGGCCTCAGCAATATCAGAAGCTTCAGATGTGTACGCTTCCCAGTCTCCGTTGGAGGATGCGATGATCTTTCCGTCCGTATCCACAAACTGCAGTTCCACGGTATTGCGTTCGTCAAATGCCTTGGCATAATCCACGCAGGACCGGTACAGCTCATCCTCCGTCTGATTCAAATAAGCGGAAAAGAATTCCGTCGTGGTTTTCGCACGGTACCGCAGGTCGGATTCCATCGTGGAATACTGGCGGAAGGATGCGCCAGCCGTGATCAGTAAAATACATATTAAACCCAGAGCACACACCCAGAACACCGTATTGGTAAGCCAGCGGCGGCGCAGTCCTTTGATCTTCGGCAAGCAGATCCCTCCTTTCCCGGGAAATGATCAGGTGTCACGCACCCCATTTGTAGCCAAAGCCCCAAACCGTCGTAATATAGGTGGGATTGGCGGTGTCATCTTCGATCTTAATACGCAGGCGGCGAATATTCACATCCACGATCTTCAGCTCGCCATCATAATCCTTGCCCCAAACAGCAGACAGAATATCTTCACGGGACAGGGCTCTGCCGGGGTTCTGCATAAACAGCTTCAAAATGGAATACTCCACCTGGGTCAAACGGATACGGTTGCCTGCCTTCTCAAGAGTATGATTGCGGGTGTTCATTAGGAAGGGACCCTGGGTCAGCAGCTCGGTATCCGCGTTGCTGTCGCCGCCGATACGGCGATACAGAGCATCGATACGGGCAGTCAGTTCCGCAGGAGAAAAAGGCTTGGTGACATAGTCATCTGCACCGGTCATCAAACCTGTTACCTTATCCATCTCCTGAGTGCGGGCTGTGAGCATAATAATTCCAATCTGCTTACTGGTAGCACGGATGCGGCGGCAGACCTCAAAGCCATCAATGTCCGGCAGCATAATATCCAGAATTGCAACGCCGATGTCGGGATTTTCCCGGATCTTATCCAGCGCCTCCTGACCGGTGCCTGCCTCAATGGCATCGTAACCGGCACGCTTCAGATTAATGACCACGAAGCTGCGGATGTTCACTTCATCCTCTAAAATCAGAACTTTTTTCATATTTATAACCTCTTTATATCTCTCAGGTTTTCCAATTGATTATTATAGCACACTGTGCAGAAAAAGGAAATAGCATCGGTTTATTTTACTACCACATTCTCTTTACCAAGTACCGATTCCAGCTCGGCAAGCATCCGCTGATCCAAAGCACAGCAGGTTCCTGCCCGGCGCTTGGTATCGGCAAAATATACTACTGCCTTCTGCACACCGGGAAACATGTTCAGAATCGCCCGAACCTTTTGGAACACGGGGTCATCCTGACCGGGAAGGCGTAAATACAGGGTCTGATCAGCCGTAGAAACAGGTACGGAAACAGGTTCTTCAGGAACAGCGGTGGCAAAATCGGAAATATGGCGCACCCGGTTGATAACGATCTGGGGTTCCTTGTCGTCCCGCATGGACAAGCGGCCAGTGATCACCACAGGCTGATTCTCCCGCAGGAGCATGCTGTACTGATTCAGCACATTGGAAAATGCCAGCATTTCCAGAGATGCGGTATCGTCCTCAACTGTAACATAGGCCATCATAGAGTTATTCCGCGTGGTCTTCATTTTTACAGATTGAACAATGCCCGCTACAGAAACAATCTGGTCGTCCTCATAGGTACTTTCCTCATCCAGCAGCTTACCCATTGAAACCACATGGGTATTCTTAAGATGGCCCCGGTAATCATCCATGGGATGCCCGGACAGGTAGATGCCAGTGGTCTCTTTCTCCATGGCCATGAGATCGACCTTTTTCATTTCCAGCAATTTGGGAATGGGAATTGCCGCCGCCTGGTCTTCGTTCTGGAGCAAGGCAAACAGGCCCATCTGACCCTCCAGATTTTTCTTTCTGGAAGAAGCAATGCTGTCCATCATGGTATCGTACACGGCCAAGAGCTCGCTGCGATGGTAACCAAAGCAGTCCATAGCACCGCATTTGATGAAATTCTCCACCGCGCGCTTATTCAGTTCCCCCTCGCCCATGCGCTGGATGAAATCCTCCAGAGACTTGAAGTGGCCGCCCTCTGTGCGCCGTGCAGCCATGGAACGGATCAAGCCTCTGCCCACATTCTTGACAGCACCCAATCCGAAGCGAATAGCCTCCCCTTCCACGGTAAAGTGGTCGAAGGAGTGATTCACATCCGGCGGCAGAACCGGGATACCCAGTTCTTTGCACTCGGCGATATAGCCAGAGATCTTCGTGGCAGAATCCAGAACGGAGGTCATCAGCGCCGCCATATACTGGCGGGGATAGTGACACTTCAAATAGGCCGTTTGGTAAGAAACCACCGCATAGCACACTGCATGCGCCTTGTTGAAAGCATAATTTGCGAAGTCTACGATCTCGTCATAGATGGACTGGGCCGCGGCCTCGGGAACACCCTTGGCAACTGCGCCGGGGATTCCCTGCTCCGCATCGCCGTAGACGAAGACTTTTCTCTCCGCCTCGATAACCTTCATCTTCTTTTTGGAGATAGCACGGCGGATATTGTCCGCCTGTCCCATGGTGTAACCGCCCAGAGACCGGAATATCTCAATGACCTGTTCCTGGTAGACGATACAGCCGTAGGTGACCTGCAGGATGGGCTTCAGCAGCGGGGTCTTATAGGTGATCTTTCTGTGATCCAGCTTGTTGGCGATAAAGGTGGGGATGGAATCCATAGGACCCGGACGGTACAAAGCAACAATTGCCGTCATATCCTCAATGGAGGTGGGCTTCATATTGACGCAAACACCGGTAATGCCGGCAGATTCCAGCTGGAACACGCCTTGCGTCTTACCATCAGCCAGCATTGCAAAGGTAGCAGGATCGTTATCTGGAACTTTGTCAATGTCAAAGTTCGGTTCTGTCTCCCGTACCTGCTGCTGTGCATCCTCAATGACTGTAAGATTTCGCAGTCCAAGGAAATCCATTTTCAGCAAGCCCAGCTCCTCGATGGTAGTCATGGTGTACTGGGTGACGATGGTATCGTCATTTTTGGAAAGGGGTACATAGCTGTACACCGGATTCGCCGTAATCACGACACCGGCTGCATGGGTAGAGGTATTTCTGGGCATTCCCTCCAGGCTCATTGCCGTATCGATCAGAAGCTTTACCCGCTCGTCGGATTCATACATCTCCTTAAGCTTGGGAGATACATTCAACGCTTCCTTCAGGGTAATGTGCAACGGCATGGTGGGAACCAGTTTTGCCACCACATCGGTCTCCGCATAGGTGAAATTCAGCGCTCTGCCCACATCACGGATAGCACCACGGGCGGCCATAGTACCGAAAGTGGCGATCTGCGCCACATGATCGGCCCCGTATTTTTTCATAACATAGTCGATGACTTCCCCACGGCGCTCCTGACAGAAGTCCGTATCAAAGTCCGGCATGCTGACACGCTCGGGATTCAAAAAACGTTCAAAGATCAGCGCATACTTCATGGGATCCACTTCTGTGATATGCATGCAATATGCCACAATGGAGGCGGCACCTGAGCCACGGCCGGGGCCCACAGGGATCCCGGACTCTTTCGCATAACGGATAAAGTCCCAGACGATGAGATAGTAGTTCACATACCCCATGCGGCTGATAACGCCGATCTCATACTCCAGGCGCTCCATATAGCTTTGGGGTGGATCGGAATAACGCTCCCGGAAGCCATCCAGACACAGCTTGCGAAAATATTCCTCATTGGTATAGCCCTCCGGCACAGGGAAGGACGGCAGATGATACTGGTGGAATTCAAACTCCAGGTTGCACCGCTCCGCAATTTTAACTGTGTTTTCAAATGCTTCATCACAGTTTGGAAACAGTTCCCGCATCTCATCTTCGCTTTTAACATAGAATTCCTCAGTCTGGAACTTCATGCGGTTGGGATCATCCACAGTCTTTCCGGTCTGAATACAAAGCAGCACATCCTGCATGCGGGCATCTTCCCGGCGGATGTAGTGGGCATCGTTGGAAACCACCAAAGGCAGGCCGGTCTCACGGGCAATGCGCATGATGCCCTGATTGACAGGGATCTGCTCCGGAATACCGTGATCCTGCAGCTCCAGATAAAAATGATCCGGGCCAAAAATATCTGCCAACTCCAAGGCGTAGACCTTTGCCTCATCGTAGCGGTCATCCATCAAAAAATCGGGGATGGCACCGGCAAGACAGGCAGAAGTGGCAATGAGGCCTTCATGATGCTTACGCAGCAGATCGAGATCCACCCGGGGTCTTCCGTAAAAGCCATGCATATAAGCTTCAGAGACCAGGAAGCACAGGTTCTCATAGCCGGTGCGGTCCTTACACAGTAACACCAGGTGGTAAGGGTCATTATCAATACCGTGGGCGCGGTCTGCCATGGTACGGCGGGCCACATAGACCTCGCAGCCAATGATTGGCTTAACACCGGCCTCTTTAGCTGCCTTGTAAAACTCAATACAGCCATACATCACACCGTGGTCGGTAATTGCTACGGCAGACTGACCGATCTCCTTGACCCTATCCATCAGATCCCGGATACGGCAGGCACCGTCCAGAAGACTGTATTCAGTATGAAGATGCAGATGTACAAAACTCATAATCTATTTCTCCTGTGCCATTTCCATCAGCTTTTTTAGCCGGTGGTTCATGGCCGGTTTTGTGATGGGCGGTTCCATCATAGCCGCAAGCTCTGTCAGAGAAGCTTCGGGATTATCTTCCCGCGCCCTAGCCGCCTGCTGCAGCTTGGCAGGCAAATGCTCGTAAATGCCCTTTGCCTTCAATATGCGCAATGCAGCAAGCTGTTCCTGGGCTGCCTCCACAACTTTAGAGGTGTTGGCATCATCGCAGTTGCAGCGGCGGTTGACCTTATTGTTCAACTCCTTCTCCATCCGTGTCTCGATAATACCCATGGCGGCTATCGGCGCACCCAGATAAATGAGAGCATCGGAGATAAGGTCACTCTGCTTTAAATATAAAACCTGTCCCCCGCCCCGTTTGGCGGTTTTGGGATAAAAGCCCATGACCTCATACATTAGGGGGTAACCCTCCCGGGCAACGGAATGGTGTGTTGTGGTCAGTTCCAGATGGTAACCCTTTTCCGGGTCGGTCACAGAGCCGCCTGCAAGAAACGCACCCCGCAGGAACGATGCCTTACAGCAGTCCTCCTCCACCACCGGCAGATTGATATGCATCGAAAGTGTATCGGCAGGATCAAAACCAAACGCAGTCATAATGGCATGGATCTTCACCGGGTCTGTGATCTGGAAGTTCAGCTTGCCGGCACTCTCGTCGTCCGGTTGCGTGTCAAATGTCAGATTAAATGCTTTCTTGAACAGTTTAGGGAGCAGCTGCGCAAATTCCCTGCTCTCCGTAATGATCCTGATCCCATCCGCACTGAAGCTGTTGCAGAACAGCAGAACGCCAAAACAGGCTGACAGAATACAGCACCGTTTGGAGGGGATATTGCGGCAGATCTCTGCCTTTGCGCCGGCGGAAAAAGAAATCATTGCCCGTCCCCTCCTTTCAAATTACCAAAGTCTTACCTCCGGCTCCAGACGGATCCCGGAATCATCATAAACTTTCTGGGATACCTGCGTCATCAAAGACCGGACATCTGCCGCTGTTGCGCCGCCCAGATTCACCACAAAGCCAGCATGTTTTTCAGAAACTGCTGCCCCGCCCACTTGGAAGCCTTTCAGCCCGGACTGATCAATCAGCGCCGCGGCGTAACCGCCCACGGGACGCTTAAAGGTTGAACCGGCAGAAGGAATGTCCAGAGGCTGACTGGTTTTACGACGGGACATCAGATCTTGCATTTTGCCGCGAATCTCTTCTTCCGGTTTCTTTTCCAGAGAGAACACCGCGCTCAAGACGATTCCCTGCTCATCCTCCATACGGCTGTGGCGGTAGGAGAAGCACATTTCCTCACCGGTATAAGTCCGGATCTCGCCATTGGGGAACATAACATCCACGCTTGTGCAAACCTGACAAATCTCACCGCCGTAAGCACCGGCATTCATATAAACGCCGCCGCCAACTGTACCGGGAATACCGTGGGCAAATTCCAGGCCGGACAAGCCCAGATTTGCCGCAAATACAGCAGCACGGCCCATGCTGATACCGGCGTCAACTTTAATAGTGGTCTCGCCAATCTGCTCCATACCGTCCAGTCCGTCTTTAAGGCAAATAACCAGGCCCTTCATTCCTTCATCAGGGGCAAGGATATTTGTTCCTGAACCTAAAATAGCGGGCTTCATGTCCAATAAACAGGACGTTTTTATAAGTTGGGAAAGTTCCTCTCTACCCTTTGGAAAAGCCATGACTTCCACCGGTCCGCCAATACGGAAGGAAGTATGCTTTGCCATAGGTTCATTCAGTCGGAACGCAATTTCCGGTAATAAAGTAGTGATTTTTTCCTGAAAAACCGTTTTCTCCAATATAAACGCCTCCGGGTGTATGATCGGTTACAGTATATCACATTTCATTACAATATGCAATTGAAACCTATAGTTTTTTTGTGATCATCTGTAATAAATGCCGCCTCCCCAAAGGTGGGTAGGCGGCTGGTTTTGAATCAATCTGATGTTGTACCAAGGGTATCCTCAAGGAACTGTCTGTTGGCCTCCGTATCCGGCACCAACACAGCCATACCCCTGATCATCGTACTCTTATACTCCCCGTCTACAGGGATTCGCTGAGTAACGATCTGTATATCCAGCAGCAGAGGCGCAATTTCAACCGCTGTGCTGATGATCTCAGCATCGGTCATGTCGGTATAAACCAAGGGGATCAATGTCTCCACCAGATCATAGAGCTGACTAACAGACAAGGTTTTTGCCTTGTTCAGTACCGCTGTCAGCACCTTCCGCTGACGGCTGGTACGGTTGAAGTCGCTGTCTATCTTTCGAATACGGGAATATGCCAGCGCCTGTTTACCGTTGAGATGGTTCACACCGGCCTTAAGATTCCAGGAACCCTCCTGTCCGTTCAAATGCTTGGCTTCGGACTTGGTGAGTTCGATATCCACGCCGCCGACAGCGTCAATCACCTGAGGGAAGCTGGAGAAATTTACAGCAATTCCGTGCTCTACCTCAACACCGAAGTTATACTCCAGCGTGTCATACAGCGTCTGGAAACCTCCAAGTACATAAGGAACATTCAGCCGCTGGTCCTGGTAACCGGGAATGACCACATACAGATCACGCATAAAGGATGTCATGGTCAGCGTTTTCGTTTCCTTATTAACGGTGCAAAGGATCATGGTATCGGTTCGGGAACGGCTTCTGTTGCTGTAGGTATCCTGACCGACCAGCAGAATATTGATCACATTATCACCGGTCTCCAGGGTCTCCACAGCCTCACTGGGCATGGTAACCTCATCCAGAACTTCACCGGTATAATCAATGTCCTCCGGCTCCGTTTCGTTCAAAATCTGCTGGATCTCCTCCTGTGACAAGGTCTCAACAACTGCATCCTCACGGCTGATTTTACCCAGCATGTGGTTGATAAAAATCGTTACGCCGATTAAAACGATCATGATCAGCGCCAAAATTACGCTCAGTACGATCAAACAACCGCGCTTTTTATTTTCCTTTTTATCGGTTTCAGGTCTATTCACTGTGCATCACCTATTTAAACGCATTTGCTAACAGAGGACAACCGGAATGGTTGTCCTCTGTATGCTTATTTTTCCACGATCTCCAGGATCTCCATGGGACATGCCTTAACGCAGATACCGCAGGCCAGGCACTTGGAAGTAGGGCCGTTGGCAGGTGCCACCATAACCTTCATGGGGCAAACCTCAACACACTTGCCGCAGGAGGTGCAGAGCTTCTTATTGATCATGTACACGCCGGTCTTGGGATTCTGTGTAATGGCACCGGCCTCACAAACCTTGGCGCACTTGCCGCATTCAATACAAACCATAGGCTTTGCGGCACCGTTCTTTTCTACGATTTTGATGCAGGACAGGTCCTCATCAAATTCCTTGTAAAACGCATTGGAACAGGCACGAACGCATTCCAGACAAGCCATGCATTCGGCACCCTTTTTAACAGCGAGCTTTTTCATAAGAAATACTCCTTTTATTTTTATTGTTCTCGTACATTATACTTTACGAGAATAAAAATAGCAACGCCTTTTTTACAAAATCATTCAGAATTATTGCAGATTTTACCAGGGTAAATATATGTTTTCCGGAAATAATACAAATGCAACAACAATTCAGGAGGATCTATATATGAAAAAACTCAGCGCTGTCTTGCTGGCAGTTGTGCTTGTTCTGTCTCTGGCCGCTTGCCGCATGCGTAATGACACACCGGAAACCACTCCTACCGTAGTTACCACCCTGCCAACCACGGCTCCCGAAACCGCACCTGTACAAACAGAGCCGATGCCGACCCTGGAGACGAACATTCCCGATCCCAATGTGGACAACTCCATGCCCGGAATGAATAACGGCACAGACGGTACCGAAAACTCCGGCAACGGAAGCGGCAACAACAGCGACAGCGGTAGCGGTAACAGCGATGAAGGCGCCATTGGCAATCAGAATCCCGAAACCGGTGCCGACAGCCGAATGGGTCGAGGCCGGAAGTAAAACAAAAGCCGGGGTATTACCCCGGCCCGTTTTATAAGATCGTAATATATCGTGTGAGATTCTTTTTCATCCGTTCTGCTGCCTGCACAGCAAGCGCAGCATGCTCTGTACCGTCAGAGTCTTCCGTCTTCCAGGCCGCTGTTACCGATGCACCGGCACAGGCTGCAGCACCGTGACCCAACTTATCAAAGGCATAGCTGCAATTTTTGGCATTGGCATTGGGATAATCATATCCGTCCAACAAAAGAAATACATTCTTGTATTTTGACCGCAGAGATTTGAGGCTGTCAGCAGAAGATGCGCTTGCCAGAGCAGCAACATGGTTATAACCGCAGCGGCACGGGAAGGCTTCGCCCAAACGGTTCACCATATCTGCAGATGCCATATGTACAAGACGGGAACCGGTCATCAGATCCTGCAGCTCAGATGCAGATTTATTGGCGGTACGAACCACAACAAACAGCGCCTTGCCGCTACTCTTCAGTCTCTTAATAAAAGGCTTTACACCATCACTGCCGATATAGGCAGATACGAGGATGGCATCACAGTTCACGGAAAGCAGTTGCTGAGCGGCAAGCTCAGCTGCTTGTACGGAAAGTGCTTCCGGCGCGTCCACGATTACATAAAAGCCCTGTACGCCCGCAAATGCAACAAGCTCATAAAAAAGCGGCAGCTGTCCCAAAAGGGCAAAATGGGAGAAGGAAAAACGCACAGCGGGAACAATACCCTTCAGCTCTGCCATCTGCTCCCGGCAAAAGCGCATATAGCCGGCAGCGAAGCTCCCCTCCTCTGCAAGGATGTGGGGCGGAATCTGGTCCTCTGTAACAGAAAAATCGATAACAGAGGGGTTCTTCAATTTACGGATCTTCTCCTGCAACTTGTCCACGGACATACCATCGCCTCCTCTTTTTTTACATTATATCAGTAAAATTTCCCATCCGCAAGGACACAAACAAGAATTTTTTGATACGGGGCATACTAAAAAAGAAAGGAGGGATATTGATGCATTTGAAAGGTTGGGCGATCACCATGGGGCTGGGTGCCGCAGCGGGCGCGGTTGCGATTATGATGATGCCCCGAAACAATCCCACAAGACGATTGGCTGCCAAAGCCGCCAACAAGGTGGAAGAAGCAGCATGGAAGGTTTCTGACAAGCTGCCCCACGAATTTGACTTGTAAAAAATACCGGCAGGGTGATCCTGCCGGTATTTATCATTTTACATCCAAAACGATCTGTTCTCCCTCCAGCTTGGCATGGATTGCGGAAATGGGTGATTCAAAAGAATCAATGATCCGCTCAGAAATAGGATCCTCCAGTTCACGCTGAATGGTCCGGCGCAGATTCCGGGCACCGTAGGTCACGGAATATGCCTTCTTCACCAGATCGCTGCGGATTGCATCGTCCCATGTGAGGGTAAGACCCCGGACCGCAAGGCTTTCTTTCAGCTCTGCCAGCATGATGTCCGCGATCCCCAGGAAGTTTTCTTCAGTCAAATGATTGAAGGTGATGATCTCATCCACTCGGTTCAGGAACTCCGGACGGAGGAATTCCTTTAGTGCCTTCATGGTCTTTTCGCTGGTCTGTTCCTTGTCAGTGCGGCCAAAGCCCAGTCCTCCAACACGGCCCTCAGAGCCTGCATTGGAGGTCATGACGATGATGGCGTTTTCAAAATTCACCACTCTGCCCTGGGCATCGGTGATACGACCGTCATCCAGGACCTGAAGCAGGATATTCAGCACATCGGGGTGCGCCTTCTCGATCTCATCAAACAGCACCACGCTGTAGGGCTTGCGGCGGATCTTCTCTGTGAGCTGGCCAGCTTCATCATAGCCGATATAACCGGGAGGAGAACCGATCAGCTTGGACACCGTATGCTTTTCCATATATTCCGACATGTCAAGGCGGATCAGCGCATCCACAGAATCAAACATGTCGTTTGCAAGACATTTCACAAGCTCCGTTTTACCAACACCGGTGGGACCTACAAAGATAAAGGATACAGGCCGCTTCTTGGGGCTGATGCCCACCCGGTTTCTGCGGATCGCTTTGGCTACCGCATCCACCGCCTCATCCTGGCCGACGATGTGTTCCTTCAAGCGGTCAGCCAGACCACGGATCTGTTCATATTCTTGAGCCTTTATCTTGGAGGCCGGGATCTTCGTCCAAAGTTCAATGATCCGGGCAAGGTTTTCGATAGTCACAGCAGGTGCGGGGATCTTGTCCAGCTCCTCGATCTGGTCAGCAATCCGGCACAGCTTGCTGCGGATGTGTGCCAGGCGTTCATAATTTTGATTTTCCGTGTCGTCGGTGAGCATTTGCAGCTCCAGCTCGTAATCATCCCGTTCCTTCTTCAGTTCCGCACGCAGAGAGATCTCCTTACAGCGCAGATTCACATCAGAGCAGGCCTCGTCCAGAAGGTCGATGGCCTTATCCGGCAGGAAGCGGTCGGTAATATACCGCTCGGAAAGGATGACACACTGGCGGGCGATCTCGGGAGAAATGGTCACACCGTGGAAATCCGCATAGCTCTTGGCAATGCCCCGCATGATCTGGCAGGCCTCCTCAATGGAAGGTTCTGCAACAGACACAGGCTGGAAACGGCGCTCCAGGGCAGCATCCTTTTCAATGTGGTTGCGGTACTCATTGAAGGTGGTAGCACCGATGACCTGGATCTCACCCCGGGACAGGGCAGGCTTCAGAATATTGGCGGCATTCATGGAGCCTTCCGCATCGCCGGCACCCACGAGATTATGAACTTCATCAATGACGAGAATAATATTTCCGCAAGCCTTCACTTCACTAATAAGGCTCTTCATGCGGCTTTCAAACTGGCCACGGAACTGCGTACCTGCCACCAGAGCCGTCAGATCCAGAAGGAAGACCTCCTTGTTACGCAGCTTGTAGGGCACTTCGCCTGCGGCGATCCGCTGGGCAAGTCCCTCCGCAATGGCAGTCTTGCCCACACCGGGTTCGCCAATAAGACAGGGATTGTTCTTCTGACGGCGGTTCAGAATCTGGATCACACGCTCAGTCTCCACATCCCGGCCGATCACCTTATCCAGCTTTCCCTCACGGGCACGACCCGTCAGATCCATGCAATAGGTGTCCAGGAACTTATGCTTTTTATTCTTGGCCTTGGGGGGCACGTCCTTCTCCTGGGCAGGATCTTCCTTCTTTGCCGGCAGGTTGGGCTGACTGGAGGAGCCAAACAGCTGATTCAGCAGTGGGAAGGTGGCAGTCTGGCTGTCCATATCATCCCCGTCTGCTTCGCTGCCGTCCAGCTGACCGAACATATTACTCATCTCATCGGTGAGATTGTCCAGATCTTCATCGGAAAACCCCATCTGCTTTACCGCAGCATCGATCTGGGGAATACCCAGACTCCGGGCGCACTTGAGGCAATAGCCCTCGTTCATTGTCACGCCGTTTTCCACCTTGGTGATAAAAACGACGGCGATATTCTTTTTACATTTGGTACACATCTTAGGCTGCATACTTATTCACTACCTTTGCTGGGGAATAGAATTTGGGCTGCTTACTCAGCAGCCTGTTGACTGCGTTATGCCATGTCCGGACACTCAAACTTCTCCACACCGTCATCATACCACAGGTGGGTCATATAAAGACCGCCTGCAGGAACGGTGGGACCCGCCGCTGTACGGTTTCCGGAATCCAGGATCCTGCCGATCTCCTCGGGCTTGATCTTTCCCTCCGCCGCATAGACAACGGTGCCAACCATGGCACGGGCCATGTTGTACAAAAAGCCGTTGGCGCAAACCTTCAGTTCAATAATGTTACCGTGCCGTTCCACATTAAAATAATACACGGTCCGGACGGTGGATTTTACATCTGTTCCTACAGACCTTACAGCGGCAAAATCATGGGTGCCCACAAATTGATCAGCCGCCCGCTGCATGATCTTTTCATCCAGATGCTTGGGATAAAACCATGCCCGGTTCACATAGAAGGGATCACGGACACGGGAATTATAAATGGTGTAGGTATATTCCTTCCGGGCACAGGAGCCGATGGCATTGAAATCTTCGTGGACTTCAAATGCCTTGTTCACAACAATGTCCACCGGAAGGTGTGTGTTCAGCGCATAGGGCAGCCGCTCCACCGGTATAGTGGATTCGGTGCGGAAATTCGCCACATAGTGCCTTGCGTGGACACCGGCGTCCGTCCGACCACAGCCTGTTACATGGCTGTATGCTCCGGTGAGCATCTGAACAGCCTTCTCCAGGGTCTGCTGCACGGTGGACAGATTTTTCTGGATCTGCCAGCCATGGTAGGCCGTTCCCTCATAAGTCAAGAAAAGAGCAATATTGCGCATACACACCTCACAAGCCGAAGTGCTTCAGTGTAAATACTGCGGCAAGCAGAACAATGCCAATGCCAAAGGCTTGCAGGTCAGTACGCTTGTAGCGCAGTATCTTCATCTTTGTACGGCCGTCGCCACCCTGATAACAGCGGCATTCCATGGCCGTAGCCAGCTCATCCGCCCGGCGGAACGCACTGATGAACAGCGGTACCAGAATGGGCACCAGCGCCTTTACGCGCTGAAGCAGATTGCCGGTCTCAAAATCCGCACCTCTGGCCTTCTGGGCAGACATGATCTTGTCCGTCTCCTCAATAAGGGTGGGGATAAACCGCAATGCAATACACATCATCATGGAAAGCTCATGAACAGGAAGCTTCAGCTTCTTCAAAGGGCTGAGAAGGGACTCCAGACCATCGGTCAAAGCAATGGGAGATGTGGTATATGTGAGCAAGAAGGTACCGGAGATCAGCATAAGAATGCGAAGTACCATAAACACTGCACGCACAACGCCCTCTTCCGTAATGGTAATTCCCCAAAACTCCACCCAAACCGTTTCACCCGCGGTGAAGAACAGATTCAGAATACCGGTGAAGATCAGAATAAATACCAGTGGCTTCATGCCCCGGACAATGGATTTCACCGGGATCGTAGAGACCGCGATCACCATCGCCAGGAACAGCAAGTTCAGACTGTAAGAGATCCAGTTCTGCGCCACAAACAGCGATACGATATACGCCACCAGCATGATCAGCTTGGTTCTGGGATCCAGGCGGTGTACGGGAGAATTCCCCGGGAAATACTGGCCAAGGGTAATGTCCTTAAGCATGGGCAGTACCTCCCTTCAGCCGCTTGATCTCACGGACTGCCTGATCCATGGTATAGACCTGATCCACATCCAGTCCCATCTGCCGCAGCTTCAGAAACACCCGTGTGATCTCGGGAATATCCAGGCCCATATCCAGCAGTTCCTGAGCGTGGGAGAACACTTCATAGGGCGTTCCGTCCATAGCCAGGGTTGCATCGCACATCACAAGCAAGCGCTGAGCAAGGCGTGCCACATCACTCATGGAATGGCTCACCATCATAATGGTGGCATTCTTGGCCTTGCGGTAATGATCGATATTCTGCAGAATGTCTTCCCTCCCCTCCGGGTCAAGGCCGGCGGTGGGTTCATCCAAAATCAGCACTTCCGGCTCCATGGCGATAACACCCGCGATGGCGACACGGCGCTTCTGTCCGCCGGACAGGTCAAAGGGAGAGGCCTGGAGCTGCTCCTCGGTAAGACCCACAAAGCCTGCAGCCTCACGGACACGGCGATCGATCTCTTCCTTGGGTAGGCCCATGTTGCCTGGACCGTAAGCGATGTCTTTATAGACCGTCTCTTCAAAAAGCTGATACTCCGGGTACTGGAACACCAAACCTACCCGAAAACGGCTTTGCCGTGTCAGTTTCTTGTCCGACCAGATGTCCTTGCCATCCAGCAGGACCTGTCCGGAAGTAGGCTTCAAAAGGCCATTAAGGTGCTGCATCAGGGTGGATTTTCCAGAGCCGGTATGACCGATCACACCGATAAACTCGCCCCGTTCCACGGTAAAGGAAACATCCTTCAGCGCAACATGCTCAAAGGGCGTTCCGGCACTGTATATATGTTGTAAATTCTGTACCTGTAAAATAGGTGCCACGATACATTCCTCCGGTGGATCAGGCCTTTACTGCATCATAAAGTGCCTGCGCACATTCTTCTGTACTCAGCCGCTCCAGCGGCAGTGTGAATCCATCCTGATTCAGCTCCCAGCACAGTTCTACCGTGTCCGGGGCTGCCAGACCGATGCTGTGGAGTTTTTCCACTTGAGAGAACACCTGCTGGGGTGTTCCGTCCAGCGCAACCGCGCCCTCGTGAAGCACCACAACCCGATCCGCCTTTGCGGCTTCATCCATATGGTGGGTAATCAGGACCACAGTGATTTTCTTATCCTTATTCAGCCGGCTGATGGTTTCCACCACTTCACGGCGACCCTTGGGATCCAGCATAGCAGTCGGCTCGTCCAGGACGATGCATCTGGTCTCCATGGCGATAACACCAGCAATTGCTACACGCTGCTTCTGTCCGCCGGACAGAAGATGGGGCGCATGCTCCCGGTACTCATACATGCCCACCTGCTTCAGAGCATTGTCCACACGGTGGCGGATGGCGGGACTGGCAATTCCCAGATTCTCCGGGCCAAAGGCCACATCCTCCTCCACTACATTGGCGACGATCTGGTTGTCCGGATTCTGGAACACCATGCCCACATTGCGGCGGACGGCGATCAGCTTGTCCTCATCAGAGGTATCCATTCCGTAAACATAGACCTTACCGCCGCAGGGAAGCAAAATCGTATTAAAATGCTTGGCAAGGGTAGACTTTCCGCAGCCGTTAGGGCCGAGGACGGCAACAAATGTACCTTCCTCAATGGTAAGATCCAGGTTCTCAAATACAGCTACGCCGGGGTTATTGTCCACACCCGGATAAGTATACGCCAGGTGCTCTACACTGATTGCAGTTGACAACTTTCTTCCTCCTAACAAATCAGGGAGTCCAGCGGCCTGCGGCGCCGCAGGGCAGCATCAGCCCGGAAGACCGGACCGGCAGGCCAAGCTCACCCACAGCGGTGCTGCCGCCGTGTGTCGCTCCGAAAACCACATCAGAGGCATAGCCCACTGCAGAAGGGGCAAGGCCTGTGGTGTAGGAATTGATAATAACAAACAAAGGGTTATCTGTCAGCAGCTTGCCTACCTCCAGCAGGAAGGGATAAAAACTGGTTTCCATCTTCCAGATCTCACCGCTGGGACCGCGGCCGTAGCTGGGAGGATCCATAATGATGCCGTCATAACGCCGGCCACGGCGGATCTCACGCTGGATAAACTTTCCGCAGTCGTCCACGATCCAGTGAATGGGTCTGTCAGACAGACCGGAGGCGGCGGCATTTTCCTTAGCCCATGCCACCATTCCCTTAGAGGCATCCACATGATAGACCTCCGCACCGCCTGCTGCAGCTGCCAGCGTAGCGCCGCCGGAATAAGCGAACAGATTCAGCACCCGCACCGGACGGCCGGCAGATGTAACCTTATCCCGGATAAAATCCCAGTTGGCTGCCTGCTCGGGAAATACGCCCGTATGCTTGAAATTCATGGGCTTGACATTAAAGGTGAGGTAATCCTTATATTTGATCTGCCAGCGTTCCGGTAAATGATGGTTCGTCCAATGACCGCCTCCCGTGGAAGAACGGACATAGCGGGCATCGTACTTTTTCCAGGCCGGGTCAGCATGGGGTGTATTCCAGATCACCTGCGGATCGGGGCGCACCAGGATATACTTACCCCAACGCTCAAGCCGTTCACCGGCAGAGGTATCAAGCACCTCGTAATCTTTCCATTGATCAGAGATCCAAATCATGGCTTTCTCCTTAATTGGTATTATTGTGCAGGGTCTGTGGGGTCAACCACCGGGGTGTCAGTGGAATCGGTTGTTCCGTCATCCGGAATGGTAGGCTCCTGCTTCTGAAGCTGGTATTCCTCCCATGCAGTGGGGGTATGCACCGGGCAAATGATATAAGGTGCGTTCTTCCACTGGTCAATATCACCTGCGATGCCGGAGAATACCGCATCATCGCCGTCTTTATCGATCAGATAAATATAATTGTTCTGCTTGAAGGTGCCCTTCAGGTACTTGCCGGGGCGCAGAAGCTCTTCCAGTTCACCGCTGGTCAGCTTCAGCAAGCCAACGCTGCTGAACTTGACGGTGGGATCCTCCTCTGCAAACATGTGGCAATACTCCGTGGCTACACCGCCGTGAGAGCAGTACTCCACAAGGACATGCTGATCACAGGTTGCGGAAACACGGTCATCGGGATAGACATAGGCGCTGCTGGTGCGGCTGGTCTCACGGATATCCGCTGCACAGGCATCCGTGGCACGCTTACCGGAATCCAGACACATGGACACCTTGACCATATCACCGGTATCATACAAAGAAATGTTGTAAAGTCCGCTGTGCAGAGGTTTCATGACCTTGCTGAACAGATAAGCGGAAGGATTGGTCACAGATCTGGGGCGGATCGTTGCGGGCGTATCAAAGCCGGACCAGACCGCAGCGGTATAATAGCCGGTAAAACCGCAATACCATCTGTCCTTCTTGTCATCGGTAGTACCGGTCTTGCCAGCCACGGTCATACCGGAAATCTTGGCTTCCTCACCGGTACCGGTTGCCGTTGCGTTCACAAGGCAGTAATTCATATAATTGACGGTTTTTTCGCTGAGTATCTGCTCCTGCTCTTGAACATTATCAAGGACCAGATTGCCTTCACTGTCGTATACTTTTGTAAAGGTTCTCGCCTCGCGGTAGACACCGTTGTTGGCAAAGGTAGCAAACGCGGTGGCCATATCCCTTACCGTAACGCCCCAAGTCTGAGCGCCCAGAGCCAAAGGACCGACAGCAATATCAGTATGCTCCGTTCCGTCGGAATCCACGTAGCTTTCCACCAAGGTAGACAGCCGGAACTTCTCTTTCGCGAAATTGAAGCCGTAATTGATACCCTCAAGCTCCAGGGTTCTGGCAGACACTGCGTTAACAGAGTCGGTCACAGCACTGTATATGGTTCTGCTGTAGCTGTAGGTTCTGGTATCATTCTGGGGATAGCAGCCGTTATGATAGGAGATGGGCATGTCCAGAACAACGGTGGCCGGAGAGATCACACCTGCTTCAAATGCGGGGGCATATACTGCCAGCGGCTTGATGGAGGAGCCGGACTGGCGCCGGGACAGGGCACGGTTCCAGTTATCAAAGCCTTCTTTCTCGCCCACACCGCCAACCAGTGCTACGATGTCGCCGGTGGCATTGTCAATGATCACCATTGCAGACTGCAGCTGCTGACCGCCTCTGACAGAGGGGATCTTGTCGGTATCCGTATAAACGGAATCCAACTGCTCCTGTACTTCCATATCAAGGCAAGTGTAAATATGATAGCCGCCCCGCTGGATCTTCTGCTTATAGAGTTGCTCGGTGGCATCGTTCCATGCAACGCCGTCCTGCTCCGCCAGACCCTTTGCCACATCCTCCAGGACGACTTCCGTGTACCAGGAATAATATGTCTGGGAGGCGTTTTCTTCCACATTTGCTTCGCTGCCGCATGCAGGGCAGTAATAGAAGCCGGTATCCAGATAATAGGTGCTGAGGATATCCTCATAGGTGCACTCGGGGTTGTTGCAGGTTGTCATCCTGTCCTCAGGAGCAATGCTGGACTTAAGCACCAACTCCTGGGCGACCGCTTCATCATATTCTTCCTGGGTGATCCATTCATACTCCAGCATGGCGCCTAATACCAGCTCCTGGCGGTATTTGTTTCGGCCCATACCGTCACGCTCTTCCCCAGCATAGGTAAACACATTATCACTGTAGGGATCGAACAGGGACGGATTGTTGGTAATGCTGATGATACTTGCGCACTCCGCAAGGGTCAGCTTCTCCAGCTCTTTGCCATAGTACTGCTCTGCCGCCGCGCGGACACCGCGGCAGTTCTGACCAAGGTAGATGACATTCAGATACATCTCAATGATGGTCTCTTTGTCATAGGATTTTTCCAGCTGGATGGCACGGAATATCTCCAGTACTTTGCGCTGCACTGTGATCTCGTTGGCACTTTGATCCTCGGTCAAAAGCACATTCTTGATCAGCTGCTGTGTAATACTGGAGCCGCCCACAGAGGAGTCTCCGAAGAACATCCTGGCAGTTGCCTTTACGGTGGTGATCCAGTCAACTCCCTGGTGCTCGTAAAAGCGGTGGTCTTCTATGGCGACCGCTGCATGGATCATATCCTCAGGAATATCCTCATAGGCAGCCCACTCGCTGCTGGTCTCTGCGTAAATATTCTGGTAGAGCTGGATATCACCGTAGGAATCCACATAGTATAAATAGGAATTCTGCTCATGGTCATAGTCCGCCAGTATGTTTTCCATAACAGAATTGGGCAGAATATCCTCCTGCAGGTAGTCACCCAGGATGCCCACAAAGACAAACATACAAATCACGATAATCAGCAGTACAGTGGATGCCGCACCCACTGCGATCTTAAACGCAGTAAAGGCGATCATCCAGATCTTGTGCATCAAACTGATGGTCCAATGTGGTTTCCAGTCCTGACGCTGTACATCTTTCTTCTTACGAAATAACATTATATACCCTCCATAACAGCAGCGATGGAATACTGCATGGCAAAAATCATTATTACTTGTCATAAGCGCATATCACGCTTCATACTATTATAGCATACCCCACACAAAAACGAAAGACCTATTTTTATAACTATTTTTTAATAAATCATGAAGGTTCAGGAATACTATATTTAAAAGAAGCAGTCATAAATTCCAAGGAGAAGACCATGAAAAAACGAGCGCTAATATTCCTGCTGTTGGGACTGTACCTCGGTCTGCACAACGGGTACATTACCCTGTGGAGCACACAACAGACTCAGCCGGTACAGGTATTCCCCTACCGGGCCGCCCTGTATCCAAAAGCAGACCAGCAGGCGCTGAATCAGGGCATCCCCGTTTCGGGGGAAGAACATCTGAATAAGCTGCTGGAAGATTTTCTATCGTAAGGTTCAAATAATTCCACTTGATTTTGTGCCGGCATGCTAGTACAATACTAATATACACCGCATGTCTGGAGGAATTGCAAAGTGGCAGATCATTATGGTTCTGATTTTATTACCATTGCTGATGAGGACGGTACCGAATTTGAGCTGGAGGTCCTCTCCAATATAGAGTACAACGGCTGTATTTACTATGCTGTAATACCGGCAGGCAACGAAGACGAAGATTACACTGTGGATATTCTCAAGGGCGTCGACGAGGACGGTGAGGAGATCCTGTGTGCCGTGGAAGATCAGGCGGAGCATGATGCTGTCTACGAACTGCTGATAGATCAGCTTTACGAAGATGATGAATAATCGCAGCCTGCTTGGTGCGTAGCGTGTCCTTTTGGACCCACATCATTAATATGGGATGTTAGTCTTCCTCTCCGGATTGCAGACCTCCCGCCCATGCTTAGACATGTTGCGGACGTTGGGAGCAGCTAAGGAAAGGAGCGGCAACCCACCTGCCGTTCGTGCAGGTCATAATCGGATGCGTTACGGCCAAAGCGGGTCATGGCATGGGGAGTTCTGCTCCCCATGTTTTTTTGTAAATTTTTTCTTTTTCCCTGTTTTCGCTTCAATTAGCACTTGAAACCCACAATAAAATAGGTTATAATACCGTGGTCTATGCCCTAATATGGGCAATATGTACCAAACAGACATCGAGAGGAAATGATCACAATGAGTGCATCCAGCAAGAAAAAGCTCCGCAAGGAACAGAATGCAGCTGCCATCACCGAAAAGCAGCGCAAAGAACAGAAAGAACAGAAAAAGCTGAAAACCACCACCACACTTTTCGTGGTGATCATGGCTGTCATCGTAGTCGTGGCTCTGACCGTGGGTATCGTTGGCGGCATCCGTAACTCCGGCATCATCGAAAAGAATACCGTTGCTCTTACTGTGGGTGAGCACGAGATCAATGCCGTTGAGCTGAACTACTATTATATCGACACCGTCACCAACACTTACAATGAGTGGACCAGTACCTACGGCGATTATGCTTCCTACTACCTGACTATGATGGGTCTGGATATCACTCTGCCTCTGGACGAGCAGGCCTACGGCGCTGACGGCTCCACCTGGGCTGACTACTTCGTGGATATGGCCGTCGAGCAGGCAACTGCCAACTACGCTCTGTATGACCGCGCCATCGCAGAAGGCCGCAGTCTTACTGAAGACGACCAGATCACCATCGACAGCAGCATCAACATGCTGAAGCTGTATGCTTCCATGTCCCAACTGGATACCGATGATTATCTGCAGCGGTATTACGGCCACGGTGCCAGCGAAGAGTCTATCCGTAAATATATGGAAGTGACCGCAATCGCATCCTCCTACTACACTGACTACGCAGACAGCCTTGTTTATGACGATGCAGCCCTGCGCGCATATGAGGCAGACAAGTACCATAACTTCTCTTCCTACACCTATGACTGCTACACGCTGAGCTATGTCAAGTTCCTGGCAGAAGATGAGAGTGAGAACCCCACCGACGAGCAAGTCAAGGCTGCCGCCGCAAAGGCAAAGGCCGCCGCTGAGTCTCTGCTTTCCGCCACCACTTCTGCCGAGCTGGATGCAGCAATCGCTGCTCTAGAGATCAACACAGGCACTTCCGCCGCTTCCACCAAGTACGAAGCCAACCTGTACTCCAATGTTGTTACCACCATCCGCGACTGGGTCAGTGATGACGCTCGTCAAGAGCATGACATCGCAGTGATCCCCAGCCAGAGCGTCACCACCGACGAGAACGGCAACGAAGTGACCCAGGAGCTGAGCTACTATGTGGTTCTGTTCCACAGCGCTGATCACAACACCGATCCCATGGCCAACGTCCGTCACCTGCTTGTTCAGTTCGAAGAGAGCGAAGACGGCACCGTTACCGATAAGATGAAGGCGGCCGCAAAGGCCGAGGCCGATGGTTATCTGGCTACCTGGCGCAGCGGTGAAGCTACTGAAGAGAGCTTCATTGAGCTGGTTAAGGCACACAGTGATGATTCCTCCGCTTCCACCGGCGGTCTGTTCGAGGACATCAACCACGACTCCAGCTATGTGCATAACTTCCTGCATTGGGCCATCGATCCCGTCCGTCAGACCGGCGATGCAGAAGTCATCGAAACCGAATACGGCTATCATGTGATGTACTATGTTGGCGATGATGAGCTGTCCTACCGTGATATGCTGATCACTCAGGAGCTGACCAACACCGACATTGAGGCCTGGTATTCCGATGTGATCGATGTGAATGTTGCAAGAGGCGACCTGAGCAAGGTGGATTCTTCCATCATTCTGTCTGACGAATAATCCAAACCCCCTGTGGAACAATTTCCACAGGGGGGGTTTTTTTGAACTTAAAAAAGCATATCGGTTCCGTAGCAGCTGGTCTGGGAGCAGGTGTTGTAAACGGACTGTTCGGTGCCGGCGGCGGTATGGTATTGGTACCTCTGCTGACAGGTGTAGCAAAAGTTCCCGATGAGGAGGTATTCCCCTCTTCCGTTTCTGTCATTCTGCCGGTCTGTCTGGTATCACTTTGTCTGTCCTGGCCGGATGGCGGCTTTGACTGGCTGCAAGCACTTCCCTATCTTTTAGGCAGCGGTCTGGGCGGTGTCGCCGCAGGATTATGGGGCAAAAAGATCCCGGTAAAGTGGCTTCACCGCATTCTCGGTGTTTTGATCCTTTGGGGAGGTGTACGCTACCTGTGTTAGAATCCTTTCCTGTTGTTTTGACTGTCTCGACAGTACTTGGATTTTTGGCTGGAATCGGTGTCGGTGGCGGCAGTCTGCTGATCTTATGGCTGACGCTGGTGCTGGGCATAGCCCACCCGGAGGCCAGAGTGTTGAATCTTCTGTTCTTTCTCCCCTCTGCAGTGATCGCATCCTTGTTCCGGTGGAAACAGGGCAAGCTGGATATTAAAAGGATCCTTCCCGCCATTTTTGCCGGCAGTATTGCCGCTGCGGTTTGTTCCCTGCTCAGCACCAGGCTGGAGCTGGATATGCTGAAAAAGCTTTTTGGTGGATTGCTGATCATCACCGGCATCCGGGAACTACTGTATAAAACGAAAAAGCAGGAGCCGTAATGCTCCTGCTTTTTATCGTTTTCTGAACGCCAGATAGCCCTCAAGGATCAGAGATGCGGCCACAGCGTCCACGGTGTCCTTGCGCTTCTTGCCGTGGTAGTTATGGGCAGAGAGAATATTATGGGCCTCAACGGTAGTGCGGCGCTCGTCCCACAGCTTCACAGGCTTGCCGGTGGCCTCTTCCACCTTTTGCGCAAACACCTTGCACACATCGGCACGGGGTCCCTCGGTGCCGTCCATATTCCTGGGAAGGCCTACGGCGATCTCCCCTACATCATTCTCTTTCACAAGGCGGCATACTTCTGCCAGGGTCTTGTCCATATTGCGGCTGTGGATCACCGTTGTGGAGCCCACAATACTGTGCAAAAGATCCGAAATCGCGATGCCTGTTCTTGCGTCGCCGTAATCAATTCCCATCACTTTCATGATATTTTCTCCTTCGTTTTCTTTCCCCCATTATATATCAACTCAACCGTAAAATAAACAGCAAAATTAACGAAAAATAATGAAAAAAGTTGTTGACTTCGTACACCCCCTGTGATAGAATGATTCTACCTGTGAACAGGGCTTTTTTTGTGCGCCTTTTTCAGCCCCGGAGCGGCGATTTGTAGTTAGCCGCTTACTAAATTTTTCATAGCCGGGGTGATACAGGGAGGCAATATTAAGGAGGTGCCGTTATGCGCGTTAAAGTCACTTTGAGATGCTCCGAGTGCAAGCAGAGAAACTACAACACCATGAAGAACAAGAAGCACGACCCTGACCGTCTCGAAATGAAGAAGTACTGCAGATTCTGCAGAAAGCACACCACTCACAACGAGACGAAGTAAGGAGGCTCACCATGGCTGAAGCTAAGAAGGAAAACTGGTTCAAGAGAACCTGGGGCCGGATTTGCAGATACTTCCGTGAGCTCCGCAGTGAGTTGAAGAAGGTTGTTTGGCCCACCCCGCAGCAAGTGCTGAAAAACACTCTGATCGTGGCCGCCTGTGTAGTATGCGTTGGCGTATTCATTTGGCTGTTCGACTTTGTGGCTAATCTTGGCATCGACGCCCTCATCAGCGGCGTTCAGAGCCTTTTTAGGTAATCACTATGGCAGAAGCTGCAAAATGGTATGTCGTCCATACCTATTCCGGTTATGAAAACACCGTAAAAGCCACCATTGAAAAGACTGTACAGAGCCGTCAGCTCCAGGATCAGATTCTGACCATTTCCATTCCTATGGAAACCGTCACCGAGATTACTGATTCCGGCATGAGCAAGACTTACGACCGTAAGCTCTACCCCGGCTATGTCTTTGTTAAGATGGTCTACTCCGACGACACATGGCATGTGATCAGAGGTGTGCGCGGTGTATCCGGTTTTGTGGGCGCATCTGGAAATGACCCCATTCCCCTGACCGAAGACGAAGTCTACGCTATGGGCGTCGAGAAGCGCGAGATTGTTGTCAGCTACGCTGTCGGCGATACCGTCCGCATCCTTGACGGTCCTCTGACTTCTTTCACCGGTGTGGTGGAAAGCATTGAGGTCGAAAAGAATTCGGTCAGCGTGATTGTTTCCATGTTTGGCCGAGAGACTCCCGTCGAGTTCGAACTGGACCAGGTGGAAGTCGCATCCCAATAACGCATCGGGCCGTTTACCGGCCGGAACGTGGGAGGGGCTGATGCCCCGAAAGAAATGCACGCAGTGCATCATTACCACTATATATTCAGGAGGTGCTTATCATGGCACAGAAAGTCACTGGCATTATCAAACTTCAGATCAACGCCGCCAAGGCAACCGCTTCCCCCCCTGTTGGTCCCGCTCTGGGTCAGCACGGCGTTAACATCGCTGCTTTCATTAAGGAATTCAATGCCCGCACCCAGTCCATGGAGGGCTACAAGATTCCCGTCGTTATCACTGTTTACGCAGACCGCAGCTTTACCTTTATCACCAACACCCCTCCAACTCCCCTGCTGATTATGAAGGCAATCGGTCTGGAGAAGGGCTCCGGCGTTCCCAACAAGACCAAGGTCGGTCAGATCACCCGCGCTCAGATCACTGAGATCGCCAAGACCAAGATTCAGGACCTGAGGGGCGCTACCCTCGAGGCCGTCGAGAGCCAGGTAGCCGGCACTTGCCGCTCCATGGGCGTCGTTGTCGTCGACTAATCAACCAATTCGATATTTGCTTACCGGACAAGTTCTGGTCCGGAAATGTGGGAGGATTTTTCCGCATCACCACTATAAGGAGGATATAACAAGTGTTTAGAGGCAAAAAGTATAAGGAGAGCGCCAAGCTGATTGACCGCTCTGTTCAGTATGATCCCAATGAAGCCCTGGATCTGGTTTTGAAGGGTGCTTCCGCAAAGTTCGACGAGACCGTCGAACTGCACATTAAGCTGGGCGTTGACTCCCGTCACGCTGATCAGCAGGTCCGTGGCGCAGTCGTTCTGCCCAACGGTACCGGTAAGACCCGCCGCGTTCTGGTCTTTGCTAAGGACGCAAAGGTCGACGAAGCTCAGGCTGCAGGTGCCGATTATGTTGGCGGTCTGGACCTGGTTGAGAAGATCACCAAAGAAAACTGGTTTGAGTTCGACGTAGTCGTCGCTTCCCCCGACATGATGGGCGTCGTTGGCCGTCTGGGTAAGGTTCTGGGCCCCAAGGGTCTGATGCCCTCCCCCAAGGCTGGCACCGTCACCCCCAATGTTGGCAACGCTGTTAAGGAAATCAAGGCTGGTAAGGTCGAGTACCGTCTGGACAAGACCAACATCATCCACTGCCCCATTGGCAAGGTTTCCTTCGGTGTAGAGAAGCTGTCCGAGAACATGGATACTCTGGTTAAGGCTGTTGTTAAGGCTAAGCCCGCAGCTGCCAAGGGTCAGTATATCCGTTCCTGCACCGTCGCTTCCACCATGGGCCCCGGCGTCAAGGTCAACACCACCAAGTATATCTAATCGATATGGAATCACACCCGCAGAGGATTCTCTGCGGGTGTTTTTCATTGACAGAATCCCTTATTTTTCCTATAATAATA
>JAZUMW010000096.1:0-43149 GCA_045603825.1 Faecousia sp.
GGTTGCATCCGTCCTGGGTACCTTCCTGGCACCTATCTCCAGCCTGGCTTTCGTTCTGGACCAGATCCGGATCGAGAAGGAAGGCGGCGCTCCCGCAGCAGAGGCTGCAGAAGCCTAATTTATTCGTAAATCAACAACAAAATCTAACACTTAAACTTTTAGGAGGATTTTAAAAATGGCTAGTGAAAAGATTAATGCTCTGGTCGAGCAGGTTAAGGAACTGACCGTCCTGGAACTGTCCGAACTGGTTCACACTCTGGAAGATGTTTTCGGCGTTTCCGCCGCTGCTGCTGCTGTTGCTGCTCCCGCTGCTGCCGCTGTCGAAGTTGAAGAGAAGACTGAGTTCGACGTCATTCTGTAGGCTGCTGGCGCTTCCAAGCTGAACGTCATCAAGGTTGTCCGTGCCGCTACCGGCCTGGGCCTGAAGGACGCTAAGGATCTGGTTGACAACGCTCCCAAGACCCTGAAGGAAGCTATCTCCAAGGAAGACGCAGAGAAGCTGGTCGCTGAGCTGAAGGAAGCTGGCGCAGAGGCTGAGATGAAGTAATTTTACTTCCCCTCTACACAAATTACAGCCGTTGGTAATCCAACGGCTGTTTTTGTTTCCCAAAATTTCATTCAAAATCATAAATTTCTGTTTTACAAATTGGTACTATTGTATTATAATAGGCGGGTAGAAAATACATGTTCGTATTCCTGCAAATCTTTCTGAGATTGGAAGTGTTCTTTATGGGCCGAATGTTAGGTACTGTTTCTATGGGTGTCCGCGCGCCCATTATTCGGCAGGGTGACGATCTGGTTCAGATCGTTACCGATTCTGTTTGCGATGCGATTAAATATGACGGGCTGACACCCAGAGATCGGGACGTTGTGGCTATGACTGAAGCCATCGTCGCCCGCTCTCAGGGCAATTATGTCAGTGTGGATGATATTGCCCATGACATTCGCAATAAATTCGGCGGTGAAACCGTGGGAGTAATCTTCCCTATCTTGAGCCGTAACCGCTTTGCTATCTGCCTGCGCGGTATTGCCAAGGGGTGCAAGAAGGTCGTCCTGATGCTCAGCTATCCTGCCGACGAAGTAGGCAACCACCTCGTTGACTGGGATATGATGGATAAACACGGTGTTGATCCCTATAAGGATGTTCTGTCTGAAAACCGTTACCGCGAACTGTTCGGTTATGTGAAGCATCCCTTCACCGGTGTGGACTATGTGGAGTATTACTCCGATCTGATCCGTGGCTGCGGTGCAGATGTTGAGGTCGTCTTCGCGAACGATCCCCGTGCTATTCTGAAGTACACCAAAAATGTCCTCAACTGTGACATTCATACCCGCGAACGCACCAAGCGGCTGCTAAAGGCTGCAGGTGTGGAGCGCATCTACGGTCTGGATGAGATTATGACCGCTCCCGTAAACGGCAGCGGCTACAATGCCCGCTACGGTCTGCTTGGCTCCAACAAGGCTACTGAGGATACTGTCAAGCTGTTCCCCCGGGAGTGCCAGGATCTGGTGGAAGGCATCCAGGCAAAGCTTTTGGAGATCACCGGCAAGCACATTGAAGTCATGGTTTACGGCGACGGAGCTTTCAAGGATCCCGTCGGTAAGATCTGGGAGCTGGCTGACCCCGTGGTCTCCCCTGCTTACACCGCAGGTCTGGAAGGTACCCCCAACGAGCTGAAGCTGAAGTACCTGGCTGACAACGATTTTGCAGAGCTGTCCGGTGAAGCACTCCGGGATGCCATCAAGAATAAGATCCAGCAGAAGGACGGCTCCAGCCTGGTTGGCAACATGGCCGCCCAGGGCACTACCCCCCGCCGTCTGACAGACTTGATCGGCTCTCTGTGTGACCTGACCTCCGGCTCTGGTGACAAGGGCACGCCCATCGTTTATATTCAGGGTTATTTCGATAACTATACCAACGATTAAACAGCATATAGCAAAAAGAGCGACCCGCCGGTTCGCTCTTTTTTGTTACGTATTTTCAATTGCTTTCAGGACATCCTTCAGAAGGTCGGTGCCAACAGTCTCCATAAGGCCGTTATCATAGGCTTCTGCTACCTTGGGGTCAATGGGCAGTCTTGCCAGCACAGGCAGGCCAAAGTCTGCTGCTACTGAATCCAGCTTGCTCTTGCCGAACACTTCGATCTTCTTACCGCAATCGGGGCATTCCAGATAGCTGTAATTCTCAACAAAACCCAAGACGGGAATGTGCATCATGTTGGCCATCTTCACAGCCTTGGAGACGATCATAGACACCAGGTCCTGGGGGCTGGTAACGATCACAACGCCATCCACAGGAATGCTCTGGAATACAGTCAGCGGTACATCACCGGTTCCGGGAGGCATATCCACAAACAGATAATCCACATCTTCCCAGATCACATCAGTCCAGAACTGCTTGACTGCACCTGCGATCACAGGGCCGCGCCACAGCACCGGGTCGGTGCTGTTGTCCAGCAGCAGGTTGATGGACATGACCTGAATACCACCCCTTGTCAACGCGGGATACAATCCGTGATCATCGGCACCCTGGCACTCATTGACGCCGAACGCTGTAGGTGCGGAAGGGCCAGTAATATCCGCGTCCAGCACGCCCACGCGCTTACCACTGCGGGCCATAGCTACTGCCAGCAGAGATGTGACGGTAGACTTGCCGACGCCGCCCTTGCCGGAAACAACGGCGATTACCTTTTTAACGCTGCTGCGGGTATTCAACGCTGCCAGCAGACTTTCCTGCTTGCGGTCTGCGCAATCGCTGCCGCAACTGGAACAATTACCACTGCAAGAACTCATGATATATTCGCTCCTTATTTTTATATGCTTAGAACATTATAGGTGAGTTGGCCCAGGGTGTCAACCATCATTTGACACAAGAAAGATCCTGTCCGCAAAACCGCCCCGGGTGGCTCTTTTTTTGTCGCAGATCTCTGAGAGCTGCTCCAGGGTGTAGCCCTGCGCACGGGTAAGGGAATACACCACTTCCAGTATATCCGCCAGCTCTTCGAGATTTTTGTCTGTATGGAACTCCTGTACCTCTTCATCCAGTTTCTGCTCCAGACAGGCAATATATTCGCCCTCATCCAGGACGCGGGTAACAGGCTTCTGCCCGTTCTTGGCAATAATTTGGGGAATCTTATCCCGTACCAGTTTATTATAGATCATATATTACTCCTGTGCAGCTTCCCACTGCTCCATAAGCTCCATCAAAACAAGCTCAGCTGCTTCCTTTTCTCCCAGAAGCCGGGTCAGCTCCTGATAATCCGCAGCAGCGGCTTCGATGGAAGCATCCAGTTTCGAGATGACCGCTTCCTGTTTTTCGATTTCCCGCTCCAGGCGGCGGATCAGCTTGTCCTGCTCCTTGGTGCCGCCCTTTGTCTTTTCCTTTTTTACTTTAGGCTCGGCAACCGCCGGCTGCTTCATGGCAGCCTCATGTTCCAGAATGGAACGGTATTTCTGGTAGCCGCACTTAAAATCCCGGATACGCCCATCTTCCAGCAACCAGATTCGCTCTGCAAACTTCTCGATAAAATAACGGTCATGGGATACAAACAGCAAAACACCATCAAATTCTTCAATGGCTGCCTCGATCCATTCCCGGGATGCAATGTCCAGGTGATTGGTGGGTTCATCCAGGATTAACAGGTTTATCTTCTCGTCCATCAGCATACACAGGCGCAGACGGGACTGCTCGCCGCCGGAGAGATTGCCAACACTTTTGAACACATCTTCGCCATGGAACAAAAAAGCGCCCAGACGGTCACGTGCGACCTGTGGAGTGCAGTTTTTCTCATAGAGCATGGTGTCGTACAACGTACGCTCCGGATGATTGAACTTGATGATCTGAGGCAGGTAGCCCCATTTCACTGTGGGGCCAAACTGGATCTTCCCCTGACAATCCTCCTCATTCAAAAGGCATTTGATAAAGGTGGATTTTCCGGTGCCGTTATCACCCAGCAGCGCGATACGCTCGCCGCCTTCCACCAACAGTTCCACATCAGAAAACAGTGTCCTATCCCCATAGGATTTGGCCACATTTTTCATTTTAAACACTACATCGCCGGCAAAGTCCTTTACACCGAAGTTGGCCTTCATGGTTTTTTCTGTTTTTGGCTTTTCTGTCTTTTTGATTCGTTCCATCCGGTGCTGTATGGACATGGCACGACGGTACAGCGTGCGGTTATTGATGCCCCAGCCCTTCATGCGCTCCACAGTATAGCCCAGCTGTTTGAGCTTCGCCTGTTCCTGTTCGTACTGCTTAAGCTGCAGGTTAAAGCGGGCTTGTTTTTCTTCGATATAGAAGGAATAATTACCGGAATAGAATTCCGCATGACCGTGTGTAATTTCGATGACCCGGTCCGCAACCCTGTCCAGAAAATACCGGTCATGGGAGATAGCCAACACCGTACCCTTAAAGCTGTTGATATAGCCTTCCAGCCACTCGACGCTACTCAGATCCAGATGGTTGGTGGGCTCGTCCAGCAGCAGGATGTCTGTTTTTTCCAGAAGGAGCCGGGCAAGATTTACCCGTGTCTTCTCGCCACCGGATAGACTGTCAAATTCCTGCAGACGCTGCTCGGGAGAAATACCCAGACCGTTACAAACCTTGTCCACATCCACATCCATGTCATAACCGCCTCCGGACTGAAAGCGGTTGACAAGGATATCGTATTCCCGCAGCTGCTCCTCTGAAGCCCCGGAGGACATCTGCTGTTCCATTTCCTCCATACGCCGGCGTGTGGCATGCAGCACCGCAAAAGCAGAACGCAGAACATCCTCCACACGGTAACCGCCGGGGAAACGGGGAATCTGGGAGATCAAACCGATCTTTTTATGGGGATTGATAAATACTTCACCGTCGTCATAATCCATTTGTCCGGTGAGAATGTTAAAAAGCGTGGTTTTGCCGCAGCCGTTACGACCAAGAATTGCCACGCACTCCCCTTCCTGGATCTCAAAGCTGAGATTTTCAAGAAGGTTCTCGCCGATAACAAAAAACTTTGTCAAGTTTTTAACCTGAATATCGATCATGACAATTCTCCAAACGAAATAGTAACTGCTTACAGCGTGTCAGCCACACTGTACAGTTCGTCTTTGGTATACAACAGATTCAGTGTCTGCAGCATGGCATTGCTGCTCATGTGTTCCGGCAGATTCAGCATTTTCAGAAGCGCCTGCCTTTTTGCCTTGCTGTCCGGCCCACCGGAAAGCCCCAGTTCAAACAGGTCCAATTTTGTGATCTGCTGCTCCCTGTCGGCGCTCTCTTCCCCTTCAAAGGTAGCACCGGAGCGGCGCAACGCCTCCAAAACAATCTCCGGGGTCATACCTTCCACACCCAGCTTGCCCTCCTTACCGGGGGCAGACTTTCGTTTTTCCTTGCCGGGGATGTCCGGAATATAGGCATGGAGCAAATACTTGCTGTCAATGGCACTTTTGATATAATTGCGGATCACGAAGCCTGCACCGTCGGAATCGGTAAAAACGATCAGGCCTCGTTTTTGGGCCACTTGACGCAGCAAGTCCATCTTCTTTTTGTCTTTGAAAATTCCAAATCCGGAAGACTCCAGTATGGGTGCATCCACAATCTGGGATAAGGTGTTTTTATCATAGCGGCCTTCCACCAAAATGGCCTGGTATATTTTAACCATTGTTGGCCTCCTGAGCAAGGCGCAGGATCAGTACCTCCAGAAGCCGCTGGGGGTCATCCAGGGAGGTCTTAATGCCGTAATCAGTCTCCAACACCAGCTCCGCTGCACGCTTGTAGAAACCTGCGGAGAACCGTCCTGCGGTATTCATGGTCTTGCGGGCAGCATAGTCCTTAACACCGCACAGCTTTATCAGCTGACTTGCGGGTTGCCCGTTATCCAAAAGCGTTCTGGCAATACCCAGGCGGCGGAAGTGGCTGCCGATAGCACCCAGGATCACCAAAGGTTCCTGCTGCATTTTCAGAAGCTGCTGCAATTTTAGCAGTGCAGCGCCGTATTCCTTTTGACTCAGCAGATCTGTCATCCGGAACACCACTGCATCCATGACAGGCTCTGTAACTGCGTCAATATCACTTCTGCGGATCTCCTCCGCACCGGAATAGGCACAGATCTTGCTGATCTCAGAAGCCAGCGCTGTCATGGTTCCGTCGGTAATCTCAATCAAATACGCGCATAGATCCGGGGTGATTCGCTTCTGCTGGGTGTGGAAATGGCGGGCGATCCAGGGAATCAGATCCCGCTGCTCCTGCTTGGGGAATTCCACGATTTGACCGTACCGTTCCACGGCATCCCACAGCTTTTTTATGCGCTTATCCGGCTTCCAGACTGCGGTCTCATAGGTAAAAACCACCGTGCAGTATGGCGGAATGTCAGCAAGGATCTCCGCGATCTTCTCCCGGTCTGCCTCATTGAGCTTAAAAATATCCACTTCATCCACCCATACAAAGGTTGTTTCCGCCATCATAGGCAGATTTTCCACAGCATCGGCAAAGGCTTGGAGATGAAAGCTCTCAGCCGTAAGCTTATGGGAATTGAAGGATTCGGTCACTTTGTCAGTAAGCAGCTTCCGCAGCTGCTCCAAATAATGCTGTTTCAGGAAGCTCTCTTCACCATGGAAAAAGTACAGTCTGCCCGGACTCTTCAGACGGATCGCAGTCCGTAATTCCTGCAGGGTATTTACTTTTTCCATCTGCTTTGCCATGGTCTCACCCCCTGATAATGATGGTTCCGTTTAAATCTGTACGCAGTACCTGACAGCCAAAAAGTGTCAGTCGGTCAAGGGTCTCCTGCGCCGGATGCTTATAGCGATTGTCCGCACCCACACTGATCACCGCAACATCCGGTGTGGTGGCTGCAAGGAAAGAAAAACCGGTTGACGATGCTGAGCCGTGGTGTCCAACCACCAGCACTTCCAGATCTGGAAGCTGCATCTGCTCCAGCAGCGCATTTTCACCGGCTGTGTTTCTGTCTCCAGTAATTAATATATCACAATTTTCCATCCTGCACAAGATGCACAGGCCGCTTTCATTTTTGCTCTTTTCCCTATTTCCTGCAATCAGCATAACCTGCCCCTCATCCAGAGCAAGGTTTTCATCAGAATCTACCCATTGGATACGGCTGTTATAGCTTTGCGTCAAGTACTCCCGGATGGGACTGCCGTCAGTAATATCCGGTAAATACAGCTGTTTTGCAGGAATTCGAGACAGTAGATAAGCGGCCGCACCTGCGTGGTCGGTATCATAATGGGTCAGGATCAGCCCGTCGAGCTCCGTGATTCCCTTGCTAAGCAAAGTCTGAGCCGCCAGATCTGCCACACCCGCATCATAGTCGCCGCCGCAGTCGATCATATAGTGGTGATCCTCATTTTGCAGCAAAATACACTGCCCCTGCCCCACATCCAGTACCGTCATGCGGTAAGAATCCAAACGGGGCTCGATCCAGGATGCAGAAACTGCAATGCAAAGGCTCAACACCACAGAACAAAGGAACAGGCACGGCTGTTTCTTTTTGCGGGTCAGGAAGATCACAAGCAGACAATAACAAAAAATCAGCCACAGGACGATATAAACGCTTTGGGTATATACCGCCGCCAGAGGGAACTTTGCACCGGTACGGGCAACCAGCAAAACATACCGGCTCAGCCAGGAAAGAAGCCATGCAATCCCCTTCCCCAGGGGCAACCAAATTGCGCCGAGTATACAGCAAATCATGATCCCGCAAAACAGAATCGTGATAGCCCACAATGTCAAAATGTTGGTAAGGACACTGATGATGCTGACTGTGCCGAAATAGTAAGCGCAAAAGGGTGTGACTGTGACCATGGTGCTCAGCGTCACGCTGACACAGCCTACGATCCATGTGATGACCCGGGATTTGACCTTTATCTTCTCCCGCAGATAATGCTGTATTCTGTCACAGAAAAGGAAAATGCCCACAATACACCCAACCGACATTTGAAAACTGGCAGAGGTTACTGTTACCGGGTTTACGGCAAGCATTGTAAGTACCGCAAAGGACAGCGCTGTAGGCGAGTCATACTCCCTGTCGAATATCATGGCGATGATAACAAGCGCCTGCATGATACAGGCTCTGTTTACCGAGGGAGTAAAGCCGGCAACAGCCGCAAACAGCAGCAGGATCGGCAGACCTACAGCAGGTGTCAGAATTTTCCGGTAGCCCACAAAGGAATATATCAAGCTGAACAGGATGGAAACATGCAGACCCGATACCGCCACCACATGACGAATGCCGCTGACAGAAAGTGCCGTCTTTGTCCCATAGGTCAGGCGGTCGGTATCACCAAGAAGAAGCGCACTGGCAAAGGGTGCTGTGTCCTCCTGAAACAGCTCATCCAGTAGCTGCGTGATCTGCAGCCGCAGTTTGGCTGCAAAATATTTGGCAGGCACAGAATCGGCTGTTTTGCATACAACCGTTTCATCGGTATACCCCACCAGGTGAATACCGGAGCTGCTGAAATTCTTCGACCAGTCCGCATTGGGCGTGTAGAGAAGCTCGATATTGCCCTCGATCACATCTCCCGGCGCAAGGGCACTTAAGTCGTAGGAATAAATATTGATTTTGTACCGTTTATCCTCAAGTTTAATAACACCGCGGGCGGAAATGCCGTATTCCTTCTGCTGGCTGTAATCTGTAATTTCGATGCTTGTATGAATGATTTGACCGTCATACTCCTCCGGAACGCTGAGATAAACGGCATTATAGATCCACAGCCACAGGAAACCGGCAATGCACCCGGCAACTACCAACAAGGCGCCATTACCCCGGCCATAAAAAACAAACGCCATTCCCAGAAGAAGTGCTGCACAAAAGACTGCCAGAAGCAGCAGCCAATTGCCCGCAAAAACATAAGTGCCCAGAGCGCAGGCTGCTGTAAAACCTATGGTAAACCACATCAGTTTTCGCATGGCTGCAGTTTCTCCTTTCTGCGGATAAAGGGCACCGCCTTGCGACAGTGCCCTTAAAAATTAACCCAGTTTGGAAACGACGTAATTGTCTACAAGTGCCAGTGCATCGTCTACCTTGGTGACATCCTTGCCGCCACCCATAGCGGAGTCGGGCTTTCCGCCGCCGGAGCCGCCGCAGCAGGTGCAAACCAGCTTGACGATCTCACCGGCCTTCAGACCCTTGGCAACGGCTACCTTGCCGCAGACCGCCAGGAAAGTAATCTTGTCACCGTTGACAGAGGACAGCACCGCAACAACATTCTCAGCCTTATCCCGCAGGGTATCACCCATCTGGCGGAGCTTACCGGCATCCGCACCGGGGATATTGGCGGTGATCACACGCATACCGCTGATCTCGTGAGCGCCAAACAAGAAGCGATCCACTTCACCGGCTGTCTCACGGGCCTTGAAGGTCTCAATGGACTTCTTCAGGTTCTTAATCTCCTCAACCTGACTCTCCAGCTTTGCGGCCAGCTCTGCAGGCTTGGTCTTCAGAATGGCGCAGGCATCGTAAACACGCTGGCGGGACAGTTCCATCTCAGCCAGACATGCCTTGCCGGTAATGGCCTCGATACGGCGGACACCGGAAGCCACAGAACCCTCACTCTCAATACGGAACGGGCCGATCTTGGCAGTATTGTCCAGGTGGGTACCGCCACACAGTTCGATGGAATAGCCGCCCATATTGACAACACGGACGGTATCGCCGTACTTCTCACTGAACAGAGCCATAGCACCCATTGCCTTAGCCTCATCAATGGGCATCTCTTTTACTACGATGGGATAACCTTCCAGAACGGCGCCCTGGACAATAGCATCAATTTTAGCCATCTCTTCAGCAGTCACAGCAGAGTAGTGGCTAAAGTCGAAGCGCAGACGGTCAGGCTCAACCAGAGAGCCGGCCTGATGGACATGGTCGCCCAGGACAGCCTTCAGCGCCTTCTGCAGCAGGTGCGTTGCGGAGTGGGCGCGCATAATAGCCTTGCGGCGCTCCACATCGATAGATGCGCAGACCAGATCGTCGGTCTTCAAAGAACCCCGGACCATGTTGCCGGAGTGAAGGTACTTGCCACCCTTATCCTTCTGAACATTGGTGACCTCAAAACGGCTGTCACCCATCAGGATAACGCCATGGCCAGCAGACTGGCCACCCATCTCTGCGTAGAAGGGGGTCTTATCCAGGACGATGATGCCGCTCTCACCGCCGGTGATGGAGCCGGTAACTTCCTCACCCACGCAGACAGCCAAAATCTTTGCGTCACAGACATTTACATCGTAACCCACGAAATCGGTGGGGGTAGTATCAAGGCCCAGATCGATGCCAGCCCAGCCGAGATCACCCAGAGCCTTGCGGGCTTCACGGGCGCGGACTCTCTGCTCTTCACGACAGGCAACATATTTGTCCATGTCAACGATCATGCCTTCGTCTTCCAGCATTTCGATGGTCAGGTCTATGGGGAAGCCGTAGGTATCTGCCAGCAGGAATGCATCCTCACCGGAAAACACGGTCTCATTATTTGCCTTGTGCAGCGTCAGCTTTTCACCGAAGATACGCATGCCAGTATCGATGGTACGGGCAAAATTCTCTTCCTCGGTCTTGACCACACGGATAATGTGGGCAGCGCGCTCCCGCAGGTAGGTGTAGTGGCTCTCATTTTCTTTAATGACAGTCTCAACGACTTCATACAGGAAAGGCTTATTCACACCCAACAGCTTGCCATGACGGGCTGCGCGGCGGAGCAGACGGCGCAGAACATAGCCGCGGCCCTCATTGGTGGGCTGCACGCCGTCAGCGATCATGAAGGTAGAAGCACGGATGTGGTCGGTGATAACACGCAGGCTCACATCAGTCTTGGCGCTTTGACCGTAGGATGCACCGGTAATCTCAGTAACATGGTTGGTGATGTTCATCACGGTGTCAACATCAAACAGGGAGTTCACATCCTGACAGACAACTGCCAGACGCTCCAGGCCCATGCCGGTATCGATGTTTTTCTGCACCAGCTCGGTATAGTTGCCGTGGCCGTCATTGTCAAACTGAGAGAACACATTGTTCCATACTTCCATGTAACGGTCGCACTCACAGCCTACCTTACAGTCGGGACTACCGCAGCCGTACTTTTCACCGCGGTCATAGTAAACTTCAGAGCAAGGGCCGCAGGGACCGGAGCCATGCTCCCAGAAGTTGTCGGACTTGCCGAAACGGAAGATACGGTCAGCGGCAATGCCGATGTCCTTGTTCCAGATTTCAAACGCTTCTTCGTCGTTTTCATAGATAGACGGATACAGGCAGACTTCTTCCAGACCAACGATCTTAGTCAGGAATTCCCAACACCACGCAATGGCTTCCTTCTTAAAATAATCACCGAAGGAGAAGTTGCCCAGCATCTCAAAGTAGGTGCCGTGGCGGGCAGTCTTACCGATGTTTTCAATGTCGCCGGTACGGATACACTTCTGGCAGGTACAGACTCTGCGGCGAGGAGGCTCCACTTCGCCCTTGAAATAAGGCTTCATGGGTGCCATGCCGGAGTTGATCAGAAGCAGGGACTTGTCATTCTGGGGGATCAGGGAAAAACTGGGCAGACGCAGGTGATCCTTGCTCTCAAAATAGCTCAGGAACATCTCGCGCAGCTCATTTACGCCATAGGCTTATTTTACTCATTTGGATTCAACCTCCATAAAAACTTACAAAAAAATAGACCTCTCCCCTGTTATAGGGGCGAGGCTGCTCGCGGTACCACCCTAATTCACCGGCATGCCGGTCTTAGCCGCTCTGTAACGGGAGCTCCCGTCCCGGTCCTTCCGGGCGGCTTGGAAGTGGCTGAAAGACAGACACACAAGGGGCTTACACCCTCCCCCTCTCGCTTTGGCGGCCTTTGTCTTCTTGGTTTCCGCATTGCCTTTGCATTTCCACATTATTCTACCACAAAAGATTAAATTGTCAACATTTTTATAACGCAAACAGGCCGCAAAAGCGGCCTGTTTGTTAGATATTCTCTTCCAGCCATGCCTTCATGGCAAGGCGGCCTTCTTCACTCATGGGGAAGGTAGCCTCCCCCTCCATTTCGCTTTTCTCATAGCAGAAAGGGCCATGCCAAAACTGGGCACGGATGGAGCTGGCCCCCATATCCACCTCTTTGGAATTCTTCTTTACCACCTGGGGTTCGGCTCGGAAACGAAACGCGCCGCAGGAGCCGGTGAAGATGTTGTTCATGGCAAAGGTGTGCAGCGTGGGGATAAACAACTCAGCCATATCAGTCCACCTGCGCTTCCATTTCATCCAGCAGTTCTCCAAACAGTTCCAGAGCCTGCTCCACAGGAGCGGGACTGGTCATATCCACACCGGCCCCCTTCAGCAGGTCGATGGGACTCTTGGAGCAGCCGCCGGAGAGGAAGTTCAGGTAATCCTTGACAGCGCTCTCCCCTTCCTTGAGAATGCGGCGGGACAGGGCAATGGCTGCGGAACAGCCAGTGGCGTACTGGAATACGTAATAGTTGTAGTAGAAATGTGGGATCCGAGCCCATTCCAGAGCGATCCGGTCGTCCACTACCATATCGGGTCCAAAGTACATTTCGTTCAGCCGGCGATATTCCTTACACAGTACATCAGCCGTCAGTGTCTCACCTGCTGCGACTATCTTACCGATATTCAGTTCGAACTCTGCAAACATCGTCTGGCGGTAAATTGTACCCTTAAACTGCTCCAGGAAGTTATTAATTAGGTATGCCCGTTCCTTTTTGTCGGTGGTCTTTTCCAGCAGGTATTCATGCAGCAGTGCCTCGTTGCAGGTGGAAGCTACCTCAGCCACAAAGATCACATACTGGGCGTCGATGGGATTCTGCGTGTTGTTGGACAGATAAGAATGGAGGGCGTGACCCATCTCATGGGCCAGGGTAAACTGGCTGTCCAGAGTGCCGGAATAGTTCAGCAGCACATAAGGATGGGGCTGTGCGCCGGCAGAATAGGCGCCACTGCGCTTGCCTTCGTTTTCATACACATCGATCCAGCGGTTTTCAAAGCCCTCTTTAAGGATCTTACGGTACTCCTCACCCAGAGGCGCAAGTGCAGCAAACACCGTTTCCTTGGCTTCATTAAAGGGGATGTATCTGCTTACATCCTTTACAAGCGGTGCGTAGACATCATAGAAATGCAGCTCATCCACACCCAGCAGCTTCTTGCGCAGCCGGACATAGCGGTGCATCTTATCAAGATTCTTGTGAACAGCCTCGATGAGGTTCAGATACACGGCTGTAGGAACATTGTTTTCGTCCAGAGATGCTTCAAATGCGCTGGGATACTTTCTTGCCTCAGCAAAAAACTTCAGCTGCTTATTCTGGGCATTCAAAATGCCGGCAGCGGTATTTTTAAAAGCACCAAAGCCGTCATACAGACTTTCATAAGCGTTTTTACGCAGCTGTCTGTCGCTGTTTTCCTGGTAGCGCACAAAGCTACCCTGGGTCAGCGGATGGGCATTTCCATTGCTGTCCAGCACATCCCGGAAGGTCAGATCCGCATCGGCAAACATGCCGTAAATATTGTCCGGCGACTGTGCCAGCTCACCGGCTGCCGCCAGCAGTTTCTCCTCTGCTTCACTGAGAATATGCTCCTTACGGCGGCGCAGGTCTGTCAGATACCGGCGGTACCGCTCCAGAGGCGGATGCTGGGCGTAGAACTCCTCCAGCGTTTCCTCGGGAATTGCCATTACTTCCGGAGTTTCAAAGCTCATGGCGGCACTCAGCGCTACATACTGGCTCATAAACTTGCCGGTCATAGCTTGATATACCGAATTACGGGTGTCCTCATCACTTTTGCGCATGGCGTAATTGCCCAGCTTGTAGCAAGTGGCAGACACCTGCTCCATAAGGCTCAGGTAATCATAAAGCTTCTGAGGACTCTGCGCCAGCTGTCCGGCAAAGGCGCTGAGAGCATCTTTCTGCTTTACAAGGACCGCAAGTTCCTCCTCCCATGCTTCATCTGCGGGGTACAGATCGTTGATCGCCCATGTATCCTCCACAGGAATCTCACTGCGGGTTCTTACTTTCTTGATTTCTGCCATGGTACACCTCCATTGGTTAATTTTTAATATTATATCACGAAAGGTCAAAAAAGCAATCACACCTTGTAAAGATTTCAAAGATGTGCTAAGATAGCTGCGGTGATTTTTATGAAAAAACAACTACAGGGCAGCCTGTACCTTGTGCTGGCGACCCTGATTTGGGGTTCAACCTTTGTTGCCCAGAGTGTGGGTATGGATTATGTGGGACCCTTTACATTTCAGGCGACCCGCTGCTTTCTGGGTGTGCTGTTCCTGCTGCCGGTTATCGGCATTGCCGACCGTTTCAAAAAAGACGGCAAAACATTCCTTTCCCGCTGGAAAAACAAGGAGCTTTGGAAAGCCGGTATTTTGTGTGGCATCCCTTTGTTCCTGGCCTGCAATCTGCAACAGGTTGGACTGGTGGAAACTGATGCCGGAAAGGCCGCATTCCTTACATCCATGTATATCGTCTTTGTGCCCCTGGTAAGCGTGTTTTGGAAGAAGCAGGCCTCAATCTGGTTGTGGATCAGTGTGCCGCTGGCAGTAGCCGGTCTGTACTTTTTAAGCCGTGCCGGTATGAGCCGTATTCTTTTGAGCGATCTGCTGCTGATTGGCTGCGCTCTCATGTTTACGGCACAGATCCTGTTTGTTGAAAAGTTCGTAAACTCTGTTGACCCGCTGCGGCTGAATGTCATTCAGGGTGCTGTCTGCTGTGTCTTGTCCTTTGTTGTCGTTGTGTTTACGGAAACGCCCACCTGGCGGGCAGTTACAGACTGCTGGCTGCCCATAAGCTATGCAGGTATCCTGTCCATGGGTGTCGCCTACTCTCTGCAGATCCTGGGGCAGAAATATCTGGACTCCACCCCCGCCTCCATCATTATGAGTATGGAAGCTGTGGTAGCAGTTTTGTGCGGCTGTCTCGTCCTTAAAGAGACCATGACAAGTCGGGAGATCCTGGGCTGTGTCTTGATGTTTACCTCCATTATTCTCTCACAAATACCTGCTAAAAGGAAAAAACCGGCTGTTTAACAGCCGGTTTTATATTTATGTCAGAACAAGCTGACCTGATTGCTTTCCGGCAGGTCGCCAAAGGCACCCGCTTCTTTCAGCATTTGAATATGGGTCCTGGAAACCTTGGGGCAGGCAGCCGCAACTTCCTCCACAGAAAGGAAGCTCTTGCCCTCTCTGCCGTTCATCAGGTCCCATGCAGCGCTCTCGCCCAGGCCGGACATGGCAACAAAGGGCGGGCGGATCTTGCCGTCCTCAATAAGGAATTTTGTTGCGTGGCTTTTATAAAGGTCCACCGGCAGGAAGTCCAGACCACGGAGGTAAAACTCATAAACCACCTCCAGGGTGATCAGCAGATCTTCGTCCTTATCCGTTGCGTTTTCGTTATTTTCAATAGCTTTGATATTGGCTATGACCGCATCCTTACCCTTAGTCATCAGCAATGCGTCAAAGCCTCCCTTCTGGCTGCGGCGGTAGAAATACGCAGCGTAAAACGCCAGCGGATGATATACCTTAAACCAGGCGATACGGAATGCCATCATACAGTACGCAACGGCGTGAGCTTTGGGGAACAGATACTTGATCTTCTGGCAGGAGCCAATGTACCATTCAGGAACACCGGCCTTTCGCATCTCCTCATCCGCGCCCTCAGGCAGCCCCTTGCCCTTACGGACAGATTCCATGATCTTGAACGCCCGTTTCTCCGGGAGGCCCTTGGAGATCAAATAGATCATAATATCGTCACGGGCGCCGATGGTCTCGTCCACCCGAGCAGTACCGGAGACGATGAGATCCTTGGCGTTGCCCAGCCACACATCCGTACCGTGGGTGTAGCCGCAGATCCGTACCAAAAAATCAAACTTGGTGGGCATAGTATCCAGCAGAACGCCCCGGGTAAACCGGGTGTTGAACTCTGGAACGCCTACTGCACCGGTAGGTCCAAGGATCTTGTCATTTTCATATCCAAGGATTTTTGAGGAAGTGAAAATGGACATAGTCCCCTTGTCATCCAGAGGGATCGTCTTGGCATCCACATCGGTCATATCCTCCATCATCTTGATCATGGTGGGGTCATCATGACCCAGCATATCCAGCTTCAGAAGGTTTTCTTCCATGGAGTGATATTCAAAATGGGTGGTGATTTGGTCAGAGTTGGGATCGTCCGCAGGATGCTGGACCGGGCAGAAATCCCAGATCTCATTTTCCTGGGGAATGACCACCAGACCGCCGGGGTGCTGGCCGGTAGTACGGCGCACGCCAACGCAACCGGAAGCAAGGCGGGCCTTTTCCGCATTGGACGCGGTCTTGCCCCGCTCTTCGAGATATTTCTTGACATAGCCGAAAGCGGTCTTTTCCGCCACAGTACCCACCGTACCGGCACGGAACACATGGGACGCACCGAACATCTCTGTACAATAGGCGTGGGCACGAGCCTGATATTCGCCGGAGAAGTTCAGGTCGATATCCGGCACTTTGTCGCCGCCAAAGCCCAGGAATGTCTCAAAGGGAATATTGAAGCCTTCTTTAGCATAGGGTGTGCCGCATTTGGGGCACACAGCGTCGGGAAGGTCCGCGCCGCAGCCGTAGCCTTCCGGGACATCGAAGGTGGTGTGCTTACACTCCGGATTGGGGCAGCGGTAATGTGGTGGGAAGGAATTAACCTCCGTGATACCCGACATATAGGCCACGATGGAAGAACCAACAGAGCCACGGGAACCCACAAGATAACCGTGCTCCAGAGAGTTCTGCACAAGGCGCTGGGCAGACATATAGATCACATCGTAATGGCAGCTGATAATGTCATTGAGTTCTGTCTTAACACGCTTGGTGATCAGTTCCGGAGGATTCTCACCGTAGAGCCGGTGCATTTTGCCGTATACCAACTCCTTAAGGTCCTCCACGGAGTTTTCAATGGTGGGTGCGAACAGGTTGTGGGGTACGGGGCGCAGGGTCTCACACATATCCACAATGGTATTGGGATTGGTGATGACCACTTCTCTTGCTTTCTCCTCACCCAGATACGCAAATTCTGCCAGCATTTCATCGGTGGTGCGGAAGTACAGCGGGTTTTCTTTGTCGCCGTCCTCAAAGCCCTTGGTAGTCAGCAGAATGTGGCGGAAGATCTCATCTTCCGGATTCAGGAAGTGGACATCACCGGTTGCAACCACCATCTTCCCCAGCTCCTCGCCAATGCGGACGATGGTGCGGTTGAAGTTTCGCAGCTGCTCTTCGTCCTTTGCAAGGCCTTTGGCCAGCATGAAGCGGTTGTTGTCAATAGGCTGGATCTCCAGGTAGTCATAGAAAGAAGCGATGCGCTTCAGCTCTTGGTCGCTTCTGCCTTTCAGCACTGCCTGGAACAGCTCGTTGTTTTCACAAGCAGAGCCGATGATCAGACCCTCACGGTGCTTGATCAGCTCAGATTTCAGAATTCTGGGAACACGCTTGAAATGATAGAGATTCGCTTCGGAAATCAGCTGATACAGATTTCTTAGACCGATCTGGTTTTTAGCCATCAGAATAATATGCTGTGCATAGCGGTCGTCTCTGCGGCGCTGGCCCCGGATCGCCTCCATGGCCGGATTGATGGACTGAAGGTCATGGACATCCATAGCTTCCAGCTTCTCAAAGAACTTGGTCATGATCATACCGCAAGTAACGGCATCATCCGCCGCTCTGTGGTGGTTAAACTCCGGCAGACTCAAGGCATCGGCCACCAGATTCAGCTTGAACCGGTTCATGCCCGTCATCAGATTCTGTGCAAGGATCAATGTATCGGCAGATGTGTAATGATATTCGAGTCCCTGCTTCTTACAGGCGGCACGGATAAAACCGCAGTCAAAATCCGCATTGTGGGCAACCAGCACCCGGTCTCCCACAAATTCCAGGAATTTCGGCAATACTTCCTCAACGGAAGGCGCGCCCCGGAGCATGCTGTCCGTAATACCGGTCAGGTCAATGGTTTCCTGCTTAAGCTTCTGGCCTGGGTCAATAAAGGTCTGGAAACGGGCTGTCTCCTTTCCGTTCTCATAGACTACTGCGCCGATCTCAATAATTTGATCCTCCCGACTGTCAAGGCCGGTGGTCTCCAGATCAAAGGCAACACACGCCTCGTCGAAGGACATGTTCTTTGTACCGTGGACTGCAATACGGTCGTCCACATCGTTCACATAGTAGCCCTCACAACCGTAGAGGATCTTGATAACCTCATCGGTACCGGCGACCTTGGGGCCGCCGCCCCAGGCTTCCACCGTATGCAGCGCATCGGTAAAGGACTGGACACAGCCGTGGTCCGTAATGGCGATAGCACGATGACCCCAAGCCGCAGCCTGCTTGATGGCGGCCTTGGTGTTGGTCAGCGCATCCATATTGCTCATTGCAGTATGCAGGTGTAGCTCCACACGCTTTTCACCGGGGGCGATATCCTGGCGCTTTGCCATGGTTCCTGCCATAATGGAATAGGGACGCAGGACAGTCTCATTGGTATAATGGTCAACATCCAGCTTGCCCTGTACCTTGTAAACGCCGTCCTTCTTAATGGACTGAATAATAGGCTCGGCGTCCTTCTTTTCCAGGAACTTGCTGACACGGACAGAACCCGTATTGTCTGTCATGTCAAAGCTGACTACCCACGCGTTGCGCTTGGTCAGATCCTTGTGCTCCACATTGAAGACACGGCCCTCCACAATGACGGAACCACTGTTCAGATCCAGCTGTTCCATAGGTATAGCCGCACCACGGAAGGGTTTTCCGTAGATGGCTTCGGGATTCTGCGCCTTCTGGTCTTTCCTGGGAGCGGAAATCGTCACCTTTGGAAGCTCCTCCATCATAGCTGTACGCAGCTTTTCCATGCGGTCAAACAGTGCTTTTCCGTCCAGCACCTCACCGGGATGGATGCTGACATGCACATCGCATGAGAACATTTCCCTCAGTCTGCGCATAACCGCAGGCACACATTCCTCCAAAACAGCTTTTCCATTGGCTGCCAGGCGGATATGGAGGGTATTCTCCTCCCAGGACCAGTCTGCTCCGGCCAAAATACCCCGGCACATGGAGCTTTCCTCCACAAACATCGCCATCAGATCTTCCGGATTCATATTCCGGAGCTGATGGGCGGGATATGTACCGATCAAGCGCAGCTGCGTTAGCCCGTAGGTTTCCGCGATCTGCGTTTGCGCCTGACGCAGGATACGCTGGGGAATGTATAAACTAGACTCTATGCATACCTCGATGCGCCGGGTCTGGGGATCAATATCCGCAGCAGTAATGGCCGCCTGAGAAAGTGCGCTTTTCAGCGACTCAGGCGGCACATAGTCCGGGAACATATGCAAAAGGTATACATTCTCTTTCTTCATTACAGTGTTTCGATCCTTTTAAGTAATGCGGGAAGCAATTCCTCATAAGGAAGCTTTTCAATCTGCTTTCCTTTTTCAAACAGCATGCCGCAGCCATCACCGCCGGCAATGCCAATGTCAGCCTCCCGGGCTTCGCCGGGGCCGTTGACGATACAGCCCATCACCGCCACGGTAATGGGTTTTTGACAATCCTTAAGTGCTGCGTCCACCTGATTTACAAGACCGATCAGATCGATCTTTGTCCGGCCACAAGTGGGACAAGAGATGATATTCACGCCCTCTTTCCGCAGTCCGGCAGCCTTAAGAATGTCCTTGGCTGCATATACTTCCTCCACCGGGTCGTCAGTAAGGCTGACACGGATTGTGTCACCGATGCCGTCCAGCAGCAGAGCACCGATACCCATAGCGGACTTCATCAGCCCCATACGCACAGGGCCGGTCTCCGTCACACCGATGTGGATGGGATAGTCACACTTCTCCCGGAACAGCCGGGCTGCCGCCACCATAGTGGGAACATTGGAGGATTTCATGGACACGCAGGTATCGTAAAAATCGTATTTTTCAAGAAGCGCCAAATGCTCAAACACACTCTCCACCAATGCTTCCGCCGTGGGATGACCGTACTTTTCCAGCAGCTTCTTATCCAGGCTGCCGCCGTTGACACCGATACGGACGGGAATGCCCCGCTCCTTACAAACCTCCACCACCGCTTTGACCCGGTCTTCCCCGCCGATGTTGCCGGGGTTGATGCGGATCTTGGCCGCGCCGCCTTCGGCGGCTGCGATGGCCAGCTTATAATCAAAATGGATGTCCGCCACCAGAGGCAATGGAGATTCTTTGCAGATCCGGGCAAAGGTTTTTGCCGCCTCCATATCCGGTACAGCCAACCGGGCGATCTGACAGCCTGCGGTCTGCAGCTTTCTGATCTGCTCCAGGGAGCCTGCCACATCTGTAGTTTTTGTGTTGAGCATGGACTGGATTACCACCGGGGCACCGCCGCCGATGGGAACGCCTCCTGCTATAATTTGTCTTGTCATATGGTGATCCTTTAAAACAAATTGAAAATATCTTTAAACATCACAGCTGCCATCAGCGCCAGCAGCAGTATCATGCCGGCACCGTGGATATAGCCCTCATATTTGGGGTTGATCTTTCTGCGGGTGATCGCTTCAATCGCAGTAGTCAGCAGCAGGCCCACTACCCGACCACCGTCCAGCGCAGGTATGGGCAACAGGTTCATCACAGCCAGATTCACCGCAATAAAACCACCAAAGTACAATAGATTTATGATTGCATCCAGCGTAGTTTCAGAGGCGGCCGCGGTATCCGACATGATCTGCACAATACCCACGGGACCGGATATATCCTGCAGGCCTGCCTGACCGGAAAAAAGCATCTGCAGGCTCAGGCGTACCGAGCGGATCACATTCACCGATTCCAGCCACACATATTGTACCTTGCCCAGAAAATCCAGCTCTTCATAGCCGAAATAGAAACCGTACAGTTCCTCCGTCTCGCCGGGGAATAAGTGGGTTTGCATGGTAAAATCCTTCAGCTCCACGATTTTTCCGTCCCGCTCTACCACCACATCGTGGACTTCACCGGGATTCAGCGCCAGCATCATGGAAAAATCTGATGCCATGTAGATTTTCTCACCGTCCACTTCCAAAAACCGGTCGCCCACATGGAGACCTTCCTCGCTGATCACCGTGCAGCCCTCTCTCACATCAGAAATCACCGGCACATTCACCGCTTTCACCGGAGCAAAAACGATGGCAAAAAGCAGAAGTCCCGCAATAAAATTCATGGCAGAACCGGCAACCAGAATGATCAGCCTTTTCCACCAGGCTGCTTTCTGGAATGAGCGGGGGTTATCGGTGTCTTGATCCTCACCCTCCATGGCACAGTAGCCGCCGATGGGGATACAACGGATGGAATACTGGGTCTCCCCTTTTTGCCATTTTACCAGAGCAGGTCCCATAAAAATTGCAAATTCATTGACCTGCACACCGGAAGCCTTCGCCGCCAGAAAATGGCCAAGCTCATGGACAAAGATCAGTATGCTGAAAAGCAGGATCGCGAAAATAATGGTCATAAAGGTCCTCGCATTAAAAGAATATCAACGGCGCACTGCCATACGGGCAAGGTGGTCCGTTTCCAGGATCTGCTCCAGGGTGGGATTTTGCAGGAAGGGTACTTCCTCCACCGCACGGGAGACCCGGTCATAAATATCATAGAAGCCGATCTCGTCATTTAAGAACATAGCTACCGCTTCTTCATTCGCGCCGTTCATAGCAGGGCATGCCGTGCCGCCGGCCTTGGCACATTCCCGTGCCAGTGCAAGGCAAGGGAATGCCTCTATGTCCGGCTTTGCAAAAGTCAGACTGCCGCAGGACAGAAGATCCAGCGGCTCTACCGGGCAGGAGACACGCTCGGGGTAAGTCATAGCCAACTGAATGGGCAGACGCATATCGGGGCTGCCCAACTGTGCCATCACAGCTCCGTCCGTAAATTCCACCATGGAGTGAACGATGCTCTGTCGGTGGATCACCACATCCACCTGCTCCAGAGGAACTTCGTACAGCCGCATGGCTTCGATGACTTCCAGGCCCTTGTTCATAAGGGTGGCACAGTCAATGGTGATCTTTGCACCCATTTTCCAGTTGGGGTGCTTCAGAGCATCGGCCTTGGTCACCCGTGTTAGCTGCTCCCGGTTCATGCCGTAGAACGGTCCGCCGGAGCAGGTCAGAATGATCCGCTTGACTTCCCGCTTGTCATGGTTTCCCATAAGGCACTGGAAGATGGCGGAATGCTCCGAGTCAACGGGTACGATCTGGGCATTATGCTTTTTGGCTTCAGCCATAACAAGTTCACCGGCGCATACAAGGGTCTCCTTGTTGGCAAGACCGATGCGCTTGCCCTTACGCAGGGCAGCAAGGGTAGGTTTCAAACCTACCATACCGACAACAGCGGTGATAATACAGTCCGCTTCATCCAGTGTGGCTGCTTCAACAAGGCCTTCCTCGCCCCAGGATACCCGAGTGGGCAGGTCAGTAATTGCGTTTTTTAATTGTTCAGCCGCAGTCTGTGTTGCCATGACAGCAAGCTGGGGGCAATGCTTGCGGCACTGTTCCGCCATCCGCTCTACGCTGGTGCCGGCAGTTAAGGCTGCAACCGGCAGACCCAGATGGTCTATTATATCCAGACTCTGCCGGCCCACAGAACCGGTAGAGCCTAACACGCTAACACATTTTACCATATCACTTAATCACCACAGGCAGGAAGGTCAGCAGCACTTCTGTAAGAGGTGCAACGATCATCAAGGAATCAAACCGATCCAGAATACCGCCGTGTCCGGGGATCAGATTGCCATAGTCCTTGATACCGGTCTGCCGCTTAATGGCGGAAAAGATCAGATCGCCAAAGACCGCTGCCAGAGAACCGATAATACCGTAGGACAAGGCGTAGAGATAATTGGCGGTAAAACCAAAGCCCAGATCCAGCACCAGGCAATATATCATCATGCCAAGGATCGCACCTGCGATACCGCCGACCATGCCTTCAATGGTTTTGTTGGGGCTGATGTTAGGTGCAAGTTTATGCTTTCCAAGGAAGCAGCCGGCGAAATACGCTCCGGAGTCCGCGGTAAAAGCCAGCAGAAACGGCAGCAGGATATAAAACCGACCATAGCCCAAAGCATGGATCCGTACAAGAGAGCTAAAAAGCAGTGGAACGATGATACCGGCAAAGAAGCAGGCTGATATCTGGCTGAAGGGCAGTTTGCCGTGGCTGATCAGCAGCTCACTAAACAGGAGCGCCGCAAAAACCAGTATTCCCAAAACAACGACCGCGTACTCCATGCTGAAATGACCCATCAGCACCTGCAGGAAAGCAACCAGCATGGTATATATCACAAGGCGCAGAGACTTTACAATACCGGTGGCAAACAGCAGCTCATAGGCAGCCAGCGCTGCCGCAATGGCAACCACAATGGTTGTCACAACAGTTGGCAGAAACAGCACCACGATCAGCAGCAGCGGCAGCAGCACTGCCGAAACGATCAAACGCACTTTCATAAACTAAACGCCTCCAAAACGGCGGTTACGCCGGTGATATTCTTCAATGGCCTCGTCCAGATCACTGGGCTGGAAATCCGGCCACAATACATTCAAAAACACATACTCGGAATAAGCCGACTGCCACAGCAGAAAATTGCTGGTGCGCATCTCACCGGAGGGTCGGATGATCAGCTCCGGATCCGGGACATCTGCAGAGTATAAATAATCTGAGAGCACTTCCTCTGTCAGTTCTCCGGGCTCTCGTTTGCCAGCGGCAACCTCTTCAGCAAAGTTACGGGCAGCTCTCACGATCTCATCACGGCCGCCGTAGTTCAGGCAGAAGTTCACCTGCACTTCGCCGTATCCGGCAGAGCGCGTTTCAGCATCCAGGCACAGCTGTCGCAGCTGCGGACTCAGACGGCTCAGATCGCCAAAAAATTTGAAACGGACATGGTTTTTTTCCATATCCTGCAACGCCTCTTCCAGATACTTACCCAGAAGGCGCATGATACCGTTTACTTCCTCCTCGGAGCGTGTCCAGTTCTCAGTAGAGAAAGCATAGACGGTTAAGTATTCCACCCCCAGGGTGCGGCAATAGTTTGCCGTTCTCCGGAATGCTTCTGCGCCGGCTGCGTGACCGGCGGTACGGGGAAGACCCCGTTTTTTTGCCCAGCGGCCATTTCCGTCCATGATAATAGCAATATGCCGGGGCGCAGGAAGACTATTCCCATTCATAGCAGTTAACGCCATATTTGACCTCACTTCGTCAAAATCGACTACGGACGAATTGGGGGCGCAAGCGCCCCCAATGAATCGTTAGATTGCCATCAGTTCCTTTTCCTTTGCAGCCAGTGCAGCATCGGCCTTCTTAATATTCTTGTCCAGAATATCCTGCAGGTCCTTCTCTGCCTTCTTCTGCTCGTCCTCGGTGATCTCGGAATTTTTCTTCAGCTTCTTTACGTAGTCCATGCCGTCACGGCGGATATTACGCATAGCCACCTTGGCTTCTTCAGCGTACTTCTTGACCTGCTTGACCAGATCCTTACGGCGTTCCTCAGTCAGCTGGGGGAATACCAGGCGGATCACACGGCCGTCGTTCTGAGGATTGATGCCCAGCTCACTGACCTGGATAGCCTTCTGAATATCCTTCAGCAGCTTGGTGTCCCAGGGGGAGATCACCAGGGTACGGGCATCGGGAGAGGAGATGGTAGCAACACCGTTCAGAGGGGTCTCGCTGCCGTAGTATTCAACAGTAATGCGGTCCAGAACTCTGGGATTGGCACGGCCGGCACGAACAGCGCCGAATTCCTCATCCAGGTGGTCCAGAGCCTTGTCCATTCTTCTTTCAAAATCCTTAAAATCCACGGGCATAATGTGTGTCCTCCTTAAAACTTGTTTTTAACGGTGGTTCCGATCGCTTCACCGCGAACCACACGCACAATGCTGTTTTCTTCCTCAAGGCCAAAGCAGACCATGGTCATATCATTGTCCATAGCCAGTGCCATGGCTGTGATATCGGTGGCCTTCAGATTCTTTGCCAGGGCTTCGCTGTATGTTAACTGGGTATACTTCTTTGCATTTGGATCCTTGGCAGGATCGGCGGAGTATATGGCATCCACATTCTTAGCCATCAAAATGGCATCGGCCTCGATTTCAACGCCACGGAGCACCGCGCCGGTATCGGTCGAGAAATAGGGGTTTCCGGTGCCTGCGGCAAACAGGACCACCTTGCCCTCGTCCAGATACCGCTCCGCGGTATCTCGGGTGAAATACTCGGCAAATTTATTCATCTCTACCGCGCTGAGAACTCTGGCATCCAGACCGTGCTTTTCCAGCGCGTCCGCCACAGCGATGGCATTCATCACCGTGCCCAGCATGCCCATGGCATCGGCATGACTGCGCTGCATCTTGACAGCACCGACCTTGACTCCCCGCCAGAAGTTACCGGCACCGATCACAAGTCCGATCTGAACACCCATGCCTACACATTCTACGATGGAGTCGCACAGCTTGTTGATGATGTTGAAATCCAAGCCTCTGTGTGCCTCGCCGGCAAGGGCCTCGCCGCTGACTTTCAGCAGGATACGCTTATATTTGATTTGGGGCAAGTATCATCACTCCTCTCTATCATCCCCTATTTTATAATAACTCCGGCAAATTGACAACCAAAATTTCGTAAAATTCTTAAATTGTTTTATCAAAATTCATATTCATACAAACGGTTCGTACATAATTCAGTTTTCTTGTTGCAAAAATTTCCGGATTGGGTTATAATGTATCAGAATTTTAATTACAAAGAGAGGACAATGAGATGGCTGAAATCACCGAAAGCAAGAATTTCATCCACGCCTTTATTGAAGAGGATATTGCCGAGGGCGGCCGCTATGCCGGTAAGACCGTGCACACCCGGTTTCCTCCCGAGCCTAACGGCTATCTGCACATCGGTCACTGCAAGGCGCTGATCATCGACTTCGGCACTGCCGAGAAGTTTGACGGTCTGTGCAACCTGCGTATGGACGACACCAACCCCACCAAAGAAGATGTGGAGTTTGTGGAAGCCATCAAGGAAGATATCCACTGGCTGGGCTTCGATTGGGGCGACCGTTTCTACTACGGCTCCGATTACTTTGAGAAGGATTACGAGTACGCTGTTGAGCTGATCAAGAAGGGACTGGCTTATGTCTGTGAGCTGACTCCCGAACAGTTTAAGGAATTCCGCGGCGATCTGAACACCCCCGCACAGTCTCCCTACCGAGACCGTCCCATTGAGGAGAGCCTGGATCTGTTTGCGCGGATGCGTGCCGGCGAGTTTGAGGATAATAAGTACACCCTCCGCGCCAAGATCGATCTGGCATCCGGCAACTTCAATATGCGTGACCCGGTCATTTACCGGATCCGCCACATGCACCATCACCGTCAGGGCGATAAGTGGTGTATCTATCCCATGTACGACTTTGCCCATCCCATTCAGGACGCTCTGGAGGGCATTACCCACTCCCTGTGTTCTCTGGAATTTGAGAACCACCGTCCTCTGTACAACTGGGTAGTGGAGAATGTTTCCGTTCCCCACACTCCCCGTCAGATCGAGTTTGCCCGTTTGGGCATTGACCATACCGTGCTGAGTAAGCGCAAGCTGAGAGCCCTGGTGGAAAACGGTTATGTTTCCGGCTGGGATGATCCCCGTATGCCCACCTTGTGCGGTCTGCGCCGCCGTGGCTATACCCCCGCTTCCATCCGCAATTTCTGCGACCGTGTGGGTGTCGCAAAGAGCCCCAACACCATTCCCTACGCATTCCTGGAGTTCTGCCTCCGTGAGGATCTCAACGAGAGTGCCAAGCGTGTCATGGCTGTTGTAAAGCCCGTGAAGCTGACGATCACTAATTACCCCGAGGGTCAGAGTGAGACTGTGGTGGTGGAAAACAACCCCAGCCGTCCCGAAGACGGCACCCGGGAAGTTTCTTTCTCCCGGAATCTGTGGATCGAAGCGGACGACTTCCTGGCTGAGCCCGTGCCCAAGTACAAGCGTCTGTTCCCCGGCGGTCCCGAGTGCCGTCTGAAAGGTGCATACCTCATTACCTGCACCGGCTGTGTCACCGACGATGACGGCAATGTGGTGGAGGTTCTGGCTACCTACGATCCCGAGTCCCGTGGCGGCGATCCTGCCGACGGCCGTAAGGTCAAGGGTGCAACCATCCACTGGGTAGACGCCAACACCGCCGTGGATGCCGAGGTTCGTCAGTACAGCAACCTCTTCGACGATCCTGATCCCGACGCAGCAGGCAAAGACTATCTGGCTTGTCTGAACCCCAACTCTTTGGAAGTGCTTACTGGCTGTAAGGTGGAAGCAAGTCTAAAGGACGCCAAGGCCGGTGAATCCTTCCAGTTCATGCGTCTTGGTTACTTCTGCCCCGACTCCAAGGACTCTTCCCCCAAGCGTCTGGTGTTCAACCGTTCCGTCAGCCTGAAGGATTCCTTCAAACCCGGCAAATAAAATCATACCCGATCCGCTAAGATCGGGGATTTTCTTATTTCTTGTCTTTCATCTGCGCCTGCAGGTGCATGGACAGCACTGCAAGGGAGGTTGCCATATTCTCGTTCTGCACCAGAATACCGGCAGGGACATCCAGATGCGCGGGGGCAAAGTTCCAAATTGCCTTGATGCCGTTGGCGATCAGCAAATTACAGACTTCCTGTGCGTTTTCTCCGGGAACGGTGATGATGCCCATCAGCACATTATGGCTGCGGCAGTAGTTTTCCAGCTTGGAAATGTGATACACAGGATGCTTGGCTTTCGGGTTCTCCTTGTCCGCATTCTGATCAAATGCAGCCAGAATATTTAAACCGTATTCCTGGAAACCTTTGTAACCCATCAGCGCCAGACCAAGCTTGCCCGCACCGATAAGGATCGCATCGGTGGTATTGTCGTAACCCAGAAACTGGCTGATGTCCTCCATAAGCCGCTCGCGGAGATAGCCCACCTTGGGACGGCCGCCGTCAGAAACCATAGCCAGATCCTTACGCACCTGCACCTCACCCATGCCCAGAGCACTGGCAAGCGCAGTAGCAGAAATATAGGTGGCTGTTCCCTCCGGCAGACTTTTTAAATAGGAAAGATAGCCGGGCAGCCGCTTTAACACAGATTTAGAAATTTCTTTTCGTTCCATAACACTCGCTCCTAATCGGTACAAAAACATATCGATATAAATTCGTATCGATTTTAGCACAGGCAATATAGAATTTCAAGAATTTTTTGTAAATTTTTACTGTTTTCTTCTTATACGCAGCTGGTTTGACGGAGAATCTCCCGTTTCAGGCGGTTCATAATCCGTTTTTCCAGACGAGATATATATGACTGCGAGATACCAAGCTTCTGGGCTACCTCCTTTTGCGTCAGCTCCTTTTGTCCCGCAAGGCCAAACCGCATCTGCACGATCTCCCGTTCCCTGTCCGGCAGTTCACTCACTGCCTTTCGCAGCAGACACAGATCCACATCGTCCTCCAGCGGCCGCAGGATCATGTCCTCGTCCGTTCCCAGCACATCTGACAGCAAAAGCTCATTGCCATCGTAATCCATGTTGATAGGTTCATCCAAAGATACTTCTGCCTTTTGATTGGCGATCTTCCGAATGTGCATCAAAATTTCATTTTCAATGCACCGGGATGCGTAGGTCGCCAGCTTGATATTCTTGTCCCGCCGGTAGGTGCCGGTGGCCTTGATCAGACCGATGGTGCCGATGGAGATAAGGTCTTCAATGTTCACTCCGGTATTCTCAAAGCGCCGGGCAATAAATACCACCAGCCGCAGATTACACTCAATCAGCTGCTGTTTTGCTGATTCACTTCCCTGCTCCATGGCCTCCAGCGCCGCCTGCTCCTCCTGTCCCTTTAAAGGCGGCGGTAATACATCCGTTCCGCCTATATAGTGAACGGTCTGCTGAGGGATCAATCCCAATTTCACAAGTATACGAAAAAGCTTTCCTGTCATGCCGCTCCTCCTGTCAGTGCCTGATATTCTCCTGCCACACTTAGTTCTCCCGGTGCAAAAGCCACAACATGGCTTCCCTTCCAGGATCCGATCTTCACCTGCTTCAGCTGTAAGCCCAGGAGCAAACCGTTTTGCGTCCCCACCGCCCGATAAGGGATCAACCGCAAACCGGGTATTGCGCCTATGGATTCCACCGGACGGGACAGCTGATCCGCAGTCAGACCGGTGAGCTGGGCTGCGGTGTTGCTGTCCACCACCAGTACCGGCCCTCCGGTCACCGGATCCCGCAAAGTGTTTCCCGTGTCCTGCAACGCTGTCAGCTTAATATGTCTGTCGCCGTAGCTCAGCTCTACAGGTATGTAGCCCGCAGTCCCCATGCATCTCCATAGGCACAGTCCGCATAACCCAGTCGCTGCTCCTATGAGTGTCAAGAACTTGCTGCCCCCCAGATATTGGGTAATGCCCCCCAGCGCCATGCTCAGCAGCAGGAAGGTCAAACCCCGTCGCAAGCTGTCCCACTGCAGCCCAAAGGCTATCAAGGTTATGGATGCAAGGGCAACGATGCGCCAAAGGGCACTACCCATAAACGAGAACCCCGGCAGCAGGCAGATCCCGGCATACATGCTGCCCAGCACACCGCCAAGGGCAGTTCTGCCGGGCTTTGACGGATGATCACACAAGCGGTTTGCTGCCATCAGAAGCAGCCAGTCAACCATAAAATTTAAAAGCATTACAACATCCAGATGCTCTGTCACAGCAAGTCCCCCCTTCGGTGAGGCAAGTATAAAGCCCCGCCGGAGAAAAACCCGTCGCAGCAGGTTCACCGGCACGGTAGCTGTTTAGACAGCCGTCGGTGGGAATTCCCCCCCACCTTGGGCGTACGAAAAAATACGGCAGCTGAATCCATCAGCTGCCGCTTGAATCTGTCGAACTGTTTTTACGGAGGACCTGGCGTATATTTTTTTCCGCCTTGAACCGGGGGGTCATGACCTCATGACCGCAACCCATGCATCGCAGACGAAAATCAGCGCCGATCCGCAGGACCTGCCATCTTTTTTCTCCACAGGGGTGGGCTTTTTTCATCACCAGAATATCACCTAACTGAATATCCATATTACTTTCCCTTAATTCCTTCCCAATACTGCTTTGCTGCCTGCTCAACCTTATTGGGTCCGTATTCGTAATACCGGGTACCCACCAGCTCATCCGGCAGATACTGCTGCTGCACCCAATGGTTGGGGTAGTCATGGGGATACATATAGCCCTGCTCCCGCTCCATGGTGTAGGAATCGGCATGAACATTCTGCAAATGCCGGGGGAAATCGCCGGTTTTACCCTTGCGAACATCCGTCAGCGCCATGTCCAGGGCTACATGGCCGGAATTGGACTTGGGAGAAGTCGCCATCAGCACCGCGGCATCGCCAAGAGGTATCCTGGCTTCAGGCATGCCCAGCTTCAAAGCCATATCCACACAGGCATTGACGATGGGAATAATCATGGGATAAGCCAGCCCCACATCCTCCGCGGCGATCACCATCAAACGGCGGCAGGCAGACTGCATCTGACCTGCCTCCAAAAGCCGTGCCAGATAATGGCAGGCGGCATCCGGGTCAGAGCCCCGGATGTACTTTTGCAGAGCAGACAACAGATCATAATGGCTGTCCCCGTCGCGGTCAGCCCGCAGTGCGCTTTTCTGAGTCACCGCTTTGGCGTCCGCCAAAGTGAGCACCAGCTTCCCTTCCTGAGGCTGTCCGGCAGAGAACAAAACCTCCACCGCATTCATGGCCTTGCGCAAGTCACCGCCGCAGGCAGCGGCGATATATTCCAGTGCGCCTTCCTCTGCCGTGGCTTGGAGCGCTGTGCGCTGCTCCAGATAGGACACGGCCCGCTTTACTGCCTGCAACGCGGCAGCTGCAGAGATTTGTTTGAATTCAAAGACCGTAGAGCGGCTCAAAATGGCATTGAACACATAAAAGTAAGGATTCTCCGTGGTGGAGGCAATGAGGGTTATCTTGCCGTTTTCAATATGCTCCAAAAGGGATTGCTGCTGCTTTTTATTGAAGGACTGGATCTCATCCAGATACAGCAGCACGCCATTGGGTGCCATGAAGGTATCCAGCTGCGCCACAATGTTCTTAATATCCGCTGTGGAGGCAGTGGTGGCGTTGAGCTGATAGAGCGCGCGGTTTGTCTGCTGGGCAATGATCTGGGCAACGGTGGTCTTTCCGGTGCCGCTGGGGCCGTAAAAAATCATATTTGGGATATTGCCGGAATCAATGAGGCGGCGCAGAATAGCACCCTGCCCCAAAATATGTTCCTGACCAAAAACCTCATCCAAATTGGTAGGCCGTAAAATATCCGCAAGCGGCTGATACATAGCTTCGCCCCCCTTCTTTTTTTCAGTATAACACAGATACCGGAAAATTGCACCTGTTATTTTTGCTTTTTCGAAATTTTGTTTGTTTTACCCCTCTCCGGTGGGAGAGGGGTAAACATCAAAAGGTTGCCAAATCGGGATCGGCAGGTGTTACATCCTGCGCTACGGAAATCGCTGTCAAAACAGGTCCCAGTTCGCCCTGGTACAGGGCGTGCTTTTCGGCAGAAATTGTAGCCTCCACCATCACCCACTGCCTGGGTGTCAGTTCGCGGCTTGCAGCATATTTGCAGGGAACACCGCAAAACTGAATATCCTCCACACAGCAGGTCATGACAAACCGTCCGGGGGCAAACATGGTGTTCTTATCCCGGCGGAGCATGGCTACCTGACCCTTAAAGCGGACGGTCTTGCCGTGATATTTCTGGGGTTCTTCCGTAACATCCCGGTACCAGAGGGCATAGTCCTCGTCCTTAACTTCGATAACAGGGGCGTTGATGTCAAAGGGCAAGGGATCCTCAATCTCATCGGGTACCGTGGAACCGTCGGTGAATTCATACAGGATGTCGATGCGGCGGTTGGCGGCACGGACGATCTTATGCAACGGCATAATATCCTGTCCGGGCGCCAGGCGGTTAAATACCACCATCTGTCCTCCAACCAGCTTGTCCATCATGAGGTTGCGCATATTGGTATTATAGGTCTCAAAGGTGGTGGCATCGGCAAACATGACCTCCTGAGCGACAGCCCAGTCCTCGGGAAAACGGCTGTAAATATCCCCCACCAGGTTCATGCCGTTGAGTTCCGCAACGATCCGCTGTGCCTTATATTTTTTCGCCAGGGCCTGCAGCTGTTTTGTGGTGACCGTCTGCTGGTCAAGGATTTCCAGGTGCACATTCTGATGGGGATACCGGGAAAAAGCATATTCCTCCTCCCCCTCTTCAAACACCAGAAGCAGGGTACGCTCACCGGCATTGAAGCGCTCATCCTCCAGCGTCTCCTGGATGAATTTCGTCTTACCGGAGTCCAGGAAGCCGGTAAATACATATACAGGAATCTGGATCATACTTACACCCCAAACAGCTTCTGCACACCATGCTCGTCCAGCTGAGATCCGATAACGCACAGCTTGCCGGTTACCGCAGAGCTGCCCATGCGCACATCCGCTTCACCGGGAACATAGTCAAAGTGGATCCAGCCACCGTCAGCACAGGCAACAATGCCCTTTGCACGGAGCACAACGCCAAATCTGCCGGTATCAAGAGCAAGGAGCGCTGCCTGAACTTCAGTAACCGTGTATTTTTTGTGGGTCTCTACACCCCAGGAGGTAAAGACTTCCTCTGCGTGGTGGTGGTGATGATGGTCGTGGCCGCAGCAGCAATGGTCGTCATCATGATGATGGTGGTGCTCATGGTCGTGGCCGCAGCAGCAATGGTCGTCATCGTGATGATGATGGTGCTCATGGTCGTGGCCACAGCAGCAATGCTCATCTTCCATCTTGGCAAGCTCAGCGGCAGCAGATGCCTTGCCTTCCATGGCTTCCATCAGCTGTTCCCCGGTAAGCTCGTCCCAGGGTGTGGTGACGATGGTCGCTGCGTCATTATGCTCCCGCAGGACGGCAACAACGGCGTCCAGCTTGTCCTGTGCCACGGAATCGGTACGGGACAGGATGATGGTGGATGCGGTTTCGATCTGGTTGTTATAAAACTCGCCGAAGTTCTTCATATAGACCTTCAGCTTATTGGCATCCACAACCGCCACCGCAAAGCCAAGCTCCACATCCTCGCCGGTAACCTTTTCCACAGCCGCGATCACATCGGAAAGCTTGCCTACACCGGAAGGTTCAATCACAATTCGATCCGGCCGGTACTCCTGAATCACCCGTTTCAATGCCTTACCGAAATCACCCACAAGACTGCAACAGATACAGCCGGAGTTCATCTCGGTAATGTTGATACCGGCTTCCTGCAGGAACCCGCTGTCAATGCCGATCTGACCAAATTCATTCTCAATGAGAACAAGCTTCTCACCGGCACACGCTTCGGAGATCATCTTCTTGATCAGCGTTGTTTTGCCCGCACCCAAAAAACCGGAATAAATATCAATCTTTGTCATAACATACACCTTCTGTATAAAAATTCCTATGTATTATACCACCAGCAGAAGAATATGACAAGACAAAAATCTCAAACCCTTCGACATGTTCCCCTTGTTTCTAGTACATTCCATGCTGTAATCTATCAGCAGGCGGATATTCTCCCAGTATGCGACATGCCGCCACCGCCGCTGTGGCTCTCCCTCCACAGCGGCGGTTATTTATGCACTATGCAATGGGTATCAGCAACATACGGTCCTCCTCCGGCTCATCCTCCAGTTGGTTCAGACGGCGGATAGCCTCCTCCGTGGAGCCGGTCTGTTTTGCGATCTCCCACAATGTATGATTCCCGGCTCTGCGCAAAATCAAACTGGGACGCTCCGGATCCGGCGGCTGCAGTTCCCCAAGTTCCAGGCCGGTAACCATGGAAAGACCACGGGCTGCGATAGTCTGTGCGTACAAAAGTGTATCTGCCTTTAAAGTAGTCTCACTGCCGGTAACTGCCTGTGGTAATCCGCTGGGAGCAACCAGTAACTGCGTCTGGCAGTCTGGATGCGCCGTTTCTGACCAGTTTCCATTCCACCGCGCGGTATTTCCCTTTAGCAGACCGTTGTTATCGTAGTACAGCATTTGGAACAGTCCGCCCAAATCCCCTGTAACAGTATCGCCGCTACGGACAAGCCGCGGCTGGTCCGGATAGAAAGCAACATCTGCCACACGGCTGCTTTCAGCCGATACCGTCTGCTCTCCATGTACCGTTTGTATCTGCTCCTCCAGAATTACCGGGAGGATCAGTTCTTCTTTGTGTACTGTAACAGCACGGCCGGTACTGTATCCATCCTCCACAAGCTCCAGATTCGTACGGTCCGCAATAACATACTGCCCTGTCAGTCCTGCCTGGAGGCGCAGCCGTCCTTCCGGATCACTGTCCATCTCCAGTGACGTGACCGCAAGGTTCACCCGAGCCGTAGCATCCTGTTCATATTCCTGCTCCAGCTCCGCAAACTGAGCCATGGGCAGTTCAAAATCCCAGCTGTGCAAAGCGCCGTCATCAGACTGATACAGAATATGCACCACCGCCGCACCGCGGAATGCCACCTTTCCCGACAGCACTTTATGGTCAATCAGTTCCGGCTGCAAGGAAAAGCGCAATAGCTTTTCCAGTTTTGGTGCAGAGGACGGAAGCGTCAGTTCCTCATCCATGGAGAATGTCTTTTCTCCAACCTCTCTGGGCAGCATCACAGGATAAGTACGCGTGCACAAATAAACATCCTCCGGTACTTCATCGGCAGTAAAGATTTCTGTCTGTCCGCAGATCCAAGCCTCTCCCAAGGCGGAAACAGTAGCCCGGAGCATCAGCTTCCTTGCAGAGGTGACCCTGACATCCACACTCCGGAGCAGGCAGGACACGCAGATCCTTCCGTCTCGGTCAGTTGGGGGAAGTTCCCATTTAAATTGAAATGGGATCCAGGCTTCCACGATCCGGGGTTCTCCCCCGTCCTCCGGCTGATACAGCACCCACGCCATCACACCGCAGGATACCTCCATGCCGCCGCTGCGCCATTCCTTACCACGAACCAACGTCTGTCCCCAGGCGCCAAGAACGCTTCCAATATCCGGCATATCCTCTGTCAGCCGCAGCTCCTGGGTCTCTTCCTGGGTCTGAACTTCCCCCTTGATCCGCTGCAGGCAGTCAAGCAGATTTTTACGAAACTGCATTTGCATCCCATCCACTCCTTCAATAGCATGTCTACTGCATCCTATTCTCCTTTAGAGCGCAATATGACATTACTTTTTCCGTAAAACACAGGCACCTGCGATCAGCAGTCCAAAGCCCAGGCATCCGCAAATAAAGCCGCCATCCAGGCATAAGCCAAGGAGCAGCCCGAGTCCAAAGGCCATGATCACACAGCCCCAAAGCTGATTCTGCCGGCACATAAAAACACCCCCTGCATTTACTGTATGCAGGGGGTGTGAAGTTTTTAACCGCCGAGGTACGCTTTGCGGACCTCATCGGACTGGGACAGCTCCCGTCCGGTACCGGACAGGGTGATGGAGCCGGGTTCCAGAACATATGCTCTGTCTGCGATCTCCAGCGCCTTGCTGGCGTTCTGCTCCACCAGCAGGATCGTTGTGCCTGCCGCATGGAGGTCACGGATGATGGAGAATATCTGATCCACAAGGATGGGTGCCAGACCCATGGACGGTTCGTCCAGCATCATCAGCTTGGGCTTACTCATGAGCGCACGGCTCATGGCCAGCATCTGCTGCTCACCGCCGGAGAGGGTTCCGGCAACCTGCTTGCGGCGTTCCTTAAGACGGGGAAACAACTGAAAAACTCTTTCCAGCTCTTCCTTGGAAACTTCTTTCTGGGTAAACGCGCCCATTTCCAGATTTTCCTGTACGGTCATCTGCAGGAAGATACGGCGGCCTTCCGGTACATGGGCAAGGCCCTGATGCACCAGCTTATAGGCATCGGTGTGGGCGATATTCTTATCCATAAAAGTGATGGAGCCGCTGCGGGGATGCATCAGACCGGAGACGGTCTTAAGAATGGTACTCTTGCCGGCGCCGTTGGCACCGATCAGAGCTACGATCTCACCCTCATCCACCCCAAAGGATACACCTTTTACTGCATGGATCGCACCGTAGTACACATGTATGTCTTCAACTTTCAGCATCATACTCAGTCCGCCTCCTTCTTGCCCAGGTACGCCTCGATAACGGCGGGATTATTCTTGATCTGCTCCGGAGTGCCCTTTGCGATCACACGGCCATAGTTGATGACAACAATGCCCTCACAGACATTCATAACAAGGTTCATATCATGCTCAATGAGGAAAATAGCGATCTGGAAGGTGTCACGGATCCGGCGGATCTGGTGCATCAGTTCTTCTGTTTCTGTGGGGTTCATACCGGCCGCAGGCTCGTCCAGCAAAATGATGGAGGGGTTGGTCGCCAGGGCACGGACGATCTCAAGACGGCGCTGAACGCCATAGGGCAACGCACCGGCCTTAACATGGGCAACATCTGCAAGTCCCATAAAGTCCAGCAGTTCCATTGCCTTCCTGTCTGCTTCCTTCTCTGCCTTAAAGTAAGGAGGAAGGCGCAGCAAGGAAGAAACAAAGCCGCACTTAATTGAATTGTGCATGCCGACCTTAACATTTTCCAGCGCCGTCATGTCAGCAAACAGACGGATATTCTGGAAGGTTCTGGCAATACCCAGACGGTTGACCTTTGCGGTGGTCATGCCCTTGGTATCGATGCCGTTGAGCAGAATACTGCCACGGGTGGGCTGGTACACGCTGGTCAGCAGATTGAAAATTGTAGTTTTGCCCGCACCGTTGGGGCCGATGAGACCGGAGATCTCGGTGGGACCGATGGTCATATTAAAACTGTCAACAGCAGTCAGACCACCAAAGTCGATGCCTAAGTTCCGGACATCCAGGACAGGCAGCTTACCGGCATCCTGCGCACGAAGCAGGTTTGTGCTGGTAACCTCGATCATTGTCTTTGGGTAGTTGTCTTTCATTTGCTGCCCACCTCCTTTGCAGGATCCTTCCGGGAGGATCTTGTCAGTTTCGTTTTGATCCAGTTGGTGAGCCGCTCCATGGACTGCTTAAACTTGGGAGACCAGGTGAAGAGCATGACCACGATCAATACAACCGCGTACAGGATCATGCGGAGGTCTGCCAAACTACGCATTGCTTCCGGCAGTACATACAGTACCGTTGCGGAAATGATAGAGCCAAGGATATTGCCCATACCGCCCAGAACCACAAACACCAGGATGTCGATGGAGGTTGCAAAGCCAAACTTGGAGGCCTGCATGGCAGAGAAGCTCAAGCCGTACAGGGCACCTGCCATACCGGCAAGGAAGGCAGATGTGACGAAGGCCTTCATTTTAAAAGCGGTGACATTGATGCCCACAGACTCCGCTGCAATACGGTTGTCACGAATGGCTTTGATGGCGCGGCCTTCCTTGGAATTGATAAGATTTAGCACCACAAACAGGGTAAACAGTATAAGCAAAAAGCCCATGAAGAAGGTGGAGATCTTTTCAATACCCGTTGCACCCAGAGGACCGCTGACGATCATTTTTCCACCTTCGCCCAGGGAGATGTTATCTGCCTTCATTGCGAAGTGGATGCCGTCTGTATCTTTACCGATGTACATATTGCCGATGAGGTTTTTCAGAATTTCGCCAAAGGCCAATGTAACGATGGCCAGATAGTCGCCACGCAGACGCAGAACCGGGATGCCGACAATCACGCCGGTGATACCCGCGACCACACCGCCGCCGATCATAGCCATCAGAAGACAGACAAAGTCACTGGCGGCAGTATCCTTCAAAATCGCTGCTACAACAATGCCGGCAAAGGCACCTACGCCCATAAAACCGGCATGACCCAGACTCAGTTCACCGGAGATACCCACCACCAAGTTCAGGGAGATGGCAAGAACGATATAAACACAGATCGGGATCAGATAACCGTTCACGGAACGGGTCAGCATGCCGCCATTGGACAGATACTGCATAACGAGATACGCGACGATGACAACCGCATAAGTCAAAATATTTTTGCGGCTCTTTTTAAACCAGCTTGCAAACTTCATATCCGTCACCTCACACTTTCTCCTGGATCCGCTTGCCCAGCAGGCCGGCAGGCTTTACCAGCAGGATGATGATCAGCACTAAGAATACGATGGCATCGCTGAACTGGGTGGAAATATACGCCTTGCTGAAGGTCTCAATGAGTCCCAGCAGGATACCGCCAAGCATGGCGCCGGGAATAGAGCCGATACCACCAAACACAGCTGCGGTAAAGGCACGGATACCGGGCATGGAGCCGGTGGTGGGCTGCAGTGTGGGAACGGTAGAGCACAGAAGCACACCGGCAATGGCTGCCAGTGCCGCACCGATGGCAAATGTGGTGGAGATAGTCCGGTTTACATTGATACCCATAAGCTGTGCAGCGTCCCGATCCTCGGAGACAGCGCGCATAGCCTTACCGGTCTTGGTTTTTCCGGTAAACAGGGTCAGTCCAACCATGACCAGAACAGATACGCTCATGGTCAGCAGCACTTCACCGGTGATGACCACCTGGTTATTAAACAGTTGGATCGGTGCCATGGTCACAACGCTGGTAAAGCTCTTGGTATCCTCACCCCAGATCAGCTGTGCAGCATTCTGCAGGAAGTAGCTGACACCGATGGCAGTGATCAAAACCGCCAGACTGGAGGTGCCCCGCAAAGGCTTGTAGGCCAGGGCCTCAATAATAATACCCAGCAGCGTACATACCAAAACTGCGCCCACGATACTGACGATAGCAGGCAGTCCCAGATAATTGGTAATGCAGAAGGATATGTATGCACCCACCATGATGACATCACCGTGAGCAAAATTCAGCATTTTCGCAATGCCGTAGACCATGGTATAACCCAATGCGATGATGGCATACACCGCACCGATACTGATACCGTTGATCAAATGTTGTAAAAAGCCCATTCTCTTTCCTCTCTTTCCCGACAGTCTATGACAGCGGTCTGATTTTCAGCAGGCCGCTGTCATGGACTGCCGTAGCAACAGGGAGCTGTATAATTACACGGAAGCCGGACAGAGGGGTAACCCCCTGTCCAGCCGCGTGATTATATATGGAATTCGTTAATTCAATAATTATTCAGCAGTGACATACACGCCGTCTTTAATCATAACAGCCAGAGGAGACTTGGAAACAGCACCGTCAGCGGCCCAGGTCATTTCACCGGTAACACCACTAAAGCTATTGGAGGTGAACCACTCGATCATCAGATCGCAGATCTCTTCTGCGCTCATATCAGCAGTGACACCCATAGCGGTACATGCCTCATAGAGGGCATAGCCTGCATCGTAAGCGTCAGCAGCAAACTGGTTGGGAGCAACACCGTACTTTGCGGTGTAGTTGGTAACGAAGTTCTGGATCTTTTCATCGGCTGCAGATGCATCAAAGGGAGTCAGCAGCATAACGCCTTCAGCCAGGGTGGTGTCGAAGCCTTCCACGCCCAGAATGCCGTCCAGGCCGTCACAGCCGAAGAACTTGGTCTCGTAGCCGATCTTATTGGCAGCGTTCAGAACCTGTACTGCTTCAGCAGTATAGATGGGCAGGAATACCAGATCACAGCCGGCGTTCTTGCAGTTGGTAACCTGTGTGCTCAGGTCGGCCTTGGTGTCGTTGGTAAATGCCTCAGTAGCACCGATCTTCAGACCAAGAGCATCAGCCTGTGCCTTGAAGGTCTGATAGATACCGCTAGAGTAAGGAGAGGAGGAATCGTAAATGATACCAACATTGGATGCAACATTGTTGTTGAAAATGTAGTCTGCGGAGTAAGCGCCCTGCTCAGGGTCGGCAAAGCAGACACGGAAAATGTTATCGCCAGCGGTAATAACAGCTGCATCGGACGCGGAGGGAGTCAGCATAAACACACCGTCAGCGGCACACTCTGCGCCGGCAGCAGCAGCGGAAGCAGAAGTGGTGGGACCGGCCATGATCTGCATACCCCAGTCCATCAGAGTATTGTAAGCATTGACAGCGGGCTCAACATCAGCTTCGTCGTCTTCAGCACGGGTCTCAAACTGCAGGCCGCCCAGGGCATTGATTTCTTCAAACGCCATCTCCAGGCCATTGGCAACAGCAACACCGTAAACGGCGTAGTCATTGTTCAGCGGGCCGGAAGTGCCGACCTTGATGACACCGGCATCAGCGGCGGGAGCATCAGCGGCGGGAGCATCAGCAGCAGGAGCATCGGCAGCGGGAGCGTCGGCCTTGTTACAGCCGGCAAACATTGCCATGACCATCAGCATAGCTAAAGTAAGAGCGATAAACTTTTTCATAATCTTTTCTCCTTTTCTTTTCCTGGATCACCGCTCCGTAGAGCGGAAATATATAAAGAAGCGGCTGTGATTTATCACAACCGCTCATTTATACCATAAATTAAGCGGTGTGTCTATACTTTTAAAACCAGCAGGTCCATCAAACGAATAATAATGGACACTGCCAGAATTGCAGTGCCCAAAATATCAATTACGCGCACAGAGGTACAAGCCGCTGCATTAGGCATGCAGTAGCAAGGCTGAGTGTTCATTGCACTGTAAGATGCTGCCATGATCGGTACCTCCTGTTGGATTCACTTTCTTCAAGTTGCCTGTATTGTATCTCAGCGGCGTACATTTGTCAATCTGTCATAATACAAAATATATTCTTAGGCCTAAAATGCTTTTTTGTGTAAACCATACAAAAGATTCGCCCAGTCATCGGTCCTTCTCCTTTTCATGCTCGGTATTCCGGGTATTTTTTAGGTGATTTCCATAAATTCTTTTATTTAATTGTTGTAATATCCCGGTTTTTGTGGTATTGTTATTCAAGTAATAATTAAAAGTAAGGTGATTTTCCATGAAACGATTCATCTGTGCCCTTCTGTGTCTTGTGATGCTCTTTACCATGTTCCTGTCTGGCTGCCGCAGCCAGCAGCCTGAAGACAGCATCGCAGCCACCGAAGCGGCTACCGAAGCGCCCACGGAAGCAGCTCTCACGGAACCCGAGGAGACCATCGCTGTCATTGAGACCGACGAGGAAATGATCATCGCTGATGGCAGTATCCTCTTCGGCACAGATATCAGCGGTATGACCGCTGATGAAGCCTATGCGGCAGTCAGCGCTGCTCTTTCCCAGTATGCACTGCGTCTGACTGTCAATGGACGCACCGCAACGCTGTATGCAGCGGATATGGCTCTGGGATGTTCCGAGGAAGAAGTGGCCGCTTACTTAGATGCTCTGGAAAGCGGCACTACCCCCACGGAAGTACCCTCTGTGGTATATGACACAGAAATGCTGCGCTCTGCCATCGCTGCCAAGGTCAATATGGGTGCCACCAACGCATCTGTTGTATACAGCTCCTCTCTGGATAAGTTCCAGATCTCTACCGAGTCCTCCGGTTATCGGGTGGATGTGGGCAGCATCATGGAACTGGTAAAGTCTGCTGTGGACTCTTTGGCAGCAGCGGTAAAAGTGACCGCTCCCACCGAGGAAGTCCTGCCCACCGTCACCGCTGATGACCCTGCACTGCAGAACGCCGTCAGCGCAGCAAACAGTCTGCTGACAGTCTCCCTTACATACACTTACGCTCCCGAGGAAACCGTCATCGGCACCGAGACCATTCCTGTGGACACCATCGGTTCCTTTGTCTCCTTCGACGAGAATAATAATCCTTACCTGAATTCCAGCAAAATCAACAGCTATGCCACCATGGCAGCCGAAAACTACGGCGGTGAAAGCACCACCGGTAATTTTAAGACCACCGGCGGCTCTTACATCGGTCTGAATGTCAGCTACTACGGTGCGGCTGTGGATGTGAATGCCTTTGCTGCCGATATCCAGTCCTGTCTGGAGAACAAGATCTCCGGCACCCGCTCTGTCCCCTATCTGGATGAGGAGATCATCAAGGATATGCCCTACGGCGGCAACTATGTTGAGATCAACTTAAGCTCTCAGTATATCTGGCTGTACAAGAGCGGCTCCTGTGTCGTTTCCGGCCCTATTGTTTCTGGCTGTGTCTTTGAAAAGTGCCGTACGCCAACCGGCGTGTATAGCATCCGCAAGAAGTCCAGAAACACTTACCTTGTGGGTGAAGACTACAGCAGCTTCGTAAGATATTGGATGCCCTTCAACGGTGCCATCGGTCTGCATGACGCCAGCTGGCGCAGCAGCTTTGGTGGGGACATTTATCTCTATGACGGCTCTCACGGTTGCATTAATCTGCCTACCAGCGTGGCGTCAACCATTTATGAAAATGTGTCTACAGGCACAAAGGTCATTCTGTACGGCGGTGCCTCCAATGCTGACCCCATCACCCAGGAGATCACCGGCACTACTGCCTACACCCTGCAAACCAACTCTCCTGCCTTTATGCTGGACGCTGCCCCGCTGTACGGCACCTATGATATGACCTATGTTTCCAGCAATACTTCTGTGGTGGAAGTCGCTGGCGACGGAACGGTCATTGTTAAGGGCGCTGGTACTGCAACCATCACTGTATCCCTGCCCGCACAGAAATATTACACTGAGGCACAGCTGGTGATCACCGTAACGGTTGAGGATCCCTGCGGCAATAACCACACCTTCGGCGAATGGTCCCAGACCACCGCACCCACCTGTGCAGCCGGTGAGGAAGCCCGGACCTGTTCCGTTTGCGGCAAGTGCGAAACCAGAGCGGTTGATCCCATACTGGAGCATACCTTCAGCGACTGGACAACAACAACGGCGCCCACCTGCGTGCCCGGCGAAGCAAGCCGCTCCTGCAGCGTCTGCGGACTTGTTGAAACCGAAACCCTGGATCCTATCCATGAGCACAGCTTCAGTGCATGGACAACCACCAAAGAGCCCACCTGCGTTTCCGGTGAGGAATCCAGATCCTGCTCCGATTGCGGCACCACCGAAACCCGGACTGTGGATCCCGTTCGGGAACACAGCTACGGTGAATGGACTGTTACCAAGGAACCCACCTGTGCTGCTGCCGGTGAGCAGTCCTGCTCCTGTACCGCCTGCGGTCACACCAAGACAGAAACCATTTCCAAGAAGGACCATAATTTCTCCTCCGGTGGACAGTACTGCGAAAACGGCTGCGGAGCCGTGAATCCCTCTTACCAAGTTCCCGGCGAAGAAGAATAAAAGTTTCCCCGTGGCCCCCAAAAAAGCGACCGGGAATTTTTTAATCTATTGCTTTTTTTGCGGGGACCCGTACCCTTGCCCCGGCGGGGG
>JAZUMW010000097.1:0-10011 GCA_045603825.1 Faecousia sp.
GAGGACGATATGTATGTTTGCTATAATGTAACCCATCTGTTCTATTCTGAGCTGAAAACCTATGTGGATGATATTATCGAGTACCGGATCGCAACGCAGCAGGACTATTACATGGACGAGGAAGTCTATGCGGAGATTCAGGCACATTACGATTATTATATGCACAACATGAAGCTGGTCACATGGGAAGAATTTGTTGCGCTCAGGAATTCCTGCACGATCCGTGAGCAACCGGATAGTGAGGAACTGGTTACCAACGGTTTAAGCGGACAAATCGTATCGGATGTGGATATTCTGGAAGTAACGATTACGATCGCCTCCAATACCTGACAGGTGCTGTATACGCGGACAATTATTCCGGAATCCACCGATTCTCCGTGGGCGGCGTATGGATATGAACTAAGTGAGGCCGAAGAAGTAAGTGAGACCATAAAAGGCTTGTCTCCGGGAGAGTATATCATTTCGGTTGATGTGCTGGTAGACTCAGACATCGATGCCCGGCGGGGATTGTGGGAGATGGTATTTACGGTGGAGGAAACGTGATTCTTTCTCCAAGAAGAATAATTCACTTGCAATAAACCGCAGTGTAGCGTATGATTAAGCTACAGGGAGAGAAATCCCGATAGGTTTCGACAGGAAGTGATGAAATGTCTGCTCTGGCTTTAAAGATCATAGCATGTGTCTTTATGCTCATTGATCATATCGGTTACTTTTGGGATATTCTTCCCTTGCGGATCATTGGACGCCTGGCATTTCCCATTTTCGCGTTCATGATCTATAATGGCTACTGCCACACTTCCAACAAAGCAAAATATGCCCTGCGCATTTTTGTGTTTGCCATCGCGACCCAAATTCCCTTTAATCTGTTCTGCTATGGGGATCTGTTTTACAATAACGGCAACGTGTTCTTTACCTTGCTTTTCGGTCTGCTCTGCATTTGGAGCGTGGACGTGATGCGCAAGCATTCCGTATTGCGCTGGATCTGTCTGCTGCCTACCGTTGCCGTTTGCGTACTGATGCATAGAGGCATTATCGTTGCCGATTACGGCGCAGCCGGTGTGCTGGTGATCCTTGCCTTTTATTTCTGCGACAAGAAAGGCTGGGTGTGGAAAATCATTACGGTGCTGGCGTTCCTTTGCGCCCGGTATTATGATGTTATTCTTGCCTTTTTGGAAATGCTGTATTTCCGGCTGCGGGGCATGGACGCTCCGCTCCCCACCGTATCCTCCTGGGCGCAGCTGCAGATCTATTCTGTTCTTGCGCTGCCTTTGATCTTTGCCTACAACGGCAAAAAAGGAACGATCCGGGGCAAGACCGGCGGCAAGGTGCTGCAGTATGGATTCTACCTTTTCTACCCGCTGCATATGCTGCTGCTGTTCATTATTTCTTACTTTATATAATAAAAAACCGGGTGAAATCACCCGGTTTTTTTAGTTTACCACATTCTGCGGCTTTCCTTCCAGGAAAGTGCTGATGTTCTTTATGGTGCAATCCACGATCCGCTGGCGGCTTTCTGCCGGCGCCCAGGCCATATGGGGCGTGATGATGCAGTTGGGAGCGCCGAGGAGGGGATTGCCCTCTGCCATAGGTTCCTCAGAAATCACATCCACAGCAGCGCCGCGAAGCTTACCGCTGCGCAGCGCTTCGGCTACTGCTGCTTCGTCGATCAGCGGACCCCGGGCGGTATTGATGAGAATAGCGCCATCCTTTATTTTGGAGAGATTTTCTTTGCAGATGATACCGGTGGTCTGAGGCGTTTGGGGGCAGTGGAGGGAGAGAATGTCGGACTGGGAGAGAATGGTTTCCAGGTCCACATACTCCGCGATAGCCTCGCCTGCGGGACAGCGGCTGCGGTTATAGGCCAGCACTCTCATGCCGAAAGCCTTTGCAATCGTACCCACAGCTCGACCGATCCGTCCAAAACCGATAATGCCCATGGTCTTGCCGGCCAGCCCCATTTGGGGGGTATTCCAATAGCAGAAGTCAGGGCAGGTGCACCAATTGCCCGCATGGACAGAATTGCTGTGATGGCCTACCATATGGCACAGCTCCAAAAGCAGGGCAAAGGTGAACTGGGCAACTGCAGCAGTGCCGTAGGCAGGAACATTGCACACAGCGATATTCCGTGCTCTGGCTGCCGCGCAATCCACCACATTATAGCCGGTGGCCATAACGCAGATCAGCTTCAGGTTGGGGCAGGCATCCATGACTTCTGCAGATACTGCGGTCTTGTTGATCAGGGCTATCTCTGCATCGCCAATGCGCTGTGCAGCCAGCTCGTCGGGGGTGCGGTCATAGTGGATGACCTGCCCGAAGGCATGGAAAGCATCCCAGCACAGGTCGCCGGGATTTACGGCATAGCCGTCAGTGATCACGATTTTCATAAGGGGCCTCCTTTTAACTTGAAAATGAGGTGTGTTTTTGTTAGTATAAGGAAAAAGGTGGGAAGAAAATGGAACTGATTTACCAGGATAAGGATATTGTGGTCTGTGTCAAGCCTGCTCGGGTGCTGTCCACCGACGAACCCGGTGGTGTGCCGGAACTGGTACGGCAGGCACTGGGCAATGAAAAAGCGGATGTACGCACAGTGCATCGGCTGGACCGTGTGGTATCCGGGCTGATGGTGCTGGCACGAAATGCAACTGCAGCCTCGGAGCTTTCCCGACAGATCCGGGAAGGGGAATTCCTTAAGGAATACCTGGCTGTAGTCCACGGTCAAACAGAGGACCGGGCAACCCTGCGGGATCTTTTGCTGCGCAATAAGCAGGAACGCAAGACATATATTGTAACAGAGCCTGCCAAAGGCGTTCAAGAGGCGATCCTCCACTATCAGACCCTTAACAGAACGGACGATTTGAGCCGTGTCCGTATTCAGCTTGAAACCGGCAGAACCCATCAGATCCGGGCACAATTCTCCGGAAGAGGATGGCCACTGGTGGGTGACCGGAAATATAGCCTTTTAGAGGATGAATGCGAGATCGCTCTGTGGTCCTGCCGGCTGGCATTCACCCATCCCAAAACCGGAAAATCCATGGAATTAATTATGGAGCCGCCTCAGGTCTATCCCTGGACGGAGTGCTGAATAGAGTATAACACATTCCCAGACAAAAGCAAAGGAGTCCACTATGGCGAATTACGATTTTTTTCAGAATACCCGGTGTGAGCATTTTCCCTGCCATAAAGGGGCAGACCCGGAAAAGTTTAGCTGCCTGTTTTGCTACTGCCCCTTGTATGCCCTGGGGGATAAATGCGGTGGAAATTTCACTTATACCGAAAACGGCATTAAGGATTGTTCGGATTGCCTGCGACCCCACTGCCGGGAAAATTATGAAGCGGTTACCAGGCAGGCTTCACAAGTGATCGAACTGGTGAAAAAGCCTTGATTTTTTGAGGGCCGGCTGATATAATAACCGGGTTCTATGGAGATGTATCGAAGTGGTCATAACGGGGCTGACTCGAAATCAGTTTGCGGGCAACCGCACGTGGGTTCGAATCCCACCGTCTCCGCCAAAGAAAAAACACCACCCAAAACGGGTGGTGTTTTTACTATTTCTTCTTTGTAGGGTTCAGCAGCAGGCAAACTACCAACAAAACGGGGAAAATAATGCCTGCCAGAATGCCCAGCTTCAGATTATCTCCGGCAGCACCGGAAACCATACCCACAAGGGTGGGGCCGGAGGTACAGCCCAGGTCACCGGCCACAGCCAACAGGGCGAACATGGCGGTGCCGCCCCGGGGAAGCGCTGCCGATGCCTTGCTCAGACTGCCGGGCCACAGAATTGCGACACCGATACCGCTCAGACCGCAGCCAATGAGATTCACAACAGGGGAGGGCACCAGAACGATCAGCAGGAATGCCACAACACACAGCAAGCCGCTGCCCAGAATGAAGCGGTCCAGATTGATACGGTCACCGAATTTGCCGTAAAATACCCGGGTTAGACCCATCAGAGCGGCAAAGGACATGGGACCCGCCAGATCACCGGCGGCTTTTGTGATCCCCAACCCCTTTTCCGCGAAGGCGGATGCCCACTGACTGACGGCGTGCTCACTGGCGCCTGCACAGAGCATCATGATAAACAGAACCCAAAAGACCTTATTGCGGAACAATTCCCGATAGTTCATGCCCACCTCGCCCTTGGCAATCAGCGGGGCGATGGGGGCGCGGGAGAAGAGAACGGCGTTGACAATGGGAATGATGGCCCAGATACGGGCAAGGATCCGCCAGGACTGAATACCTACCAGAGAGAAAAAAATCGTGGAGATCAGCACCACGCCCATCTGTCCCCAGCAGTAGAAGGAGTGCAGCAGGCTCATGGCTTTTTCCTTATTGTCCGTAGGACAGCTTTCTGTGATCGGACTGATAAGCACTTCAATCAGACCGCTGCCGATGGCATAGGTAATGACAGAAAGCAGCAAGCCGGTAAAGGGGGACAGTATCTCCGGCAGCACCGTCAGCAGCAAAAGACCGGAGGCAGAGAAGATATGGGCTACCACGATACAGGTGCGGTATCCAAGCTTGTCGGCATATAAAGGTGCTGTAATATCAATAAGCAGCTGCACGGAAAAATTTACCGTTACAAGCAGGGTGATCTGACTTAAGGGGATATGATAGCTGTTTTGGAAGGTGATAAACAGCAGCGGTATGAAATTGATGGTGATGGCCTGCACGATGTAGCCGATAAAGCAGGACACCATTGTATTTTTGTATGTAAGCTTCATAATGACTCCTGAATAAAAACTGCCTGCCGGATCAGGCAGGCAGTTTTTGAATATTTACCGATTAGCCTTCAAAATCAGCTTCTTCAGCAACTGCTTCTTCGACGGGAGCTTCTTCTGCGGGGACTTCTTCTGCAAAGTCTTCTTCGCAGTCGCAGCAGCACTCGCAGGCGCAGTTGTCGCAGTCATCTTCGCACTGGCAATCGTCGCAGTCACCCTCGCACTCGCAGGGGCAGTTGCACTTACACTTGATATCGCCGATGATATTCTTGGCCCATGCAACGATCTTGTCGCCGTAAGTAGCGACTACATAGATGGCACCTGCAACGGCGGCCAGAGCAGCCAGGATCTTTAGAACAGAACCAACAATTTTCATGAATATAACCTCCATATCATATTTGTCTAATACCATTATAACCGTTATGTCAGAAAAAGCAATAGAAATTTAAACATAATCCCACATTCCCCGGACGCTGACTTCCCCGGAGCTGACGGTAGCGATATAGCCGTCGCCGTATTCCACCACAAGACCGCCGTCGTCATTTACATCCAGCGCCTTGCCGGGGCGTTTATCGCTGCCACGGAGTACAAGAATCTGCTTACCCAATGTGACACACAGGCTTCTGTAAGTGTCCATGAGGGCCTTTTTGCCGGACAGCAGCTGCATGTCCATTTTCCATAGAGCGGTGATGAGGGCTGCCGCAGCCGCTGCGGGATCAATGTCCTTTCCCGCTGCTCCGGAAAGAGAAACGGCGATGTCCGCAATATCACTCGGGAAACCGCCCTCCGGTTCACGGCAGTTGATGCCGATTCCAATGACGGCATAGTCCACCAGGCCGGTTTTGGCGTCCAGAGACAGCTCTGTGAGGATACCGCCCAGTTTTTTTCCGCTCCACACCAGATCGTTGATCCACTTGATGCCTGGCCGAAAATCCGCGATCTGCTCCACTGCATCGGAAGTGGCAACACCTGTAGCGCAGGTCAGATGCATCAGTTCTGTTGCAGGACACTTAGGGCGCAGAATCACAGAAAGGTAAAGACCGCCCTCCGGTGACAGAAAGCTTCTGCCCATACGGCCTCTGCCGCCGGTCTGCGTGCCGGCAAGGATGACCGTGCCGTGGGCAGCGCCCTCCTTGGCGAAGCCCTTTGCCAGGTCATTTGTGGAATTTGTGGCTTCATACCAATACAGAGTGTCCCGCCAGGGACACTCTGTAGGAATTTTTTGTAAGATCTTATGCTTCATAATCAATCAATATCACGGTTAACCACCTCGGGCGGGTTGTCCAACACTTCGGGGTGACGCAGCAGCGTGCGGTAATACTTGAAGAAGGTGGCGTAGTAGTAGCCGTCCACGATACGCTCATCCAGAACGAACTTCATATCGATGTACTTGCGCTGTACCACAGTACCGTCCTCCTGCAGCTCCAAAGCACGGCGCTTACAGCCGAATGCACCGAATACCGGCAGGTTGCCGAAGTCATACAGGTGGTGATAAATGGGGGGAATGCCCAGGCTGCCCATGGAGGTAAAGAACAGACTTCCGTGGAAGGGACTCAGTTCCAGAAGAAACTTGGGCAGCAGGCCGAAGTAGTCCAGCAGCTTCAGCAGCCAAACCACGAATTTCAGAATCACGCTGGGGATCATATTCAGATACTGAATCAAGCTGTCCAGACTGGAATCCAACTCCATGCTCTTCTTGACCTCTGCTACAGCCGCATTCATCTTGTTGTACACATCAATGGAGGTGTCATAGGGGGTGAGATGGACCTTGAAGGAGGTGTCGGGAGACTCCAGAGTCATATCCTTCTTGACCACCATGGAGTACTGGATGTCGTTGCCACGGGAGTAGACCTTCTGACCGTTGATGAAACGGTTGAGCTGGGGATACTTGGCAACACCCCGGACATAAGCGGCCAACAGCACATGGGTGATACCGAAGTCTGTATAACCTTCCTTACGCTTCTGACGGATGTAGCGGTCAATATGGGTGATCTCAAAGGATTCCTCAAACAGGTTGGAGCAGGTATTGCGCTCCACCTGGAAAAAGGCGGTAATCTGCGCCATGGGTGCCAGAGTACGGATCTTTCTGCCGTCGCTGCGGTCGCCCCAGGTGGGATGATACGCGCCGTCAGTGTGGATGCGGATGGCAAATACAGTAATGACCATACCCAAAGCCACCAGCGCATCGGCCAGAATGTACAGGAACGCGCCGGCTTGCAGGGAAGTGCGGGTGATGTAGGCATAGCAGGCCAAGGGTGCCAAATGGATGGGGATCAGCAGCCAGGTGCGGTTCCGCTTACCGGAAGAGATCTGGGTGTACATTATAGCCATAAACAGTAGCATAATGATAAACAGCCAGCTGATCAGTGCATCATAGTGTAAAAAGTCGAACTTACAGAATACAAATACATAATAAGCGCAGTTCATCCATACGGGAACGGCGCTGCGATAAAAGTGCTCTTTGCCGTCAAAAAGCACGATGAGGGCATACAGCAGGGCTGCTGCGATTGGCAGAACGATTTGGCTCCACGCGTCGACCCCTTTCAAATCGACAAACAGGATGCGGGCCACTGCCGAGCAAACCATGCACAGTGCCATCAACCAGGCCAGCGCGCTTTTGCGGCTGACATAATAGTTAATTCTCTTTTCCATACAAGTACAGTATAACAAATTCCGACAGATTTGGCAACAAAAAATCATCCGCACAGTTTCTGTGCGGATGAAAAAATCATAGAATTCGGCTTACCGCGGCGATATGCTCTGGCGTTGTGCCGCAACAGCCGCCTATAATGGAGGCACCCGTGGAGATGCAATCACTGATGATCCCGGCAAATTCTTCCGACCCCATGGGATAGTGGGCAAGGCCGTCTTCTCCGATAACGGGAACGCCTGCGTTGGGCTTGCATAGCAGCGGACCTTTCACAAACCGGCGCAGCTTGCTCACAAGGCCTGCGGTGAGCATGTCTGCCGCCACGCAGTTAAAACCCACGGCAGCGGCGCCTGCTTCCTCCAACTCCCGCAGTACCGGCCCTGCATCCCGTCCGGAGAACAGAGAGCCGTCGGACTGCATGGTAAAGGTATACATCACCGTGGAGGCGCCCTCCAGCTCAGCGGCGGTGAAGATAGCCTCCGCTTCCAGGGGATACAGCAGGGTCTCTGCAGCCAACAGGTCAGCGCCGCCTTCCAGCAGGCCTGCGATCTGACGGCGATAATTGTCTACCAGCAACTGAAACTTTTCTTCATCCCAACTGTCTGTGAAGGTGGCAAGGGTGGTGAGATTGCCTGCTACCAGCACATCCTCTCTGACGCTCTTACTGAGGGCTACCAGATGGGCGTTGATGGCTTCTGTCTGCTTGTCAAGACACACCTTTTCCAGGGCAATGGGCTGGGCCTGGAAGGTGGGCGCGTAGATGATCCGGCTGCCTACTTCGGCATACTGCCGCTGCAGCTGTACCAGCTTGTCCGGGTTGGCAAGGATCCATTCCTCGCTGCAGCAACCCCGGGGCATCCCCATTTTCTGCAGATTGGAGCCGGTGGCACCGTCTAACAGTACAGTCCCGCCGGACAGATATTCTTGAAATTGCACACGCGTAAGCATAAAACCCCTCATTTACAATGTTTTGTTTATTATACTTCCTGCAAGGCAATAATGCAACAGCGATTGACCTTTTGCAAAGAATCTGCTACACTAATGAAAATTGAAACCAAGGAGAAATGACCATGAAAAAAACAGTATTAAAGGAATACGCCCGCCTCATCGTCCGCAGCGGCGTCAATGTCCAGAAGGGCCAGGAGGTCATGATCTATGCCGACCTGGATCAGCCGGAGTTTGTTGCTATGGTGGTGGAGGAGGCTTATAAGGCCAAGGCTAAGAAGGTCATCGTAGAGTGGGACTATCCCGCATTGTCCAAGCTCCATGTGCGTCATCAGTCTGTCAAGACCCTGGGTACTGTCCCAGAGTGGCAGAAGGCACGCCGTCAGCACATGGTGGATACCGTACCCTGCCGCATCCATCTGATCTCTGAAGATCCTGACGGACTGAAGGGCATGAACATGGCAAAGCTGGCCAAGGCCCGTCAGATGTCCTATCCTATTCTGAAGCCCTATGCTGACCAGCTGGAAGGAAAACAGCAGTGGTGTATCGCAGCGGTTCCCGGCGTTGCCTGGGCAAAGAAAGTGTTCCCCGGCCTGCGTACCGGTGCTGCGGTAGAAAAGCTGTGGGAAGCTATTCTGTTTACCTCCCGGGTAAACGGGGATCCCATCAAGGCATGGGAAGACCACAATGCTGACCTGGGCAAGCGCTGCGATTATCTCAACAGCCTGGGCATCGAAAGTCTGCACTATACCGCTGCCAATGGCACCGATCTGACTGTTGGTATGATCCCCGAAGCACAGTTCTGCGGTGGCTGCGAGGTGTCCCGCCAGGGCATCACCTTTAATCCCAACATCCCCACCGAGGAATGCTTCATCTCTCCCATGAGAGGCAAGGCAGAGGGCATCGTCTACTCTACCAAGCCCCTGTCCTACCAGGGTCAGCTGATTGACAATTTCTGGATGCGCTTTGAGGGCGGCAAGGCAGTGGATTGCGGCGCCGAAAAGGGCGAGGATCTGCTGAAGACCATGCTGTCCATGGACGAGGGCGCTCCTTACCTGGGTGAGTGCGCATTGGTTCCCCAGGCCAGCCCCATCGCTGAGAGCGGCCTGCTGTTCTACAATACGCTGTTTGACGAGAATGCCTCCTGCCATCTGGCTGTGGGCATGGGCTATGCCGATACCATTAAGGACAGCCACAACAAGACCCTGGATGAATGCCGGGAGCTGGGAATCAACGATTCCATGATTCATGAGGATTTCATGATCGGCTGTGACACCATGAACATCGACGCCATCTGTGCCGATGGCAAAATCGTTCCCATCTTCCGTAATGGCAATTGGGCTTTCTAAGTTACCATCGCCGATAAAACCGATCCATCGGCGGATCAGTGATTCTTTTACCCCATCCCATCGTTTTGAAAATCTTGAAATACACAAAGGATTCCTGCGATTTGCAAAACGCGGTCTGAGATAAAATCTCTCCCTGCCCACTGGATGTCCCGCTTTCATCGGCTCCGATTAAGGCCTCTGGTATAATCCCAGAAAAAAGTGAAAAAACATGAAAAAAACACTTGCATTCTGTAAACACCTGTGATATTATATTCGGGCGATTAAAGATTGCTGGGGTCACTGTGCCCTTTTATAGCTTACGAGAAAGAGGTGAACAACATGAAGGAAGGTATCCATCCCAAGTACGAA
>JAZUMW010000098.1:0-24969 GCA_045603825.1 Faecousia sp.
GCAGGTTCCTCACGCGTTACTCACCCGTTCGCCACTAACTCAGGGAGCAAGCTCCCCTCGTCCGTTCGACTTGCATGTGTTAGGCACGCCGCCAGCGTTCGTCCTGAGCCAGGATCAAACTCTCAAAAAATTGTATCTCAAACTCTCGCGAGTCTAAAATCTTTTTCTGAATAATTTGTCTAGCAAATTTTACTCAAGAATTTTCGTTGGCTGTTAATTCGTTTCTATCAACGATTTGAACAATCCATTTAATTGTCCAAGGTGTTCTTAGTTCGTCTTTGCGTTATTCAATTTACAAGGTACAGAACTGCTAACTCCAAGGTCAGCTTGGTTAGTCTACCACACAACACACCTCTTGTCAAGAACTTTTTTCATTTCTCGGCAGATTTTTTATTGTGTAATTCTCTCCGGCTCGGTTTTTGGCCGAACCTTTGGTATATTAGCAGAGCAGCGTCAGAATGTCAAGCATTATTTTGTTTTTTTCTGTTTTATTTTTCATCTGTTTCCGGTACTGCCGAACGGTCATGGGCATCCAGATATTTAACTTCCTCTTTCACCTCTCCCCCGGCATATTCCCGCACCTTGACAGAGTTCTTCAAATACACCTTTAATTCCTCGCCGTAGCTTTCAGCTCCCGGTCCCACAAGCAAATATTCCGCCGTATCCAAGTAGATCACCGCAGTGGTCGTTTCCTTCAGATTCTCCAGCGCCTGCTGCACAGTCTTTCCTTTTCCGCTATCCTCTGTATCTGTCAATAAAAGGACCGTGTCTTGTTCCGCACATACGGCCAATGCCTCCACTGGCTGCAGCTTCGCAACATCCAGCCGTTCTATCGGTACAAGGCAGGCTAATATTATAATGAGTATATAGAGTACCCTTCTCATTTCTGGTTCCTCCTGTCTTTAGGGTGTAGCTTTTCACTGCGAAACTTTTCCCGGTTTAGCCGTCTGCGCAGGAATCTTCCGGTATGCGCCAAATATGGTACGCCAAGGCATTTCAGTCCGGATAAATGGATCAGTAAAATCAGTGCTCCTGCGGCCACTCCGTAGATTCCGGAAACAGCTGCTAGTATCGCAATTCCAAAGCGCCAGATCCGCAGCGCGTTGGCCAGGTCTCTGTTGGGCATTACAAAACCGCAGACCCCGGCCACGGATACCATAATCAGTGCGATGGGAGAAATAAGACCCGCCTCCACAGCTGCCGTACCCACCACGATACCGCCGATTACGGACACGGACTGGCCAATGGCCTGGGGCAGATGGATTCCGGATTCCTGCAAAAGTTCGAATGCGATGAGCAGTCCCAGCACCTCCGCCGCCGTGGTAAATGGAACGGTCTGCTTGCTCTCGATGATGGAACGCAGCAGTGGCAGGGGTATGACCGCCTGATGGAAGGTCGCCAGAGCAATATATAGAGCGGGCAGCAACAGCCCTGTCAAAAGCGCCAGATACCGCAGTATCCGTACCGCAGATGCTCCCACATAATCCCTGCCCCGGTCCTCGGGACTTTCCATAAGGTACATAAGGTCTGCCGGGGCAAGATAACCCAAGGGCAGGCCATCGATCAACAGTCCCACTCTGCCGTCCAGTATGCCCTGGCAGAATCGGTCGGTACGCTCGGTGTACTGCAAAAGAGGAAACGCCGTTGCCCGGGAACCGGTAACATACTCTTCCACCGCTGCGGGGGATAAAAACCCGTCAATATCAATAGAGTGGATGCGCTGTTTCATTCTCTCCACCAGATCGGTGTTGGTGATACCCTCCAGCCAAACAATACTGACATTGGTCAGAGACCGTCTGCCCACTTGAGTCTCATAGATCCGCAGATCCGGGCTGCGCAGATGGCGGCGGACATAGCTTGTATTGGAGCGTACAGTTTCCACAAAGGCATCCTTAGCGCCTTTGACGGTGTTCTCCACTTCCGGTGCGCCCGTTCCACGCTTATCCGGTGTTTTGACCTCGAAGCCAATTGCTCCCACATCGGGAAACAGTACAACGCAAAAGCCGTTGACCAGCAAAAAGGCGATCTGATCCAGATCGTCACAGGGAACGGCTACACTATTATATATCATGCCTTCCAGCGCATGGTCATAGAGTTCTTTCATCGTGGAAGCAGTCAGGTGCTGGGTAATGGGTTTAAAAATGTAATCGGAGGCGTAAGCCGCAGCAATCAGTCCGTCAATGGCGTAGGCATAAACGGTATGCTCACCGCAACGAAGCTGGCGGCGAATGAAGTCTGCTGCATTGCGGAAGATGTGGCTGATATTCTCATCGGTCATTTTGCCGGGATAATTCTTTTCCATACACTCACCTCCCGGGTAGTTTGCCCGGAAAATTTAGGAATATGTGGATTGGAATTGAAATTAACCATCAATGGTGCTATAATTACTATGATGTTCTAAGATGCCCTGTCTATTTGGAGAAAGATATATGAAAACTAAGAAAAGGATTTTTCATAAGCTACTGCGGATTTTTCTGTGTTTGTGCATTCTTGGCATCAGTGCACTATTTATAATAAATGCCATTGTAAAAAGAACGACAAAGGATCAAATTGTCCCATCCAGCGAAGCCGCACAATTAGAAGATATTGACTGCATTCTGGTGCTTGGCTGTTGGGTCAACGAGAACGGACAGCCCAGTGACATGCTTTACGATCGACTGTCCCGGGGCGTGGAGCTGTATGATCTGGGTGCTGCGCCTAAGCTGCTGATGAGCGGTGACCACGGACAGGTAGGATATGACGAAGTGGCTTCCATGAAGCAGTTCGCTGTGGATCGGGGTATTGCTTCGGAAGATGTGTTTATGGATCATGCTGGTTTTTCTACCTATGAAAGCATTTACCGGGCAAGAGACATTTTTCAGGCAGATAAGATCCTGATCGTGACCCAGGAATATCACCTCTATCGGGCGCTGTACATTGCAGACCGGTTGGGTGTGGAAGCTTACGGTGTATCTTCCGATTACCACACCTATGTGGGACAGGCATATCGCGACTGCCGAGAGATCCTGGCTCGGGCAAAGGATTGCCTTGGCTGTATTTTTAAGCCGAAGCCCACTTTCCTCGGCGACGCCATTCCCATTTTTGGAAACGGCAATGCCACCAATGATGATACTACTGATTTCTCATAAATCTTCAACCCGCAAAGGAGAACTGACATGTCCCATGTAATTGCTGCTGTATCCACCGGTAACCAGGTTAGCGCCATTGGTATCCTGCGGCTCACCGGTGATGGCTGCGCCGATGTTGCAGGAAAAGTATTTACATTAAATAATGGTATGCCCCTTTGCCAGACTCCCAACCGGAAGCTGATGTTGGGCGTACTGCATGATAAAGAAGGCCGGGTCATTGACCAGTGCATGGCCGTATATACCAAAGGTCCCCACTCCTACACCGGCGAAGACACAGTGGAGATCCAATGCCATGGCTCCCCTGCAGTTTTGGCAGCAGGCCTGGAAGCGCTGTATCTGGCCGGAGCTCTGCCCGCCAAGCGCGGTGAATTTACCAAGCGCGCTTTTATCAACGGTCAGCTGGATCTGACCCAGGCGGAGGCGGTCATCGATCTCATTGAAGCCGACACCGCCGATGCCGCTGCTAACGCAGCCGGACAGGTAGGTGGTGTGCTGCAGAAAAAGCTGGCACCCATATACGATGATCTGACCAATCTGTGCAGTCATTTCCACGCGGTACTGGACTATCCCGATGAGGATATTGAGGACTTTGGTTTGAATCAGTATGAGTTTTTACTGAAGCGGGACGCGAAATCCCTGGATGCGCTGCTTCAAACTTACGGACAAGGCCGTATCCTGCGGCAGGGCGTGTCTGCCGCTATCGTGGGTAAGCCCAATGTGGGCAAGTCCAGCCTTTTAAATGCGCTGGCAGGCTATGACCGGGTCATTGTCACCGAGATCGCCGGTACGACCCGGGATACCGTGGAGGAAACGGTAATGCTGGGCAAGACCCGTCTGCGGCTCATCGATACCGCCGGTATCCGGGATACGGAGGATAAGATCGAGGCCATGGGTGTGGAGCGTTCTATCAAGGAAATCGAAAACGCAGATCTTGTGCTGTTCGTTTGTGACGGTTCTCAGCCTCTTACTGCAGAGGACGAAGCGGTGATCGATGTATGTATGGAGCATCCCAATGCTGTTGCACTTATCAACAAGGCAGATCTTAGCCGTACTGTAGAACCCGGTGAACTGCCCTTTATGAATGTAATTTACATCTGCGCCAAAACCGGCGAAGGTCTGGACCTGCTGGCAGATGTGGTGGATGAGATGTTTGAAGGAAATGCTCCCTGTGACGGTTCTATTCTGACCAATCCCCGGCAGTTCGATGCCATTCGCAGAGCGTACGAAGCTATGCTCTCCTCTTTACAGGGATTGCGGTTCGGTTTAACGCCCGATGCAGTGCTGACAGATGTAGAAGCAGCCATGGAGGCTATGGGCGAAGTTACCGGCAATGTGGTGCGGGAAGATATTACCGCGAGGATTTTTGAACGGTTCTGTGTAGGAAAGTGAATGTTATGATCTATTTGGATAATTCCGCTACCACCAAGCCTTGTAAAGAGGCGGTGGAAGCAATAACAGCCGCACTGACGGAAGGTTGGGGAAACCCCAGCGCGCTGTATCAGTTCGGTATTGATGCCGCAACCGCATTGCGGGCTGCCCGCAGTAAAGTGGCTGCCGCCATGGGTGCAGAGCTTGACCGGGTATTCTTCACCTCCGGCGGTACGGAGGCGGATAACTGGGCCATCTTTGGTACTGTAAAGCGTTTTGGCAAAAAGAATAAGCATATCATTACCACTGCCATTGAGCATCCGGCGGTACTGAACTGTATGAAGGAGCTGGAGGCTCAAGGCTATGAAGTGACTTATCTGCAGCCTGACGAACTAGGTCGGGTCACTTTGGACGCACTGAAGGCCGCGCTGCGGAAAGATACCATTCTGGTATCTGTGATGATGGTAAACAACGAAACCGGTGCGGTGATGCCTATTGCCCAGATGGCGAAGCTAACCCACCGTTTGTGTCCCGATGCTGTTTTCCACACCGATGCGGTGCAGGGCTTTTTGAAAGTGCCTTTCCAAGCCAAAGCGCTGGGCGCGGATCTCATCTCCGTTTCTTCCCATAAGGTGCACGGCCCCAAGGGCGTGGGTGCGCTGTATATCAGCCCCCGGCTGAAGTCCTTCCCTGCTCTGCTGCTGGGTGGAGGCCAGGAAAAGGGCCTGCGCAGCGGTACGGAAGCTACTCCGGCGATCTTCGGCTTTGCCGCAGCTTGTGAAGCTATGGCTTCCACGTTCCGGCAGGACACAGGCAAGGAAAAGGCCCTCATTGAACAGCTTGCAGAAAAGTTATGTAAACTAAAGGGCGTAAAGATCAACGGCACACATGATGCCCCCCACATTCTATCCCTTTCTATTCCCGGTGTACCTACCCAGAACACCATCAATGTGCTGCAGGATGCCGGTATCTGTGTGTCCGCCGGCTCTGCCTGCGCAAAGGGTCACCGCAGCCATGTGATGACAGCGATGAATCTTGCGCCGGAGGTCATCGACGGTTCCTTCCGTGTTTCCATCTGCCGCGACACTACTCAGGAGGAATTGGACAAGCTGGCAGAAGTGATTGAAAAAGAGATCATTCCCCGATTCTTGTGAGGAGTAAGCCATGGCAAAAGCAGAGAAAGCGGTCTTTACCAATATGTGCATGATCAGCGATGGACACGGAAATGTCTTAGTGCAGGACCGTAAGAATCCCAATTGGCCGGGAATCACCTTCCCCGGCGGTCATGTGGAATACGCGGAGTGCTTTGCAGACTCCGTGATTCGGGAAGTCCGAGAGGAAACCGGGCTGACCATCGCAAATCCCGTGCTTTGCGGCGTAAAACAGTTTCAAACCCGCGAAGATGCCCGGTATGTGGTTCTGTTTTATAAGACGAACCGCTTCTCCGGTGAGCTGAAGTCCTCCGATGAAGGCGAGGTTTTCTGGATCCCGCGCAGCACCCTGACCAACTACACCCTTGCTCCGGATTTTGAGGATATGCTCCGTATTTTTGAATCCGATGACTTAAGTGAATTCTACTATTACAAAGAGCTGGGAAATTGGAAACTAAAGCTGGTTTAAGAGCAAAAAACAACGGTTGGTTGAATTCTGTTCAACCAACCGTTGTGTTCTAAAGGGCAGAATATTAACAAATGATTGATAGCTTTTTGCTGTTTTTTATGGCATAATATGCCCAGAACATAAAAGGAGGCTGACCTATGGAAGAATCTTTAGGCAAACGCATTATGACCCACAGAAAGAAATTGGGTCTGACCCAGGACAAATTGGCCGAAATGATGGGCGTAACAGCACAGGCGGTCAGCAAGTGGGAAAATGATCAGTCCTGCCCGGACATTACTGTACTGCCCCAGCTGGCAGATATTTTCGGTATCACCACAGATGAGCTTCTTGGTCGTACGGTACTCCTGGAGTGCGAGCCGGAGCCTGCCGCAGAAGAGCCGGAAGCTGATAGCTCTGCCGGCCACGGCTTTGAATTTCACTATGATGAAGGAAAGCGGGAAGCGCTGACTTTGGCAGCGCTGGTGCTACTGGTGGGAGCGTTGAGCTTTGTCTCCCGGCTGTTAGCGTGGGATGTTTCTTTTTGGAACATCCTCTGGCCCTGCGGGATTCTAATGCTTGGCGTTGGCGGTCTTCTGCATAAGTTCTCTTTTTTCAGCGTCGGATGCGTCCTGCTGGGCGGATACTTTCTGCTGAACAACCTTAATGTTATTAAATGGGATTTGTCCGGTGAGCTGGTCTTCCCTATACTGATCCTTGTTTTTGGCGTTGCGCTGCTTGTGGACGCGCTGAAAAAGCCCCGTCATTCCCGCAAGTCTTTCCGTCATGTGGGCAAAGGCGGAAAATTCCAGCAGCACTTCACCTCCGGCGATGAACAATTCACCTGTGCTCTGTCCTTCGGCGAAAGCCACCGGCAGGTGGTGCTGCCCCGGCTTTCCCGGGGAGATATCTCCTGCTCTTTCGGTGAGCTGGTGGTGGATCTTACCGTGTGTGAAGAATTTGCGGCAGATTGCAGATTGTCCGCCAGTTGCTCCTTCGGTGAACTGGAGCTGCTGATCCCAAAGCACATCCGTGTTGAGGAGAACGGCCACAAGGCGTTTGCCGACATAGATGTTCACGGTGTTCCTGACCCGGTACCAAAAGGTACCATTCAGTTAGACAGTAAGGTCAGCTTTGGCCAGATCGTTGTACGCTACATATAAAAAACAAGCCTTGTCCAACCGGACAAGGCTTGTTCTGTTTCTTAGTAAGCGACGCCCCAGTAGATCATGGTCTTAGCGGGTTTGCCGCAGATGGGGCAAGTATCGCCCAGATTCTCCTGTGAAAAAGGCATGCAGCGGGAGGACATACCGGCAACTTCCTTCATCTTCAGCTCGCATTCCAGTTCGCCGCACCACATGGTCTTGACGAAGCCGCCGTTTTCTTCCTGCAGCTTCTTGGCCTCTTCCAGAGAATGGGCTTCGTAGATGTGATCCTCCAGGTTCTTCTTGGCACGGGCAAACATGCCATTGTGGACAGCTTCCAGCTGCTCTGCCACGGCTGCTTCCAGCTCGTCCAGCTTCACCACAGTCTTCTCGCCGTCGTTACGGCGAACCAGGACACACTGACCGTTCTCCAGGTCCCGGGGGCCGCATTCCACACGCAGGGGGACACCCTTCATTTCGTACTCAGCGCACTTCCAGCCCATGGAGTTGTCGGAGTCGTCCAGCTTGACACGGAAGCCGGCATTCACCAAGCGGTCCTTAAGGCCGTTTGCTGCCTCCAGGACGCCGGGCTTATGCTGGGCGATGGGCAGGACCACCACCTGAATGGGCGCGACCTTGGGAGGCAGTACCAGACCGTTGTTATCGCCGTGGGTCATGGTGATGCCGCCGATGAGACGGGTGGAAACACCCCAGGAAGTCTCGTGGGGATTGGTCTTCTGATTGTTCTTGTCGGTAAACTCAATACCGAATGCCTTTGCAAAGCCATCACCGAAGTAATGGGAAGTGCCGGCCTGCAGTGCCTTGCGGTCATGCATCATACACTCGATGGTATAGGTAGCTTCGGCACCGTTGAACTTTTCCTTCTCGGTCTTCTGACCGCGGGTAACAGGCATTGCCAGCACGTGCTCGCAGAAGTCGGCATAGACATTCAGCATGGTCTCGGTGAATTCCTTGGCTTCCTCTGCGGTAGCATGGATGGTATGACCCTCCTGCCACAGGAACTCACGGTGGCGCAGGAAGGGACGGGAGGTCTTTTCCCAACGCAGTACGGAGCACCACTGGTTGTACTTCATGGGCAGCTGACGGTGGGTCTGAAGAACATTGGCAAAATGCTCACAGAACAGAGTTTCGGAAGTAGGACGGATGGCATAGCGCTCCTCCAGCTTTTCGCCGCCACCCATGGTGACCCATGCGCACTCGGGAGCAAAGCCCTCAACATGATCCTTTTCCTTCTGGAGCAGGCTTTCGGGGATCAGCAGAGGCATATAGACATTCTCAACGCCCTGCTTTTTGAATTCCTTATCCATAATGTGCTGGATATTCTCCCATATAGCATAGCCGTAAGGTCGGTAAATGAACACACCCTTAACGGAGGAATAGTCAATAAGCTGTGCCTTTTTACAAACATCGGTAAACCATTGGCCAAAGTCTACCTCCATATCGGTGATCTCTGTAACGCGCTTATCTTTTGCCATTTCTTTTCATCCTCTCAACGGTTGATTTTCTTGTTATATTGTACCATATCTGTCAAGGGTTTCGATTTATTTTTCAAAAGTCATTGTATTTTTTTGTATGATTTGATATACTGATTTTTGAATATTACGGACAGGACGGTGTTCTGCATGAAATCCATCCGCGAGATCTATAAGATCGGTAAGGGTCCCTCTTCCTCCCATACTATGGGTCCAGAGCGGGCTGCCAAGCTGTTTAAAAGCCAATACCCCCATGCTGATGCTTATAAGGTGATTCTTTACGGTTCTCTGAGCAAGACCGGCGTGGGTCACGGCACGGACAACGTGCTGCGTGAGGTCCTCTCCCCCGCAAAAACAGAGATCGTTTTCTCCAAGGAAAGCCTGCCTAACTATCACCCCAACACCCTGGATCTGTTTGCATATGCAGATGGACTGGAGCTGGGTACACTACGAGTGGAATCTATTGGCGGCGGTGATATCCGGGTACCCGGGCAGCACCTGCTGGATACTCCTGAGGTCTACCCCGAAAACTCCTTTGCCGAGATCCACGATTTCTGCAAGTGGCGCTATATCGACAAGCTCAGCGACTATGTGGAGCTGAACGAGGGTGAAGATATCTGGGAGTACCTTGCAGAGGTTTGGCAGGCCATGAAGCAGTCCATCGCAGACGGTCTGGCTGCCGAAGGTGTGCTCCCCGGCGGTTTGAATGTCCAGCGCAAAGCCAAGTATCTGTATGAGCAGGAATCGTTGGAGCATGAGCCCAGCCTCCGGGAGTTCCAGCTGCTGGCAGCCTATGCTTATGCAGTTACCGAGCAAAACGCCAGCAACGGCACCATCGTCACAGCCCCTACCTGCGGTGCCTGCGGTGTGCTTCCGGCTGTTCTGAAATATGCCCAGGATCGGAAGGGTTACACCGACGATCAGATCCTCCGGGGTCTGGCCGCTGCCGGTATCATCGGTACGCTGACCAAGCGGAACGCCTCCATCTCCGGTGCCGAGTGCGGCTGTCAGGCTGAGATCGGCACTGCCTGCTCTATGGCAGCAGCTGCTTTGGCAGAGCTGTACAGACAGAATCTGGACCAGGTGGAATATGCTGCCGAGGTGGCCATGGAGCATCATCTGGGTCTTACCTGTGACCCCATCCGGGGTTTGGTGCAGATCCCCTGCATCGAGAGAAATGCTGTTGCTGCCTGCCGCGCTATGAATGCCTGCAACTTAAGCTACTACCTCACCGGTTCCAGAAATATCAGCTATGATATGGTCTGCCGGGCTATGCACGAGACCGGTGTCAACATGTGCCACCGCTTCCGTGAAACCAGCGAAGGCGGCCTGGCCAAGATGTATGCAAGAAAAAAGTAACTGTACCGAAAGGATGACATAAATTATGAAATTAGGTATCGTAGGACTTCCTAATGTTGGTAAGTCTACTCTCTTCAATGCCCTCACCGGCTCCAAAGTGGAGACCGGCATTTACTCCAACGCCGCCGCAAAGCCCAACATGGGTCAGGCCAAAGTTCCTGATACCCGTCTGGACTGGCTGACTGAGTATTACCACCCCAAGAAGACCACCCCTGCCACCATCGATTTTGTGGATGTGGTTGGCATCAAGAAGGGTAGCGGCCGGGGCAATGCTTATCTGCAGACCATCCGCATCGTGGATGCCATCGTACACATCGTCCGCTGTTTTGAAAATGATGATATTTTCACCGAGCCCGCCGATGCAGCCCGTGACGCTGAGTCATTGTCCATCGAGTTAATCCTGGCAGACATGGAAGTGGTGGAGCGCCGCCTGGACAAGGCCACCAAGAACGCCAAGGGCGGTGACAAGAAGGCCAAGCGGGAAATGGAAATGTGCCAGGCGCTGCTGGATCATCTGGGAGAAGGCAAGCGCGCCTCCAGCTTTGAATTTACCGAAGCAGACAAGGACATCCTGCAGGACGGTGGACTCCTCAGCATCAAGCCTGTGATCTATGTCGCAAATCTGGACGAGGACGGCATGGCTGACTACGAGAATAACCCCAACTACAAGGCGCTGGCCGCTCTGGCTGCAGAGGAAGGCGCTGCCGTGCTGCCCGTGGCTGCCAAATTTGAAGAAGAGATCGCCGAAATGGATGACGAGGATGCCGCAATGTTCATGGAAGAGCTGGGTCTGACCCAGCGGGGCCTTGACCGTCTGATCCATGCCAGTTATGATCTTCTGGGCTACATCTCCTTTCTCACCGGCGGTGAGGATGAGGTTCGTGCATGGACCATCACCAAGGGTACAAAGGCTCCCCGGGCTGCAGGTAAGATCCACAGCGACATTGAGCGTGGCTTTATCCGCGCAGAGGTGGTTGCCTTTGAGGATCTGAAGGCTCTTGGCACCATGGCCGCCTGCAAGGCACAGGGTAAGTTCCGTCTGGAGGGCAAGGAATACATCATGAAGGACGGCGACATCGTCAATTACCTGTTCAACGTCTGAGCCCCTTCCCTATTTCACAATAAACGCTACGCATATTTGTATATTTTGCACAAATTTAACTCGTCTGTTTTATAAATATTTACCGATTCACCACTTGCATTATTTGCCAATCTATGGTATTTTATATGTGTAATCGATATAAAAATATAGAAAAGGAGCAAAAAGAATATGAAGCTCAAGAATATCAATGATGTCCAGACCTTTATGGCAGCTGTCAACGCCTGCGAAAATGATGTTTTCCTGAAGTCTCAGCAGGGCGACGTTTTCAACCTGAAGTCTTCCCTGTCTCAGTACATCGCCATTGGCCGTCTCATTGAAGAGTCCGGCGACGACCTGGAACTGTTTGCACAGACCCGTGAGGACGAGGCTCGTCTGATCGTTATGCTGGGTGAACTGGGTAAGTAATCCAAACAATTAAACCCCTTCCATCGGAAGGGGTTTTTTATTATTTCTTTTTGCGATAGGCGAACATGGCAATCAGACAAAGGGTAATGCTTGCGATGTTGCCCAGGATGGCCGTTGAGCCGATGAAGGCATAGTAGGTCGCCCACAGACTGTCGCAGCACAAAAGAAATTTTCTCGCGGTTTGCTCCTGTCGGGCAAATACAAAGCACATACTCATCACCGCTCCCATAATGGGTAGCAGCTCCAGAAGATTTTTGCCGTTGATCGCCGGAACAAATCCGGGGGCGGTCACCAATCCGTAGATTCCAAGACCCACAAACAGCACAAAAAAGATCACTTTCTCCGGAAGCTTCACCTCTTCGCCCCGAAGTGTGTGGATCAGATTGATGATGCCCTGCAAAACCGCAACGGCAAACAGAAAAATTCCTGAGCCAATCTCATCCAGAAATATAAGATTCAGTCCTAACAGGAAATTGACGATGATATTGTTGATCAGCATCTGCCATTTCTTTTTATAAATGGGAATGAGCACCGCTATAACAGACGCCACTACACCGATGATCTGACCGATAACATAGTTCATGGAGATTCCTCATCTTTCCGGATTTCTTCGGCAATTATAACACGGGAATCTTCCTTTGTCTACGGCGCAGAGCTGTCTTTTACTGTTTCAGATCGTCTGTCGCGGGATTATCCATCAGTTTTCCGGTTTCAGAAAAACGGGAACCGTGGCACGGGCAGTCCCAGGTCCGTTCCCGGGGATTCCATTTTAAGGCACAGCCCAAATGGGGACAGCGGGGTTTTGTGGGTGTCAGCAGATTGACCGATGTTTCCAAAATGTTCCCAAGAAGCTGTGGGTGCAGCATACTCCGGGATGGAGCAAAAATATCCGCGTATGGGTTTTTCCTGCCCTGCACCATGTCGCAGAGGATGTTGGCTGATACCATGGACGAGGTCATTCCCCATTTATTAAACCCCGTGGCCACATACATGCCAGGAGTATGCTTTCCGTACTGGCCTATATAGGGAATTCCGTCCAGGGTCATACAGTCCTGCGTTGCCCAGCGGTAACATTCTCTCGATCCCGGACAGCAGCGCTTCGCCAATTCCTCCGCTGTACGCCACCCCTCCCCTTGCTTTCCGGTGCGGTGACCGCCGCCGCCCACCAGAAGGAACGGGCCATAGCTGCGGAAGGACAGGCCGTTTTCAGCCGCATCCAGGTACATCCCATTCACCGGAGGCGTGTTTTTCAGAGCCGTTACATAGGAACGCTGCTGGTACATCTTCAGAAAGTATCCCCCATGCTTGTTGCAAATAGGAAAATGGGTGGCAACAATAATTTTACCGGCAGTAATCATTCCGTGATCTGTCTGCACACGGTTCCCGACAAACTGCCGGGCCGCCGTATGCTCATAGATCCGCATTCCGGGAACAATTGCGGAAACGAACTTCAGCGGATGAAACTGCGCCTGGTCCGGGAACCGGATCGCCCCCTGTACAGAAAAAGGCAGGTCTGTCTTCTCTGCGAAACTGAAGGGAATATCCAGCTTCGTAAGCGCGCGCATTTCCCTATCTAAAACAAGGAAAGAATCTGTGGAGAAAATATAATGATCCTTTGATTCATAGTCGCAGGCAACGCTGCTGCAAATGCGGCCCAATTCCCGCAGGGCGGAATTATTTGCTTCGTAGTAGCCCTTGGCGGTTTCTGCGCCGTATCGATTCAGCAGTTTGTTATAAATACATCCGTGCTGCGCAGTCAGCTTGGCTGTGGTGTTGCGGGTCACGCCGTTGCAGATCCGGTCTGCTTCAATAAGCGTGCAGTCAACGCCCTCCAGCTTCAGCTTGTAAGCACACAGGATCCCCGCAAGTCCTCCCCCGATGATCAGCACATCCGTTTTAAGGTCATGCTTCAGGGTCGGGAAAGTGGGTATTATCAAATCGTCTGTCCATACTGAGTTTGTCATTTTATCACCAAAAACAGTATGTGCGAAAATCACAGACAAATGCAATCCCTTCCTCTTGACCAAATAAAAAGGACATCCTTTCGGATGTCCTTTTTTTGGTGCGCGAGGGGGGACTTGAACCCCCACGCCCGGAATGAGCACTAGAACCTGAATCTAGCGAGTCTACCAATTCCACCACTCGCGCATATTTACTTGGTTGGGTTTCCCTCAACGCCCCCATATACTAACACGCCAGGCGAAATTTGTCAACCCATTTTTCGCAAATAAAAAATATTTTTTAATCTGTGTAATAAAGCATACAATGGCAGTAGCCCTTATAATCCGGGTCTGCGATCTGCTCACGGAACTCCTTACAGATACACTTGTTCTCCTCTGTCCGCCCCAGGCGGCAAGGGCAATAGCCGCCGGTACGCTTTAAGCCATCCCGAACCGTCTTGACAACTTCTTTATTTTCATTCAGCCGTACAGCCATACCCATACTCCTTTTTTCTTTTATTATAAAACAGTTGTCAAGACCCGTTTCTTTCCTCTTTCCTTTTTCATGAAAGAATGCTATAATAGCAAAAAAACAAGGAGGGTGTGTATGAGATTTCTTCCCATCTGCAAACAGGATATGCTGGACCGGGGCTGGGAACAGTGTGACTTTGTGTATGTCATCGGCGATGCCTATGTGGATCACCCCTCCTTCGGTCATGCCATCATCAGCCGTGTGCTGGAGCATAACGGCTACAGCGTTGGCATTATCTCCCAGCCGGACTGGAAAAATCCCAAGTCCGTGACTGTATACGGCCGTCCCCGCCTTGGTTTCCTGGTCAGCGGCGGCAATATGGACTCCATGGTCAATCACTATTCTGTGACCAAGCATAAGCGCAAAACCGACGCCTTCACTCCCGGGGGCGTTATGGGCAAGCGACCGGATTACGCCACCGTTGTTTACTGCAATCTGATCCGTCAGACCTACAAGGATGTTCCCATCCTTATTGGCGGCATTGAGGCCAGTCTGCGCCGTCTTGCCCACTACGATTACTGGAGTGAGAGTCTGAAGCGCTCCATCCTGCTGGATTCCCAGGCGGATCTTCTCATGTACGGTATGAGCGAAAAGAGCATCGTTGAGATCGCCGACGCTTTGAATTCCGGCATGGATGTTAAGGATATTACTTATATTGACGGCACCGTTTTCCGTACTGAGGAAGTGGACGATTCCCTTCCCACCATTGTGCTGCCCTCCTACAAGGAACTAAAGGCCAACAAGCGCAGCTACGCAGAGTCATTCAAGGTTCAGTACGGCAACTGCGATCCCTTTACCGCAAAGCGTCTGGCTGAGCCATACGGCAAGGAATTTGTAGTGCAAAATCCACCTCAAAGACCGTTGACCACAGAGGAAATGGATGCTGTTTACGGCCTGCCCTACATGCGGACATGGCATCCCAGTTACGCCAAGGCCGGCGGTGTACCTGCCATTGAGGAAGTGAAGTTCAGCCTTGTGAGCAACCGGGGCTGTTTCGGTGCCTGCTCCTTCTGTGCCCTGACCTTTCATCAGGGTCGGATCATTCAGACCCGCAGTCATGAATCCATTTTGGCAGAAGCGGAAGAGATAGTCAAAGATAAGGACTTCAAGGGTTATATCCATGATGTAGGCGGTCCCACCGCCAATTTCCGCCACCCGGCTTGTGAAAAGCAACTGACCAAGGGTGCCTGTGGCGGGCGTCAGTGCCTGTACCCCACCCCTTGCAAAAACATGCGGGCCGACCATTCCGACTACATCGCCCTGCTGCGGAAATTGCGGAAGATCCCCGGTGTGAAAAAGGTCTTTGTACGCAGCGGTATCCGCTTTGACTATCTGCTGGCGGACAAAAAGGATACTTTCTTTAAGGAGCTGGTCCAGTACCACATCTCCGGCCAGCTGAAAGTCGCCCCGGAGCATGTGTCCGATGTGGTCCTTGACCGGATGGGCAAGCCCAGAAATGCGGTATACAACCGGTTTGTGGATAAGTATTTCGCTCTCAACAAGCAATACAGCATGAACCAGTTTCTTGTCCCCTATCTCATGTCCAGTCATCCCGGCTCTTCCTTAAAAGAAGCCATTGAGCTTGCCGAGTATATCCGGGATATGGGTTACAATCCGGAGCAGGTGCAGGACTTTTATCCCACCCCCTCTACCCTGTCTACGGTGATGTATTACACCGGGCTGGATCCCAGAACCATGGATAGGGTCTATGTGCCCACCGATCCCCATGAGAAGGCCATGCAGCGTTCCCTCATCCAATACCGCAATCCCAAAAATTATTACCTTGTAAAAGAGGCGCTGTTAAAAGCACACCGGGAGGATCTCATCGGTTCCGGCCCCAAGTGTTTGATCCGGGCCATCCCTCCCAGAACCACCAACCGTACGCCGCCTCCTAAAAAGCCGGTAAAGCGGCCTCCGGTCAAAAAGGGAAAACGGTGAGGGTATGAAGAAAAAGCAAAACAGCGGCCTTTCCTGGTTTGTTTTCGGTCTGTACTGCGCCCTGATGCTGTGGCTGTTGTTTGACAGACCCTCTGCCATGACGGAAGGACTGCCTTACCGGGAGCTACTACGGCAGAATATGAATCTTGAGCCTCTGCTGACCATTCGCAATTATCTGTATGTGATCATTCATCGCAGCAACGACGATGTCCTTGTCCACTGCATCGTCAATCTTTTGGGAAATGTATTGCTGTTCATCCCTGTGGGTCTATGGCTTCCCAAGCTGTGTCCAAAGCAGAGAAACTTCTTCTGTTACTTTTTTACCTGCCTGGGCGTGATCCTGTTGGTGGAAACGGTGCAGCTGCTTACCCTGCGGGGCAGCTTTGATGTGGATGATATTATTTTGAACCTTTTCGGCATGGTCCTGGGCTTTATCCTTTACCACCTGACAAAGCAAAAGAAATGAAGATACCCTCTGCCCATTTGAGGCAGAGGGGTTCTCATTTCTATCCCGGCGCATAAAATGTTCCATACATTGGTTACGAGGTGGTACTATGGAACAAGCAATGAACACCATTACCCTGCGGGGCTCCCTGGACGGCCTGCCCCAATTTTCCCACGAGAACCACGGGCTTCGATTCTGCCGATTCACCATGGAAGTGCCCCGGCTCTCCGGAGCCATCGACCTGCTGCCGGTGGTGGCAGAGGAGCGTTTGCTGGGCTGCATCGATCCAACAGCCGGTGAAATGCTCACCGTCACCGGGCAGATCCGTTCCCACAACCAGCGGGTGGAAGGTGTGCGGCGGCTGATGATCTTTGTTTTTGCCGCTACCATCACCGTTGAGGACGGGGATCCCATCAACGATGTGATTCTGGAAGGGCCCTTGTGCCGGGAGCCGGTGTTCCGGCGAACGCCCCTGGGACGGGAGATCTGCGATGCCATGCTGGCAGTACCGAGAGCTTTCCACAGAGCCGATTATCTGCCCTGTATTCTGTGGGGTCGCACCGCGCAGGAGGTTTCCCAATGTCATGTCCGGGACAGGATCCGGATCTATGGGCGGCTGCAAAGCCGCATATATACCAAGCTGACAGAAGATGGTCCCATTGACCGGACGGCCTATGAGATCTCCGCGCTCACCGCAGAGGTTTTACAGCAGGAGGTTCAGCAGTAAGCACAGCGTACACCCAACAGCGGTGGGCAGCAAAAATGCCGCCGCTGTTTTTTTCATGCTGCCGGTTTCCCGGTAGACGGTCATTAAGGTAGTTCCGCAGGGCCAATGAAACAGGGTGAAAATCATGGTACACACCGCCATTTGTTGGGTCAGGCCTCCCTGGAGCAGTACCTGTGCGCCTAACCCCGCGGTCTCTTGCAGGCTGCCTGCTCCGGTTATGGCCATAAGAATAATGGGTATCAACAGTTCATTGGCAGGCAGCGCCAGCAGGAACCCCAACAGGATCACACCGTTCATGCCCAGCAGGAGACCGACCGGATCCAAAAACTCCGACAGCATTCCCAACAGTCCTGTGTTTGAAATGATCCAAAGCACAACACCGGCGGGCGCAGCGACCTTTAAAGCTCTTCCGGCAACAAACAGTGTTCTGTCCAACAAAGAGCGGATCAGGATCTTACCAAGCCGGGGGCGGCGGAAGGGCGGCATCTCCATTACAAAGGAGCTGGACGCTGACCGCAGTGCGGTCTTTGTCAGTACCCCGGAGGCTGCCAGCGCTCCCGCTGCCCCCAAAGCCACGCAGGCTGCGACCACCAACGCGCCGCCTGCCTGGGGGAAGAACAGACTTCCCAGCAGGATCAAGGTGGGAAAGCGCCCGTTACAGGGCACCATAGCATTGGTCAGGATCGCCGCCAAACGCTCCCGGGGAGATTCGATAATGCGGCAGCCCATGACCCCTACGGCATTACAGCCAAGACCCATGCACAGGGTCAGCGCCTGCTTTCCGCAGCCGCCGCACCGCGCCATACAAGGATCCAGCAAAAACGCCATGCGGGGCAGGTAGCCCACATCCTCCAAAACAGTAAACAACGGGAAAAAAATAGCCATGGGCGGCAGCATCACCGCTATGACACGGGCTGAGGTGGCGTAAAGTCCATCTACCAAAACGCCCCGCAGCCACCGGGGCAGGCCGGACAGCCATCCGGACAGGATACCGTAAAACCAGTCAAAAACCTTTTCCAAAAGAGCGGATGGATAGTTGGCACCCCAGACTGTGATCCAGATGATCACGAAAAACAGCAAAAACATTAACGGTACACCAAAGCGGCGGCTTACCAGAAGCTTTTCCCAGCCGTAACGCAGAGAGGAAACCGCCTCTGTTTTCACACATTGTCGGTTAATAGCTTCTGCCGCCGCAACCGGGTCTTTCCACACCGGAGAGGACAACCTGGGAGGCTGTTTGATCGCCTGGGAAACCGCTTCCAAAAGGCTGTCAAGCCCCATCCCCCTACCTGCCGCCGTAAGCACCACCGGGGCACCCAGATAGGCAGAAAGGCTTTTACTGTCCACGGTGATCCCATGTCGCCTGGCTTCGTCCATCAGATTGATGCAGATCACTACCCGTTCCTGCCGCTGCAGGATCTGCAGCGCAAGGATCAGACTGCGCTCCAGGCAGCTTGCATCGCAGACCACCACGGTACAGTCTGCCGTACCGGAAGACAGATACTCCGCCGCCACCTGTTCATCCTCGGACTTACCCTCTAAAGAATATGTACCGGGCAGGTCTGCAAAGGTGTATTCCGTGTCCCCTCTCACCCGTTTTCCTGTGGCAATTCCCACTGTCTTTCCCGGCCAGTTGCCGGTGTGCTGGCGCAGACCGGTCAAAGCATTGAACAGGGTGCTTTTTCCCACATTGGGATTGCCTGCAAGGACCACTGTCCGCTTTTGTATATGTTCCGGTGTCACAGGCAGCGGACCAGGATGTGTTTCAGATCCCGGGTCCGCAGAGCGATCACAGAGCCTCGGCAGGAAATCGCTGTCACCTGGCCCCCTGGACTTCTGTAACAGCAGCGCACACGGGTCCCCGGCACAAATCCAAAATCCATCAGGCGACCGGATAAGGCCTTGCTTACATTCATTTGCTCCACCACGGCTTCTGCGCCTGGTCTGAGAGCATCCAGTCCCATCTGCACAGTATCCCCTCCCAAAAATTACTATGCCATCATATCCCCACCGGCACAGTTTGGTGCATGGGAAGGATTTCTTCTTTTCTTTTGCCGTTTTTTGTGATACTATGGATAAAAAGGAGGGATAGCCATGCAGGAGAAAGTCAATGCCATCATTTCCATACTAAAGGAGCGTTATCCGGATGCTCCCTGTGCGCTTCAGTACACCAAGGATTACGAGCTGATGATCGCTGTGCGGCTGTCTGCCCAGTGCACCGACGCCCGGGTGAATCTGGTGACCCCGGCGCTGTTTGCAGCCTATCCCACCCTGGAGGACATTGCAAAGGCGTCCATTTCCCATGTGGAAAACTATATCCATTCCTGCGGCTTCTACCGCCAGAAAGCAAAAGACATCGTCCTTGCCTGCCAGATGCTCATCAGCGACTACGACGGCAAGGTGCCCGGCACCATGGAAGAGCTTCTGCGGCTGCCGGGTGTGGGCAGAAAGACCGCCAATCTCCTTTTGGGTGATATTTACGGCGTGCCCGGCAGGGTGGTCTGCGACACCCACTGCATCCGCATTTGCGCACGACTGGGTCTTTCTCAGGGCAAAGAGCCGGAGAAAGTGGAGCAGCAGCTCCGGGCGATCCTGCCGCCAAACGAGAGTTCAGATTTCTGCCACCGCATTGTCCTGTTTGGCAGAGATTGCTGCATCGCAAGAAGTCCCAAGTGCAGCGAATGTCCTTTGACCATGTTCTGCAAGGAGTTTAATCCGTAGCATAATCCCCCCTTGTCCACATAAAAAGGGGACAAGGGGGGGTTTTTTTGGCAAGAAAAAAGCCCATGTTTTACTCTGCCCTGCTGCTCACCGGGGTAAATCTGCTGCTGCGGCTGGTGTCCACTTCCTTTCAGGTGTACATATCCGGACGGATTGGTGCTTCAGGTGTAGGACTTTTGCAGCTTGTGATGTCCGTGGGTATGCTGGCAATGACCGCGGGAATGGCGGGAATCCGCACCACTGCCATGTATCTCACCGCCGAGGAGCTGGGCCGCAAACGCAAAGGCACCGTCATATGGGTCTTATCGGGCTGCTTTCTCTACTCCATTCTGTGCAGCGGGACGGTGGCGCTGGGTCTATACTCCTTCGCGCCCCGGATCGCTGCGGGATGGATCGGCGATATACGCACCACCGGTGCCATTCAGCTCTTTGCGTCCTTTCTGCCGGTAACCTGTCTGTGCGGTGTAATGATCGGCTACTTCACCGCCGCAAACCGCATCGCCACTCTGGCCGCTGTGGAGGTTGCTGAGCAGCTTTTTTCCATGGTGGTCACTGTCACCGCATTGACCTTTTGGGCCGGTAATGAGCCCGCCAAAGCCTGTCAGTCAGTGGTTTTGGGCAGCGGGATGGGTGCCTGTCTGACGCTGCTGGTTCTGCTTGTTTTACGGCTGAAGGAGCGGGTCATTCCCGCGAAACGGATACCTGTGCGCAGCCGACTTTTGGAGATGGCATTGCCTCTGGCCCTTGCTGATGATTTAAAATCCGGTATCAGTACAACAGAAAATCTCATGGTACCCAAGCGGCTTGCACTGTATCCCGGAACGAATGATCCCATGGCCGCTTTCGGCACTGTTTGCGGAATGGTATTTCCGGTTCTCATGTTCCCGGCAGCCATATTGTACGGTTTGGCAGAGCTGCTGATCCCGGAGCTTGCCCGGTGTGCCGCAGCAGGCAGTCAGAACCGGATCCGGTATCTGGTGCAGCGAAGCTTGCGGGTAACTATGCTGTACGGCTGCGTGTTTGCCGCTCTGATGTTTCTGCTGTCTGAACCTCTTTGCAATTTGCTTTATAACCGTGCCGATGCGGGGGTATGGCTAAGGCAGTTTTCTATACTGATTCCTATGCTCTACTGTGATGCCGTTACCGACGCCATGACCAAAGGTCTGGGGCAGCAAAAGGCCTGCGTGCGATATAACATCCTCACATCCTTTCTGGATGTGGTTTTCTTGTTTTTGCTGCTGCCAAAGTACGGAATGCAGGGGTATTATTTCAGTTTTTTTGTTACCCACCTGCTGAATTTTATTTTAAGTCTGCGCAGGCTTTTAAAGATCACAGGAGTCCGGATCGCCCTTTCCCTCCCCCTGGCTGCAACGCTGTCGGCGGCGACCTCCGTATGGGTATGCTCGCATTTGTCCGTACCTGTCTTGCAGGCTGCTGGCTGCGCCGTTATGATGGGTTGTATGCTGTTTCTGCTGCGGGTGCTGGGTAAGGAGGACTTGATCTGGCTCAAGGGATTACTGCATAAAAAATGACCTCTGCCTTTGGCAGAGGTCATGAAACAGGATCACAGTTTTTTCAGAATCTCCAGAATAAATTCCCAGGTACGCCGGGTGGAGGCGATGTCCAGCTTTTCCCGGCTGGTGTGAATGTCATGCATCTGCGGGCCTACAGAAACGCAGTCCAAGCCCGTAAGCTTCTCGTTGAGCAGGCCGCATTCCAATCCTGCGTGGATCGCAGCCACCACCGGCTCTTTACCGAACATATCCCGGTAAGTTTGCACCATGGTATCCCGTAAAGGAGAGTCAGCGCGGTATTCCCAGGCGGGGTAGTCGCCCCGTTCAGAGTATTCCGCATCATGGAGCTTTGCCACATCCGCAAGGCGGGTCAACAGCTCCCGCTTCTCCTGATTGACGCTGCTGCGGACCGCAAAGGTCAGCTGCAGCGCGTCATTCAGCCGGGCAACACCCAGATTCAGACTGGTCTGCACCAGGCCGGGAATGTCCCGGCTCCATGTCTGAACACCGTTGGGAGCAGCATTCAAAAGAGAGATCAGCTTGGCAGAGTACTCCGTTGTCAGGGCGTTGCCGCCCAGGGCGTCCACATCGTCACCCCGGATGATGGCTTCGGGTTCGTCGTACTGCTCCCGGATCTCTGCCTGCAGCTGGGCTGCCACATCGTTGATCCGTTCAATATACATGCCCAGCGCCACCAGTGTTACCTGGCAGGAACGGGGAATGGCATTATCCTTGTTGCCGCCGGAAAGGCCTGTGATACACACAGGCATCAGCTTCTGGATCCGGCTGAGGAACTCACCCATGACCTTATTTGCATTGGCCCGGTTCTTGTGGATCTCCACGCCGGAATGGCCGCCCTGCAGCCCCTCCACCGTCAGCCGCACACAGGGGCCGTACACCGCACGGCGCTGCACCGGCAGATGGATAGTGGCCTTGGCGCCGCCTGCACAGGAAACGGTGAAGATGCCCTCTTCTTCAGAGTCCAGATTCAGCAGCGTGCGGCCTTTTACCTCAGAAAGGTCAATACCAACCGCGCCGTCCATACCCGTTTCCTCGTCCACGGTGATGATCACTTCCAAAGGAGGATGCGGGATGCTCTTGTCGGCAAGCAGTGCCAGCGCATAAGCTACGGCAATACCGTCATCACCACCCAAGGTCGTTCCCCTGGCAAAAACAAATTCCCCGTCATGAGTCACATCCAGGCCTTCTTTTTCCATGTCGATAGGGCAATCTGCATCCTTTTCGCAAACCATGTCCATATGCCCCTGGAGGACCACGGGAGCATGGTTTTCATAGCCGCAGGTCCCTTCGCCAAAAATGATGACATTATTGATGTCATCCTGAATATATCGCAGCCCTTGCTCATGGGCAAAGGACACCAAATAATCACTGATTGCTTTGGTATTGCCGCTTCCGTGAGGAATGGAACAGAGCTTCTCGAAGTATCCGAAAACACTTGCAGGCTCCAGGCCTGCCAGTTTGACAGCATCCATAATGATTCTCCTTATATTTTTTCTAAGCGGATTTTATCACATTACTTTGGAAAAGTCCACACAAAAAAGAAAACCACAGGGCTTTTGCCCTGTGGTCTCAAGGATTCAATTAAGCAACGGGGAGCAGGCTCAGGCTCAAAGTCAGAATGACCCATGCAAGAGCGATCCACTTGGTAGCAACTGCCAGCTTCTTATCCAGAGTACCAGCCTTGCCCTTGTTCATATAAGAATCGCTGTTGCCGGCGATGGCACCGGACAGACCAGCTTCCTTACCGGACTGCACCAGAACAACTGCGATCAGCAGCACGCTGGCCAGAACTTCCAGAACGGTCAGAATAATCTTAATAGCCTCCATGTTTGTAACCTCCCTCCGGTTATCGTAGAAACCGTGCAAAACGGATAATTTATGCTATAAGCTGCCTTGATAAACAACAGCCAAAATATTGTAACACAGCACTTTGTAAAATGCAAGGGTTTTCTTTAGATTTTTTACTTTTGTACCCAATTTCCTGTGGCAAGGCAGTTCAGATATGCATTGATAAAGGGATCCAGCGCGCCATCCATAACAGCATTGACATTGGAAGTCTCGCAGCCGGTTCGGGTATCCTTAACCAGCGTATAAGGCATAAACACATAGTTACGGATCTGGCTGCCCCACTCGATCTTCTTCTGGACACCCTTGATGTCAGAGATCTTATCCAGATGCTCCCGCTCCTTGATCTCCACCAGCTTGCTGCGGAGCATTCTCAGACAGGTTTCCTTGTTCTGGAACTGGCTTCGCTCCGTCTGGCAAGCCACCACGATTCCGGTAGCCTTATGGATCAAACGGACGGCGGAGGAGGTCTTGTTGATATGCTGACCACCTGCGCCGGAGGAACGGTAGACCTGCATCTCATAATCCTCGGGACGGATTTCAACATCATTGCTGTCATCCTGGATGTCGGGGATCACTTCGATTGCCGCAAAGGAGGTCTGGCGGCGGGCGTTGGCATCAAAGGGAGACACACGCACCAGACGGTGGACACCATTCTCACCCTTGAGGAAACCGTAGGCATTCTCACCCTCGATCAGAATATCCGCAGACTTCAGGCCGGCTTCGTCACCCTCCTGATAGTCCATGATCTTATAGGTGTAGCCATGGGATTCCACCCAGCGGGTGTACATGCGGTAGAGCATAGAGCACCAGTCCTGTGCCTCGGTGCCGCCTGCACCGGCCTGGAAGGACATCATTGCATTGTTACCGTCATAATTGCCTGTGAGCAGAGTCTCAAGACGGCAGCGGGCCATATCGTCAGAGAGAGTGTCATAGCCTTCCTTCAGCTCGGGCAGCATGGAGTCATCGTCTTCTTCGGCTGCCATTTCGCAGATGGTCATCAGGTCATCCCAGGAGGCCTGCATTTTCTCATAGCGTTCGATCTTATGCTCTGTGGTCTTGGCCTTCACAACCACCTTCTGGCTCTTCTCGGGGTTGTCCCAAAAGCCGGGAGCCTCCTGCATCGCCTGCAGACGCTCCAGCTCATTCTTAAGCCCTTCCAGATTGATGGAGTCTGCCAGTCCGTCCAAAGCAGGCTTCAGATCATTCAGCTTTTGCTTGTACATATCAAATTCGATATTCATAATCCGTACACTCATTTCTTTCAGTTTCACAGTTCGATATATTATAGTCTAAAAATACCGATATGTAAAGCAAAAAGTTAAAAAAAGCCGGGTTTCTTCCCGGCTTTTTCAGCGCTCACTGGGTCTGCCGCTGTCCTCATCAAACAGCAGATCCTCAAGATCGGCATACGGATCATTATTTTCCCACATAGTATTGCCTCCTTTCCATTACACTCCTGACAGTATATGCGCAGGGCAATGAAAAATGAATCGGAGTTTGCGGTTGACACCGGACTTTTTTTCCGTTACAATGCAGAAGTAAATACGCCCCAGTAGCTCAGCCGGATAGAGCGTCCGCCTCCTAAGCGGAAGGTCGGGGATTCGAATTCCTTCTGGGGTGCCAAAGCCGGAGCAGAAAACTGCTCCGGCTTTTCTTTTATAGGTACCGGCCAGATTTGTTTGCATTT
>JAZUMW010000099.1:0-5941 GCA_045603825.1 Faecousia sp.
GGCTGTCAGCCGTTAGGCTGACTGAGGGGTAGTCGTTCTCTCCCCCAGTCAAAAATCAAAGATTTTTGCCAGCCCCCTCGTCAGAGGGGGCCTTTTTCCCGGCATCGTTACCCTGCCAAAGCCCCTTTACACAAGGGGGCCTTTTTCCCGGTATCGTTACCCTGCCAAAGCCCCCTTTACACAAGGGGGGCCTTTTTTGCGCCCGGTGTCGGCGGCAGGCGCAGAACGGGGCATATTATTGTACTAAAAAAAGTACAAATTGTCCTTGACTTTCCCGAACATTTGTGCTATAATAAGTACAACAGGTACTTGATAAGGTACAATCCAACGGAGGTGACGATGTGCGTCATGGTGTTATTTATTTGCGTCCCGGCGGCCGCAGACCGGTGTGGCTGGGCATTTACGGGGAGCCGGACATCCAGGGCAGACTGCCCCGGTGGTGGTGTCCCCTTTGCGGAAGAGAGGTTTTTGAGGAGGAGCACCTGCTGTGCGACCGCTGCAGGTAAGGAGGTGGAGGAATGAACTGGAAGGCTGAAGCCATTGACCGCCTGAGCCAATACCAGGGGGCAAAGCTGGCGGAGGATAATCTGGCAGGGGAGGTCCTGCGACTGGAGGAGCTGCTGAAAAGTCCCGGCATTCTCCGGACAGAGCCGGGGAAGACCGGCCGTTCCCGGGAGGACTGGCAGCTGGGGCAGATGCTCCTGCTGGATCAGACCCGCAGCCGTCTGACCCAGACCCGGCAGTGGCTGCGCTCCACCGAGGGCGCTCTGGAGGCCCTGGAGCCGGAGGAACGGCTGGTGTTGCAGCGGCTGTTCATCGCGCCCCGCAAGGGGGCTGTGGAGGCGCTGTGCCATGAGCTGGCGGCGGAGCGTTCCTCCATATACCGGCGCCGGGATCAGGCGCTGCGGCGTTTCACATTGGCCCTGTACGGGCCCTGCTAAGGAGGCGGCTATGTTAGAGAGAAGACAGTTTACATTTTACCGCTCCTTCTTTGAGGCCATCGAGACCATTCCCGGCAAGCATCACCGTGCGGATATGTACCGCATGGTCTGCGACTATGCGCTGAACGGAAGACTGCCGGAGCTGGAGGGACTGACCAACATCCAGCGGGCGAATATGCGGATCATCATGCCCATACTGGATTCCGCCCGCCAGAAGGCAGAGGCCGGACAGATGGGCGGAAGCAAACCGAAAGCAGATCGCAAGCAGAACGAAAGCAAGAATAAGACTAAGACCAATACTAAGACCAATACCAATACTAAGGATAAGATAAAGGACACCGCTTCGGTGTCGCCGGAAGCCACTCCATTTGATATATTTTGGAATGTGTATCCGAGAAAAGTTGGGAAGGATAAAGCAAGACTGGCATTTTATCGTGTAACAGTTCCGTTGGAGAAACTTTTGCAGGCTTTGGAAGAGCAGAAATGCAGCTATCAATGGATCCAGGATGATGGAGCATTTATACCCAATGCGGAGACCTGGCTGGAGCAGCGGCGGTGGGAGGATGAGCTGCCCATGCTGTCCGGGGCGGGCATCAAGGCCTCCGGGGTGATGGGGGAGACAGAACGGGAGGCCGTCCGCCGCATGCTGGCCGAAGGATAACGGCAATAATGGACAATTATTTGCCTTGTTTCGCTTTCTCTCTGTCATTGCGAGGAGCCGCAGGCGACGTGGCAATGACAGAGGAGGAACAATACCGGGGAAAGGCCCCCTTGTGTAAAGGGGGCTGTCATGGCGTGAGCCATGACTGGGGGATTGTCGCTGTAAGCTGTTTCGATTTCGCCGAAAACCAATGCGAAAAGGCAGCCTTTTCTGCACAATCCCTCCGTCTGTGCTTCGCACAGCCACCTCCCTTTACACAAGGGAGGCTTTAGGTGCTTACCAGGTAGCCGTTTTCGTCAAATTGGTATGTTTCTCCGTCGATGGTACGGGTGCCTACCGCCGGCTCGCCGTTAAAGAGCAGGTACATTCTGCCGTTTTCCGTGTCCAGCCAGCCGGTGCGCATGCAGCCGGTGTTGGAGAAGTAGCGCATTTTGCCGTTTATCTCCGCCCAGCCGGTGGTGACGGAGCCGTCGGGCTGCAGGTAGTAGTCGCCGCCGTGGTAGCAGAACCAGCCGGTCCGGGGGGTATCCCCGTCATAGCAGTACCAGAAGCCGTCCTGCCAGACCCAGCCGTCGTTTTCCTCCCGGATCTGGGGGATCTCCTCCGGCACCAGCTCCTCTGCCTCACCCACCCGGAACACGCTCTGCACCAGATGCACCTCACGGCTGTTGGAGGCAAGCTGACCGTCCCGGACAAAGAAATTCAGTCCGTCGGCGTAAATATTATAGATGTAAGTACCCTCCTCCAGGTAGTTGAACTTCACCGCCCAGCTGAAGGTATCGTTTTCCAGGTCATACACACCGCTGAGCTTTGCCAGGGCGTGATTCAAAACCACCGTGCCCGCGGGGTCTGTGACCACCATCCGCACAGCGCCCATGGTGGAATACTCCGAGGCCACCCGGCCCTTGATCTTGCTGGTCTTTCCCACCTGCATATCCGTGGGGTTCTGCACATCGGAGATGCTGATGTCCTCATACACGAACCGGAAGGGGGTGACCGCCGCCGCCGGGAGGTAACCGGGCTGCACGCCGTCGTCCACCTGGTAGTAGAATTCTCCCTGGGGGTTCTCATACACCGCGTTGATCCACAGCCGCTCACCCACCTGCGCCGTGCGCATGAAGGTACTTTCGCTCTCAGGCGTACCGGGAGCGCAGGGCTGGGAGTTCATGTCCGCGGCCGCGATGACCTCGCCGAACATATTGGTGGCGTACTGGGTGCAGTTGGCGACATAACCCTTTCTACCGAAGTGGATCAGACCCTCAAAGCTGCCCCGGCCGTTGTAGTATTCCGCGAACCGGGCGATGGTGGCGGACATGGGCACACCGGCGTTGCCGAAGGGGGTGTTGTAGCCCTCGGTAAAGTAGACCACGCCGTCGATAATGGCGTAGATCACCATGGAGTGACCGTAAACAGAGCCGAGGGTGGTGACGGTGCGCTGAAAGCCCACCAGAATATTATAAACATTGGCGGTTCCGTTTTTGGACAGCGCCAGCAATGCTTCTTCCAAATTATAGTCTGCGTCGTCGTAGGCTTTGACCCGATGGCCGCCGCTGGTGACAGACACATTTTTATAGGCATCGTACTGATCTTTGCCGTGGTAGCTCACGACCCACTCGTTGATGCCCAGAAAATACAGCTGCCAGCTGGCCATAAGGCCGCAGTAGCCGGAGAGACTGGAGCGGTTGGTGTAGCGCAGGATGTTCCGGTAGTCGTCGGAGATCTGGGTCTTGATCATTTCCGCCTCGGTGGAGGCCTGCGCCCGCACCGGAAGAAGGGTGACGCACAGGGCAATACACAGCACCAGCGCAAGTATTCTTTTGTGCATACGATCCCTCCTTTGCGGACAGCGCGGTATTGTTATCTACGCCAAAGGCCTCCCCTGTGTAAGGGGAGGCTTTGACTTAAGCAAAATTACGCTTCAACGATCTCAGCGTCAACAGCGTTCTTCTTAACGCTCTCGATGCCGTTTTCGCAGGAAGCCTTGGTCTTGTAGCCCTCGGACACGGCAATGATCTGGCCGTTGCGGGCCTTCAGACGGAAGCGGAACTCACCGGCCTTGTCCTCGTACAGCTCGAACTTGGGGCAGGCAGCCTCGCCGCCCACAGTCAGGTCAGCGACATTGGCGGCAGGAGCGCACTTTGCAACGCTCTCGATGCCGTTCTTGCAGGCAGCCATGGACTCGTAGACCTCGCTGGTTGCGATGACCTGGCCGTTGGTAGCCAGCAGATTGAACTTCACGCCGCTGGATACGGTTTTGATAACAAATTTACCCATAATAAAAATCCTCCTATTTTTCCGGGTCTCCCCGGTAAATTACATATTTGCCTTAATGGTGGAGATGAGAATATCTCCCGCCACCACTCTGTCCTCGGCGGCAAAGCCCCGGGCAAAGTTTTCCGAGTACAGTACCTGGGCGTTGGGAGGAAATTCCTCGTCACCCTCCCACACCAGGATCCGCATTTTGTAGCCGCCGATGAGGGAGAATTCGTACCCCGCGTCGCCGTGGGCTACAGCCGCTGCGCCCATTTTTTCCGCGGCGGCCTTGAATTTGGCTGAGCGTGTGCCGAAGGTGAAGGCGGCACGGGTCAGCACCCGGCCGGTGTAGGGTTTAATGTACATTTCGCCCCAGGGCATCTCCCGGAGGGTCTTCCACTCCCCTGCCCATGCTTCCTCCCTGCTCTCCAGAAGGTAGCGCAGCAGGAAGGTCTGGGTGGGCAGCGGGGGGATGCTGCCCCCGTCCAGGGCCCGGATTGCGTAGTCCGGATGGGCGATGGCAAAGTCCCGGCCCAGCAGCTTCAGGGTGAACTCCTTGCCGTTCCAGGCAGCGCCGGTGCGTGCCGCGGCCTCCGCCGGGTCAAGCCCCTTGAATTTTTCTTCGTAAAAGCCAAAGGGCACTTCTTCTTTGTGGTTTTCTATTTGCATCGTTTTACTCCTGTTATCGAACACTCCAAAGGCTCCCTTGTGTAAAGGGAGCTGTCAGCCGTCAGGCTGACTGAGGGATTGTCTTACCGCAGTATCGATATATTCACAAACCCCTCTGAAATTTTTGCTGACTTCATTGTTGGGAATGCGGAGCACCTTGATTCCATATTCCTGCAGAAACGCCGTTCGTTCGGCATCATGCGCTTTTCCTTCCGATTCATAATGCTGAGACCCGTCCAGTTCAATCACCAGATTGGCCTTTGCACAGTAGAAATCAACAATGTATCGTCCAATTATTTTCTGTCTTATAAATCGCACCGGGTATCTCCGTAAAAAGTCATACCACAAGTGGCGTTCTTCTTTTGTTTGATTTTTTCGCAGGTTTTTTGCCAATGGAACAAGGTTTGTAGTATGTTTGCGCTCCATACAATCCCTCCGTCAAAAATCAAAGATTTTTGCCACCTCCCTTTACACAAGGGAGGCTTTTTACTTTTCTGTCACACTGGGGAACAAACTTGCGTCGGTATGGGGCAGGAAGCAGGCGGCCACGAAGGAATCCATGTAGCCGGGGTAGGTGCTCAGCTCCAGGTAGGTCATGTTTGCTCCCACCTCGCTGCATTTTTCTGTTGCCTCGTCGCTCATGACCATGGCGTAAGCGCCGGTGAGGGAGGAGTTGCCGATGTACTTGAACTTCTCCAGCTCCACATCCGGGAACATGCCGATGTTCACGGCATTTTTCATGTTGATGCCGGAGCCGATACCGCCGGCAACATACACGGTGTCGATCATGTCAACGCTCATATCCACCGACTGCAAAAGGGTATCGATGGCGGAGAAAATGGCGCCCTTGGCACGGATGAAGTTATCGATGTCCACCTCGTTGATGGCCACTTCCCGTCCGGTCTCAGACTCATTTGCAAAAGCCAGCACATACCGGCCCATGCCGTGCCGGTCGTGCTTGATCCGGCTGCCCTGCCGCACAAAGATGCCCTTGGCATCGATGATACCGCAGCGGAACAGCTCGGAAATAATGTCGATGATGCCGCTGCCGCAGATACCCACAGGCTTTTGACCCGCATCACCGATGATGGTGAGGGTGGGCTCCATGGTTTCCTTGTGAATGGTGCAGGCCTCCACGGCGCCGTCGGTGGCACGCATGCCGCCGGAGATGTCGCCACCCTCAAAGGCAGGACCGGCGGAGCAGGCGCAGCTCATGAGGAAATCCCGGTTGCCGAAGACCAGCTCGCCGTTGGTACCAAGGTCGATGAACAGGCTCATTTCGTCCTTGTCCCAAATCATGGAAGAAAGGGTACCGGCAGTAATGTCACCGCCCACATAGGAGCCGATGTTGGGTGCAATACTAACAGGGGCCAGGGGATTTGCCGTCAACTGCAGATCCTCTGCCTGCAGGCCTTCC
>JAZUMW010000100.1:0-2549 GCA_045603825.1 Faecousia sp.
AGCGGCCCATACCGTGGGCATCCCGCTTGACACGCGCACCCTCACGGGAGAACAAGCCCTTGGCATTGATGATAGAACAGCGGAACAGTTCGGAAATAATATCGATGATGCCGCTGCCGCAGATACCCACAGGCTTTTGCCCCGCATCACCGATGATGGTGTGGGTGGCCTCCATGGTTTCCTTGTGAATGGTGCAGGCCTCCACGGCGCCGTCGGTGGCACGCATGCCGCAGGAGATGTCGCCACCCTCAAAGGCAGGACCGGCGGAGCAGGCGCAGCTCATGAGGAAATCCCGGTTGCCGAACACCAGCTCGCCGTTGGTGCCCAGGTCGATGAACAGGCTCATTTCGTCCTTGTCCCAGATCATGCTGCTCAAGGTGCCGGCGGTGATGTCGCCGCCCACATAAGAGCCGATGTTGGGCGCGATGATCACCGGCGCCAAGGGGTTGGCGGGCAGCTTCAGATCACCGGCCAGCAGCCCGTCCCAGCCAAAGAAGCTGGGGATGTAAGGCTCCATGCGGACGGATTCCGCATCCACGCCCACGAACAGGTGGTTCATGGTGGTGTTTGCACCCACCACAAGGCGCAGAATGGACTTGGAGGAGATATTCGCCGTCTTGCACAGATTGGCGATAATGGGCGTCAGGGTCTCTTTAATGATGGCATCCTGGAGCTTTTTCTTGCCCCCGGGACGACCCTGCTCGATGATGCGGTTGATAACATCGGCGCCGTAGCGGATCTGGCCGTTGCCGGAGGAGCCCTTGGCCAGAAGCTTGCCGCTCTCAAGGTCTGTCAGCACCATGGTCACGGTGGTGGTGCCGATGTCGATGGCACAGCCCACAATGGCGGTATCCTTGGGATCGCAGATCTCCATGCAGGTGAATACGCCCTTTTTCAGCTCACCCTTGACGCACACAGTCCAGTTGTTGTCCCGGAGCTTTCTTGCCAGCTTCACCATGACGCAGAAGGGAATTTTCACCGTTTCCGCCCCGGTGGCCTCCTGCACCGCCCATGCAAGGCGCTCGTTGTCGGGCATGGTATCATCCAGGGTAGGCTCTGCCATCGTGACGGTGACCGCGCGGTACTTATTTTTAAAGGAAATGCCCCCGGCCTTGATGCTCCGCTCTGCCTCCTCAAAAATGGCGATCTCCTTGGGGGAGGACAGATCGGCGGTCTTCATCCCGGACTGGTAGGCGCTGGCAATATCCGGCACCCAGACGGTGCAGTCGGAGAGCACCCTGGAGTTACAGCTCAGGCGCCAGCCCTCTTTATATTCCTCGCCGGAGATGTGGCGGGACTTGATGGATTCCAGTTCGCCCTGGACAAGCTTCACCTTACACTTGCCGCAGGAACCGTTGCCGCTGCAGGGGGCATCAATGGCCACATTGGCCCGGCGTGCCAGCTCCAGCAGATTATCTCCGGCGTTGCATTCGATCTCAACGGGGTTTGCTCCCTCAATTTGGAAGGTTACTTTCATATATCGTTCTCCTTTTCAAGCCTCTCCTCGAGGAGAAGCCTTTTTACTCAGGAATATGCAAGCCCGGGCATTTTCCCCGGAGAAATTGCTTAAATTCCTCAAAAGAGCCTTTGGTGAAGCTATTCGGATCTAACATTACGCCGTTGCGTTTTCCAATCATCAGCATATAGCTGTGCTTTAAGCGAATCACTTTTACGATCTTCCGGTATTCTATGGTCAAATGCACCATGCCTTCGTCCATTTCAATGATGTCGCCAAAGGTCACCACTGTTTCCGGCAAAACACCGTCATTCTGCTTTTTTGTATGCCGTATGACATTCCAGGCATACCACTGGGGCATAAAGCTGACCATCAGCATAATCAGTCCAGAAACTACCACCGTAACGATTATTTTGGTTTCCTGGATGCCGCCCAACAGGATTGGAAGCATAATAAACCCGTACATCATCCAAAACACGATCACCAGCGGCCATTTTGGTCCTGTACTGTATTTGCGGGCAAATTCGGCAAGCATTTTTTGTGTGCTGTGATAACGCGCTTCAAACAACGGCTCCATGCTGTCGCCCCTTTCTCCTGTAGGGTTGTGGGTTTGGACGATGTGTCTCAATCGGCTCAAGTTCCCATTTTAATATCCCGGGTAATATCGATCCTCGCACCATCTTGCAGGATTGTTGATAATATACCGCGCAATTTCAATATACTCTCTTTCGTCCCGAATAATATGGTCATAATAAGATCGCTGCCATATTGATCGTCCCGTTTCTTTGGTAATCAGCGTTTTCCATGTGCGAACCAAATTCTCCACAGATGTATCCGTAGGGGCCGATGACCACATCGGCCCAATAGAATTCCGCTCCGTAGGGGCCGATGACCTCATCGGCCCAACAGAATTCCGCTCCGTAGGGGCCGATGACCACATCGGCCCGTCCAACGGATCTGTTGCCGCAATGTGCAGGATCATATGAACATGATTGGGCATAATTACATATTCACCGACGCCCGGTATTGTTTGTGTGTACTTCTCAACCACTTTACCTATGGGGGTAAGATTGATATATGGGCCGATGTGGTC
>JAZUMW010000101.1:0-1861 GCA_045603825.1 Faecousia sp.
GAGACTGCTCACTCCGTCCTGGCTGGCCTGGATCCCGCCAACGACATGGGCTTCGCTCTGGCAATGAACAAGCTGTGGGGTGTTCACCTGAACGACCAGAACGGCATCCGTTACGACCAGGACAAGAGCTTCGGCGTCGAGAACCTGCGTAACGCATTCAATCAGGTTAAGGTTCTGTATGAAAACAACTTCGGCGATCGCGGCAACTTCGAGTGTGTTGGCCTGGATGTTAAGGCTCTGCGTACTCAGCCCGACGAGGACTGCTACCGTCACCTGATCAACTCCAAGCGCATCTTCGAGCTGCTGCTGGAGAAGGTAAAGCGTTTCGACTACGAATTCCAGGCTGCTTGCGTCAAGGAGCAGAACTTCGAAAAGCTGGAAATGTATGTTATGGAACTGCTGATGGGTGTTGCTTAATAGCCGTCCTGCAACTTGATTTAGTACCCGAACAACGGCAGGGGGGCGGCAATACGCCGCCCCCTTGTTTCCAAGACAGGAGGGAAACAGCTTGCATAGTGTCATAAAGGATACTTCCCGGTGGGGTAAGGTACTGTGGCTTACAGATGATAAGGTGGAGATCGGCATAGCGCTGAATTTCGGCATTCGTGTGGTACATATGTCCTGCTGCGGATGCGAGAACCTTTTTTATGAACAGCCGGCAGACCTGTCTGACGGATTCATTACCGACGGCGGCTGGAAGCTGTACGGCGGTCATCGGATCTGGATGGCTCCGGAAAGCGATGACAGCTATTATCCGGATAATGCGCCTGTTTCCTATGAACTCCTGGCAGATGAAGTCCGTATTACCCAGGATGTGGATCCAATTTTGGGAATTCGCAAGCACCTGCGTATCGCATTTTTGCCGGATGGGGGCATGAAGCTTACCCAGTCCGTTGAAAATGCTACGGATAAGCCGATCTTCGGCGCATCCTGGGGCGTAAACACCCTGGATGCCGGCGGTGTGGCCACCATCTGCTTTACAAATCAAGACCGCCAGGGGTATACACCGCACCGCGTAGTTTCCCTTTGGTCTGATACCAATCTCCACGACCCGAGACTGTGCTTTGCAAAGGAACAGCTGACAGCCCGCCATCTGCCTTTGGATGATTATCTGAAGATCGGTCTTTACTGTATCGAGGGCAAGGCTGTTTTTGAAAATAAAGGTCAGCGGTTCACGCTGCTGTTTGATGCAGAGGAACTGCAAAAGCATCCGGACAACGGCTGCAATTTTGAGCTTTATATGTGCAGACAGTTTATGGAACTGGAAACCCTCGGCATCAACACCAATATTCAACCAGGCCAAAGTATCGGTCACAGCGAGACTTGGTACTTGACCAAAGTGTAACTGTGTAAGTCAACGCAGGGATGCGTTTTTTATCTACTAATAAAATTAAAAAGGATGGTTACTGAAAATGAATGCCTATGTTGAACGCGTGATTGAGTATGTCAAGACAAAGCATGCCAATGAGCCCGAATTTTGCCAGACTGTGGAAGAGGTTTTCTCCTCCATCGCTCCCATGATCGACAAGCACCCCGAGTACGAGAAGGCTGATCTGCTGACCCGTATGGTGGAGCCCGAGCGTATGTTTACTTTCCGTGTTGTTTGGACCGACGACAATGGTCAGGCCCATACCAACATCGGTTACCGCTGCCAGTTTAACGGCGCTATCGGCCCCTACAAGGGCGGCCTGCGCTTCCAGGCTAATGTTACTCCCAGTGTCATTAAGTTCCTGGGTTTCGAGCAGACCTTCAAGAACAGCCTGACCGGCCTGCCCATGGGCGGCGGCAAGGGCGGCTCTGACTTCGATCCCGCCGGCAAGTCCGACGCAGAAGTCATGCGTTTCTGCCAGAGCTACATGAC
>JAZUMW010000102.1:0-15191 GCA_045603825.1 Faecousia sp.
GTGCATTCCCCTGGGCCCCCTCCACAACCCCGCTAACCTGATGGGTATCGAGGCTTGCCAGGCTGTTATGCCCACCACTCCCCAGGTTGCTGTGTTCGACACCGCTTTCCATATGACCATGCCTCCCAAGGCTTACCGTTATGCTATTCCCACCGAGTATTACGAGAACGACTCCATCCGTCGCTACGGCTTCCACGGCACTTCTCATAAGTATGTTGCCCGCCGTACTGCCGCTCTCGTGGGCAAGACCGAGTTCAAGATGGTCAACTGCCATCTGGGCAACGGCTCTTCCATGTCCGCTGTTAAGGACGGCAAGTGCCAGGATACCACCATGGGCCTGACTCCTCTGGCAGGTGTTCCCATGGGTACCCGTTCCGGTGACATCGACGCTGCTGTTGTTCAGTTCATCTGCAACAAGTACGGCATGAGCGTTGACGAATGCCTGAACATGCTGAACAAGAAGTCCGGCATGCTGGCTATCTCCGGTGTTTCCTCCGACTTCCGTGATCTGGAATCCGGCGCAAAGGAAGGCAACGAGGCTTGTGCTCTTGCCCGTGAGAAGTTCTGCTACGAAGTGGCAAAGTATGTTGGCGCATACGCAGCAGCTCTGAACGGCATCGATGTACTGACCTTCACCGCAGGTGTTGGCGAAAACGATGTCAATGTCCGTAAGTCTGTTTGCGAGTATCTGGGCTTCATGGGTGTTAAGATCGACGAGGATCTGAACAAGAACCGCGGCAAGGAAATGAAGATCTCCACTCCTGACTCCAAGGTCGAAGTGTGGATCGTTCCCACCAACGAAGAGCTGATGATCGCTCAGGATACCGCCGAGCTGGTCAACGCAGCCAAGAACTGATTTTAATTTACGGCAAAGGCGGAGGGTAACCTCCGCCTTTGTTTTTTAGGAGAGATCGTATGAATGTAAGCGAACGGGTTTTACGCTATGTAAGCTTTGATACCCGGTCGGATGAGAATTCCCCCACATGCCCGTCCACACAGAAGCAGAAGCTTCTTGGAGCGGCACTGGTGGAGGAAATGCTGGCCATGGGTATTGCCGATGCCTATATGGATGAGCATGGCTATGTCTACGGTACAGTTCCCGGTATGCCTGGCCTGCCTGTCATCGGTCTGATTGCACACATGGACACCTCTCCCGACCTGTCCGGTAAGGATGTGAAGGTGAAGGTGGTGCATTATGAAGGCGGCGACATCCTTTTGAATGGGCAGGAGAATATCTGGCTCCGGGAAAAGGAGTTTGAAAGCCTTGCAAATCATTGTGGCAAGCACCTCATCGTCACCGACGGCACGACACTGTTGGGTGCCGATGACAAGGCGGGCATTGCGGAGATACTCACGGCAGCGGAGCTGCTACTGAAGTCCGATAAGCCCCATGTCACCCTCCGCATCGGCTTTACCCCCGACGAGGAGATCGGCCGGGGTGCGGATAAGTTTGATGTGGCTGGCTTCGGTGCGGACTATGCCTATACCGTAGACGGCGGCAGCCTTGGGGAGGTGGAGTATGAGAACTTTAACGCAGCTGGTGCTACCGTAGAGTTCTATGGACGGAATATCCACCCCGGCACAGCCAAAAATAAAATGGTCAATGCCCAGTATATTGCCATGGAGTTCCAGAGCCTGCTGCCCCAGACCCAGAAGCCGGAGTATACGGAAGGCTATGAAGGCTTTTTCCATTTAAACCACATGGAAGGCTCGGTGGAAAAGGCAATGCTGCATTACATCATCCGGGATCATGACATGGAGAAATTCCTGGAGAAGAAAGCGCTCATGACGTCTGCTGCCGGATTTATCAATGCCAAGTACGGCCAGGGAACAGTAGTGCTGACGCTCCGGGACAGCTACTTCAATATGCGGGAGAAAATCGAGCCCTGCATGCATATTGTGGAGCGTGCAACGCAGGCTATGGAACAGCTGGGGATCACTCCCATTGTGGTACCCATTCGAGGTGGTACCGACGGTGCCCGGCTGTCCTACGAAGGATTGCCCTGTCCCAACCTGTGTACCGGCGGCTATAATTTCCATGGCCGGTTTGTGTACATCCCCGTGGAGGACATGGAGAAAGTTACCCAACTGCTGGTACAGATCCTGACAAATGTATAAAAAAAGAGGTGCCTCGCATCGCAAGGCAGCTCTTAATTTTTTATTCTGCAAAGACCATCAGCTTGGAAGCTTCCAGCTTATCGTAGTTTGCGATGAAGCCTGCCAGCTCCCCGGCGATCTTTTTGGCACCGCCCGCTTCCTCACTTTCAATGTTCAGAGGCAGCAGGGGATCATGCAGAGACAGCCGCAGCAGGAACCAGCCGTTACCGTGCTCTGCATCCAGATTGACCCGGACACCTTCATAATTGCTGGGAGCAAGGCTCCAGCCTTCCTTGGCAGCGGCATAAGCGGCGAGATCGTCAATGACCTGCTGACCGTAGGGCTTGAAGTCCTCCAACAGGATGTTCATACGGAACTCCACGCTCTCTACAGGCTCTTCCAGAGAGGCAATAAGGGATTCCAGCGTGTAACCCTCTTTCTTGCCCCGGGCAAGCTCAATGAGCAGCTTGGTGACGATGTAAGCGCCGTCGTCCAGGAAGTAATTCTCCTTAAATGCGCCGTGACCGGAGGTCTCAATGGCCAGCTGGCTGTCAGCGCCTTCGTTGTTCAGACGGATGGACTCATTGATAACATTACGGTAGCCCCGCTTGAAGCGGTGATGCACGCCGCCCTTTTCCTCGATAAACTTGGCAAGGCCGGTGGAGGTAATGGAGTCGGAGACGATGGTGGTGCCGGGATGCTCCCGCAGCAGAATAGCCGAGAGCATGGCGATGATCCGGTTCCGGTTCAGCTCGCTGCCGTCAGAAAGCACAGCACCTGCACGGTCCACATCGGTGTCGAAGATAATACCCAGGTCGGCCTTGACCTCTGCCACAGCTTCCGTAATGCTCTTCATAGCTTCCTTGTCCTCGGGGTTGGGAATGTGGTTGGGGAAGCTGCCGTCGGGATCCAGATAACGGCTGCCGGTGGTGTCGGCACCCAGAGGCTCCAGAACCTTGGAGGTATAGAAGCCGCCTGCGCCGTTGCCGGCGTCCACAACGATCTTAAAGCCCTCCAGAGGCTTTTCCTCGCTAGTGGCAGCACGGATCTTGTCTGCCAGAATGGCGGCATAAGTATCCATAAAGGCGCCGCCTTCCAGTTTGCCTGCGGGAAGACCTGTGGAAGCATCAGATGCGGCGTATTCCAGAATTTCCTTGATGTCACCCTTTTCCAGACCGCCGCGGTTGGTAAAGAACTTAAAACCGTTGCGGTTGAAGGGCAGGTGGCTGGCGGTGATCATGACAGTGCCGTCAAAGGCATAGCCCTCGGTAACAGTAGCCATGAACATGGCGGGGGTGCTGGCCATGCCAAAATCGGTGACCTGAATACCCTGTGCTACCATAGACTGGCACAGCCAGCCGCACAGAGTTTCACCGGAAAGGCGGGAATCCCGGCCCACGGCCACACGCAGATCGTTTTTGCCGGCTGTTTTCTGCAGCCAAAGTGCAAAACCTCTGCCGATGTCCTTACAAACGGACTCAGTCAGATTCACATGCTGACCTTCGATACCTTCCAGAGCAACACCACGGATGTCGCTGCCGTTTTGCAGCTTTTTATAATCCATAAGAAATCCTCCTTATTGTGCCTTCCCGGCATATTTCTCTTTATATATAGTAACATGATTTGGGAAAATAGGCAACCACATATTGTGTTTTGCATGGCGGGTTGTTATAATTAAAAAAGAACAGGAGGGATCTTATGGAATACAGAATTTTAGGAAAAACCGGTCTGCGGGTCTCCCGGATGGGCTTTGGCGGCATCCCCATTCAGCGCATTGACGCGGAAGGTACCAAGGCGCTGATGCAGGAGCTGCTGGCTGCCGGGGTGAATTACATCGATACTGCCCGTGGTTATACTGTCAGCGAAGAATACTTAGGTTATGCCCTGGAGGGTATCCGGGACAAGTTCATCCTGGCCACCAAGAGCATGGCCCGTACAAAAGAGGCTATGGCCAGGGATGTTGACATCAGCCTGAAAAAACTGCGTACTGACTATATTGATCTGTACCAGATCCACAATCCCACGGCTGCGGACCTGGAACTGGTGCAGCAGCCCGGCGGCGCACTGGAAGCCCTGCGGGAAGCCAAGGCGGCCGGTAAGATCGGTCACATCGGCGTGACGCTCCATTCCGCGGATTTATTCCGGGAGGCTGTGGATTATGATTGGGTGGAAACCATCATGTTCCCCTACAATGCGGTGGAAACACAGGGCGAGGAGCTGATCCGCATCTGCGGTGAAAAGAATATCGGCTTCATCGACATGAAACCTCTGGCTGGCGGCGCCATTGACGATGCAGCTGCCGCGCTGCGGTTCATTGTCCAGAATCCCAATGTCACCGTCATTATTCCCGGCATGGAAAAGCAGGAGCAGATCCGTGAGAATCTGGAGGCAATCAATAATACCGCACCTTTAAGCCCGGAGGAGGAAAACAAGATCTTCGCCATCCGCAAGGCGCTGGGAACACAGTTCTGCCGCCGGTGCAACTACTGCGCTCCCTGCAGCGCCGGTATTTCAATTCCTGCTGCATTTATGATGGAGGGCTACTATACCCGCTACGATCTGAAAGAGTGGGCCACAGGCCGGTATATGGCCATGGGCAAGAAGGCCTCCGACTGCATCGGCTGCGGTGTCTGCGAAGACCGCTGCCCCTATGATCTGCCCATCCGTAAGATGCTGAAAAAGGTGGCTGAGGTTTTTGGAGTCTAAAAAATTATCGTATGATTTTTATCACCGGCCATGCCTGGAGGTAGCCCGGGACTTGGTGGGCAAGGTGCTGGTCTGCGGGGATAAAAAACTCCGTATTTCCGAAACCGAAGCCTACTGCGGCGAAAGTGATACTGCCTGCCATGCCCACAAGGGAAGGACAAAGCGGACGGAAGTCATGTACATGCAGGCAGGTACTGTGTATGTTTACTTGTGTTATGGTATCCACTGGCTCTTAAACATCGTTACCGGTGAGGAAGACCAGCCGGAGGCAGTTCTTATTCGTGCCTGCGTCGACGCAGACGGCCCAGGAAAGCTGACAAAGCGCCTGGGCATCACCGGAGAACTGAACCGCACCTCAGTCTGCCATGGGCAGCTGTATATTGAAGATGACGGCTTTGTCTGCCAAGTGACCACCGATAAACGGGTGGGCATCGGCTATGCCTCCCGGGAGGATCAAGACAGACTCTGGCGGCTTAAAATGCAATAAAAATACCCTGTACCGATCGGTACAGGGTATTTTGCTTAAAATCAGATTTCCAGATCCATCTGGGAGATGACGGTAGCGCAGCGGGGGCACAGACCCTCGGCGTTTGCAGCTTCGGAGTGCATCCAGCAGCGGGGACACTTTTCACCCTTGGCTTCACTAACACCAATGGTCAGCGCGGGGAAGTTGACACCGCAGCCGACTTCAGCGCCTTCTTCTGCCTCAGCCCAGTCGCAAGCGGACACGATGCAGATCTCAGCCAGGTTCAAGCCTTCACAGGCGGCCTTCAGATCTTCGTCAGCAGTCTGGAGGGTCACACGGGCTTCCAGAGCCTTGCCGATCCGCTTGTCAGCTCTTGCCTTCTCCAGAATACCGTTCACATCCTGGCGCAGCTTCATGACCGTATCCCACTTAGTCATGGTATCGGCATCCAGCACATAGGCGTCGAAGTTTTCGGGCATCTGGTTCAGCAACACATTGCGGACATCGTCACCCTCACGGTGGGGCATGGACTGCCAGATCTCATCGCAGGTGAAGGCCAGGATGGGAGCAAACAGCTTTGCCATGGCGTCCAGGATCAGGAACAGAGCGGTCTGTGCGCTGCGGCGGCGCAGGCCGGTCTTTTCTTCACAGTACAGACGGTCCTTCAGAATGTCCAGATAGAAGGAGGAAAGCTCAACAACGCAGAAATCGTTGATGGCGTGGGTGATGTTGTGGAACTCGTAGCCGTTGTAAGCCTTGCGGCAGTACTTGGTGAGGGCGTCCAGCTTGGTCAGTGCCCACTTATCCAGCTCTTCCATATCGGCAGCAGCCACCAGATTGTTGGGGTCAAACTCGTTCAGGTTGCCCAGGCAGTAACGGGCGGTGTTGCGGAACTTCAGATAGTTCTGTGCGATCTGCTTGAAGATCTCCTTGGAGCAGCGGACATCTGCATGGTAGTCAGAGGAGGCAGCCCACAGACGGACGATGTCAGCGCCGAAGTCCTTGATGAGGTCAGCGGGGTCAACACCGTTGCCCAGGCTCTTGTGCATTGCACGGCCCTGGCCGTCTACAACCCAACCGTGGGTCAGCACCTGACGGAAGGGAGCGCCCTGGTCCAGCGCGCCGACGGAGGTCAGAAGGCTGGACTGGAACCAACCACGGTACTGGTCGGCGCCTTCCAGATAGACATCGGCAGGCCACAGCTCGGGGGTGTCCTTCATGAGGGAAGCGAAGTGGGTGGAGCCGGAGTCAAACCAGCAGTCCAGCGTATCCTTTTCTTTGGTGAAGTCCTTGCCGCCGCAGTGGGGGCAGGTGAAGCCGTCGGGGATCAGCTCCATGGCATCCTTTTCAAACCAGATGTTGGAGCCGTGCTCGTCGAACAGCTTGGAGATTTTTTCAATGGATGCGGGGTTGGAAACGGGCTTACCGCAATCACCACAGTAGAACACAGGAATGGGCAGACCCCAGCGACGCTGACGGCTGATGCACCAGTCGGCACGCTCCCGGATCATGCTGATCATCCGGTCCTCGCCCCATGCGGGGAACCACTGAACATTTTCAATAGCCTTGACGGCCTGATCCTTGAAGGACTCCACAGAGCAGAACCACTGGGGGGTTGCCCGGAAGATGATGGGCTTCTTGCAGCGGTCATGGTGGGGATAGGAGTGCATGATCTCCTCGGAAGCAAAGAGCATGCCGCTTTCTTCCATATCTGCCTTGATGACAGGATTACTTTCCTCGGTCTTGAGGCCTGCGTACTTACCTGCGTAGTCGGTGTGGCGACCATAGTCATCCACGGGAACAACCAGCTCCATGCCGTAGCGCATGCAGGTCTGGTAGTCATCGGCACCGAAGCCGGGGGCGGTGTGGACACAGCCGGTACCGCTGTCCATGGTGACATACTCAGCATTCACCAGACGGGAGGTCTTGTCTAAGAAGGGATGCTGTGCCAGCATGTTCTCGAAGAACTGACCGGGGTAGGTTGCCAGAACCTCATAATTCTCGAAGCCGCCCATCTTCATGGTCTTTTCCATCAGAGCCTGGGCCATGATGTAGGTCTCACCGTTTTCGGCCTTCACCAGAACATAGCTGTCTCTGGGGTGCAGGCAGATACCCATATTGCCGGGCAGCGTCCAGATAGTGGTGGTCCAGATGACGAAGAAGGTCTTGCTCAGGTCAAACTGAGAGAGCTTGCCCAGATCGTCCTTCATGGGGAACTTGACGTAGACGGAGGTACAGGGGTCGTCCTTGTATTCAATGTCAGCCTCTGCCACGGCGGTGGCGCAGAAGGGACACCAGGTAACGGGCTTCAGACCCTTGTAAATAAAGCCCTTGTCGAACATCCGGCCAAAGACCTTGACTTCCTGGGCCTCAAAATGCCTGTCCATGGTGCGGTAGGGATGCTCCCAGTCGCCCACGACGCCCAGACGCTTGAAGCCGCCCATCTGCTTCTGGATGAAGTCCTCAGCAAAGTCCTCACAGGCCTTGCGGAACTCGGGAACGGACATATCCTTGTTGAGCTTCTTCTTGGAATTCTCGATGGCACGCTCAATGGGCAGACCGTGGTTGTCCCAACCGGGAACATAGGGGGTGTAGTAGCCCATCATGGCGTGGCTGCGGGTAATGAAATCCTTCAGAGTCTTGTTCAGCGCGTGACCCATGTGGATATAGCCGTTAGAGAAGGGAGGGCCGTCATGAAGAACGAAGGGGGGAAGCTCCTTGTTCTTTTCCAGCATAATGTTGTAAAGATCCTGCTCCTGCCAACGGGAAAGCATGCCGGGCTCACGGGCGGGCAGACCGGCCTTCATAGGGAAGTCGGTCTTGGGGGTGATGATGGTGTTTTTGTATTCCATTGGAATGTTACCTCCATTTGATAATCAAAATAAAAACCTTTGCCTCTTTTGTAAGAGACAAAGGTTTTACTATACCTCTGCGGTACCACTCTTGTTCTGACCTTGGGGTCAGCACTCATATGCGCTGTATCGGGCGCTACCGGCACAGCCTACTTTTTGTTCGGTGTGCTGCTCCGAGGGGATATGCACCGCACTCGCCCTGCTGCCTTGCACCAACCGGCAGTTCTCTGAAGGGGAGGGAACGGAACACCTGTCCTCATCTATGCGTTGATCAATATTCGGAATTGGGATCGTAGTTGGGTCCGAACCGGAGGTTGGCAAACTTACCGGTGGTATCGGAAACGGGATGCCGGGGTTCTACCTTGGGAGCAACCTCGTCGGTGGTGCCAACCAGAGCCTGCAGACTTGCGGAGATCTCGTCAGCCACATTGTCTGTTTCAGCGTTCCGGCGGCTGCGGCTTTCCACCCGGTCAAAGTCAAAAGCGGTGGAGGGCTTCTTCTCCGGCAGATTTGCGGTCTTGATCCGCTCCAGGGCGTTGATGCAGGCGCCGATCTGCTCCTGCAGCTCTGCGATCTTGGCTACAGCAACCTTCTTGGCTTCTTCCACCCGGGCGTTTTCCACGGCGATGAGGGCATCGGCGTTGCGGGTATTTTCAGCAGCGGCTGCATTGGCGTCGGTCAGCATCTGTGTGCACTTTGCTTCAGCCTCTTTGACCATCTTGTCGCAGGTCTTCTGGGCGTTGACGATGGCGTCCTTCATGGAAGCCTCGTTCTTGCGGTACTCCTCCAGCTTGGTGACCAGAACCTTCATCTTGCTTTTCAGCAGAGCGTTTTCCTTATACAGGGTAACATAGTCCTCAGTCAGGGGCTCCAGGAAGGAATCCACATCCTCAATCTTATAGCCGCCGAATTTGGCGGTATTAAAGGAGATCTGCTCAATCTGTTGCGGTGTAAACATAGTGTATCCTTTCCGGGAGCGGCTTAAGCAAAGCTTTCAACAGCACCCTGAATGTTCTCCAGGTCACCTACGACAGCCATGTTGTGGGGGCAGAACAGGTAAGTGCACTGGGCAATCTTCTTCACGCTGCCGTCCAGAGCATAAACACTGCCGGACAGGAAGTCTACCACGCGGCGGGTCAGCGCCTTGTCCACGTTTTCCATATTCAGAATAACAGCCTTTCTCTTACGCAGCTCGTCGGCGGCCTTTGCGGCATCGTCGAAGGTCTTGGCGTGGAAGAGGACCACTTCCTGCTTGTTGGACATATTCAGAACCTGGCCGCTGAAACCGGAGGGAGCAGCGGGAGCTGCTGCGGGAGCAGACTCAAAAGAACCGGTGTCCTGAGCGACACTGGCGAAGGGAGAAGTACGGCGGCTGCGGGGAGCGGGTTCAGCTACAGGCTCCTCGTAATCGTCCATTACCTCGTCCTCGTAATCATCATAATCCTCATCGGAATAGGGCTGGGCAAATTTCTTTACGTTGTCCCAAAAACTCATTTTTATGTTTCCTCCTAATATATTCGCATCTTATGGATGAGATTTACCATAGTCCCGGGCTCCAAAGATCGCAGTACCCACACGAATCATGGTGCTGCCGCAGGCAATTGCCTCCCGGAAGTCATCGGACATACCCATGGACAATACATCTACCCGTACATTATCGTATTTTTTTGCCGTTATGTCAACAGAAAGGTTGTACATTTCTTGAAAAAATTTGACAGAATCTGTCGAATTTTCGCAAATCGGGGGGATTGCCATGAGTCCGCAAAGCTGAATGTTGGGATAAGCCGCCATTTTTTCCAGAACGGAATGAACTTCCCCAATCTCCAGACCGGATTTGCTTTCTTCCTGACCCACATTGATCTCCAGAAGGATATTCTGGCAGATATTCTGCCGGGCAGCCTCCTTTTGGATGGCATCCAGAAGACGCACAGAATCCACACTCTGGATCAGATCTACTTTACCCACAACCTGCTTGACTTTGTTGGTCTGCAGATGGCCGATAAAATGGACAGGGGCACCATCGTAGGCGTTTTCAGAGAGCTTTTGGGTCAGCTCCTGCACCCGGTTCTCACCGCAGCAGTCAATGCCGGCGGCGATGGCCTGGCGGACATTTTCCGCATCGTTCATTTTTGTGGCGGCGCACAGGGTGATCTGGCTGGGATCCCGGCCTGCGGCAATGGCAGCCTCGTTGATCTGGCTGCGGATGTAGGCAATATTTTCGGCAATAGACATATCAAAACCTCTTTCTGTATATAGGCCTTCAAAAGACAGAAAAAGGCGACGAAGCGGTGCTCCGTCGCTCTTTTTGCTATGCAGTCGTTGCTGCGGCTTTCAGAGGCCGAATGGGGGCGAGGGTGGAGATGGCATGCTTGTAGATCATCTGCTGCTTGCCGTCACTCACCAGTACCACCACGAAGCTGTCAAAGCCGGTGATGGTGCCCCGGAGCTGAAAACCATTCATCAGAAACAGCGTCACGGGAACCTTGTCCCGGCGCACTTCATTCAAAATGGCGTCCTGTAAATTGATTGGTTCAGACATATGTATTCCTTCTTTCTGCCAAAATGGGTGTTTGGGATACACATATCCTACCATGATTCAGTTGTCGGATTCCTTTAGAATCTGTCGAGCCCGCAGAGCAATTTCCGGGGTTTGTTCCCCTTTCCCCCGGCGGAGCCAGTGCATGGCTTTGTTCCTGCGGAACCAGGTCAGCTGGCGTTTGGCATAGCGGCGGGAGGATAGCTTGACTTGCTCTGCAGCCTCCTTTACCGTACAGCGGCCGGCCAGAGCGTCCAGAAATTCTTTATAACCGATGGCCTGCATGGCGGTGCATTTTTCCGGAATGCCCCGATTCAGAAGAGAAGTGATCTCCTGCAGAAGACCGGCCTCCAGCATTTTGTCCACACGGCTGTCGATGCGGGCATACAGATCGGCCCGATCCTCGTCCTCCAAAGCAAACCACAGGGGGGCGTATTTGGACGGCAGGGATTGGGTCGTTTGATTGTGGGCGGTAATGGTATGGCCGGTTTCGTGGTAAACCTCCAGCGCCCGGATAATACGCTTACGGTCGGCAGGGTGCAACCGCGCGGCAGCCTCCGGATCAATGGAACGCAACTGCTCCAGCATGACCTCCATACCCACCTGATCCGCTTGCTGTTCCAGCTTTTCCCGCACGCCTGTGGAGGGGCAGGGGGCAAAGGCGTGGCCCCGGATCAGCGCATCCATGTAAAGCCCCGTGCCGCCGGCGATGATAGCAGTTTTGCCCCTGTGGAGAATATCCTGCAAAATAGGGTCAGCCATTTCACAGTACCGGCTGACGGAGAATTCCTCCCAGGGCTCAGCCACACTGAGCATGTGATGAGGGATTCCCTCCATTTCTTCCGGGGATGGCTTGGCGGTGCCAATATCCATATACATATACACCTGCATGGAGTCGCAGGAGATGACCTCGCCGTCCAGCGCCTTTGCCAGTTCCACGGCAAGAGCCGTTTTTCCGGATGCGGTGGGTCCAGCAATACAGATGATGCGCCCCATAGTTACTTGTTGTACTTGGCAAGGGACTTGCCGCATACATCACACTTTTCCGGGAACTTGGTCTTGCTGGGCAGACGGGCGCCGCAGTAAGGACACTTCACAAATTTCAGGTGGTAAATGTAGCCGCCGCCCACCAGCACGATGGCAACAATCATGGGCCACCACTTAAAATTGTCCATATTCACCATAATATCGATGGTAGATACGATGACGCCTGCGATCATCAAACCGGTGGCGATGGTCCAATGCTGCTTGAGGGTAAGATTTTTCATAATTGTTTCCTCCGTTCTTAAGATCGCTTAAACTGCTTTTCCAACTGTTTTTTGGAAAGCGTAATGCAGATCGGTCTGCCGTGGGGGCAGTATTTTAAGTATTCCTGCGCCATGACCTGCTCCACCAGCGCCAGCATTTCCAGCTGATCGGTGTGCCAGCCCGCCTTGATGGCGGCCTTGCAGGCAACGGTATGCAAAAGCGCATCCCGCAGACTGCCGATGTCCTCCTGCTTACCGGCCAGCAGGTCAACGGCCAGGGATTCCAGGGTTTCGGCGGCGTCGTCGGGTGTCAGATCCATGGGGATCTGACGCAGCAGAAGGGTGGTATCTCCCAACTGATCGATCTCAAAGCCCATCTGCTCCAAAAGGTTCTTGTTGGACAGCAGGATCGCCGCACCGTCGGGACGTAGACGGCAGGGAATGGGGGTCAGCAATACCTGAGGTGTGATGGCCTCCTGATTTGCTTTCAGTTTATCAAACAGGATCCGCTCGTGGGCGGCATGCTTGTCAATGAGGAATGCCTCGTCGCCCTGCTCCACCAGAATGTAGCTGTTGTACAGCTCACCCACCAGACGCCAGGGGATTACCTCCGGCATGACCAGCTCCTGCTGCTCCGGCTCGGGCTGGGGCACAGGATCCGGCTGGGGTGCGGGCACGGGCTTTGGCGCTGCCACGGGGATCTGCACAGTCTCCTTCAGAACCGAAGGTGCTTCCCGCTCCACAGCAGCCACAGTTGCGGCGGCAGCAAATCTGTTGGGCTGAGGCGCATTCTGGACAGCGGCGGAGAAGTTCTTGAATTCCGCAGCGGTCATGGTGCGGAAGAAGTTTTCCTGCTTGGCAGGAGCGGCTGCAGGCTTCGCTGCTGCCGGAGCAGCGGGCTGAGGCTTGAACTGCACCTGAGGCCGGTCGGTAGTTTTGTTCAGTGCACCCAGAATACCATAATGGATGCAGTCAAAAACAGCCTTTTCATTTAAAAATTTTACTTCCGTCTTGGCGGGATGGACATTCACATCCACAGCATTGGCAGGAAGGTGGAGATGAAGCACACAGGCGGGGAATTTTCCCACCATGATCTGGTTCCGGTATGCCTCCTCCACAGCCGCTATGAGCAGCCGTGATTTTACGGGCCGGTCGTTGACAAAGTAGGTCTGCATGGCACGGCTGGGACGGGCATCGGTGGGCTTGCAAATATAGCCGGTCAGGCTGTAGCTGTCCCAGCGGCTTTCCACCTTGACCATTTTGCCCCAATCCCGGCCGTAGACGCTGTATACCGCGTCCTCCAGATTGCCCGAGCCGGGAGTGGACAGGACCTCTTTGCCGTCCCGGAGGAACCGGAAGGCTACCTCGGGATGTGCCAGGGCCTGCAGCTGTACCGCGGCGGCAACCTTGCCGCCCTCAACGGTATCGGATTTCATAAATTTCATGCGGGCAGGAGTGTTGTAGAACAGATCCCGGACGATGATGGTAGTACCGTCGGGACAACCTGCCTCGGATTCCTCGGTGATATTTCCGGCTTCAAGACTTAAGCCGGTGCCGCTGATGCTTCCGGGGGTTTTGGTCAAAAGATCGATGCGGCTGACGGAGGCAATGGCAGCCAGCGCTTCGCCGCGGAAGCCCATGGTGGTAATGGCGGCCAGATCCTCAGCGGTGCGGAGCTTGGGGGTGGCGTGACGCAAAAAAGCAGTACGGGCATCCTCGGGGGTCATGCCGCAGCCGTTGTCGGTGACCCTGAGAAAGGTCATACCGCCGTCCCGGATCTCCACGGTGACCTGGCTTGCACCGGCGTCCACGGCATTTTCCAGTAGTTCCTTCACAACGCTGGCGGGTCGCTCCACCACTTCGCCGGCAGCAATGAGGTTGGCAATATGGGGTTGTAGCTGAATAATCTTGGGCATAAGGTCACCTCATGGTTGAAATGGCAATCTGATTTACGGTGATGTGTATCAAAACAGGGGTCAGAATAGAACCGGTGCGGGTATAGGCCCAGCCTAAACACAGTCCGGCAGGCAGGTACTGCAAGGTGCACAGCAGCAGCTCAAAGGGCTCGTACAGGGTGATATAGCCGGCAACATGGACCACAGCAAACAGCAGAGCGGAAACCAGATACGCCAAAAAACGGCTGCGGGAATACAGAGTGCCGAAGATCAGTCCGCGGTACATCAGCTCCTCGGCAATGGGTGCCAGAAGGACCACACCCAAAACCGTCAGGGAATAGTTTTCTTCCAGCATCAGGAAAATGGAATCGTCATTCATATTGACAAAGTCCGGTTCTAAATAGAACACCAGCCAGTTTGCAGCATAGGAACAGAGCATATACAGAACAAATCCAATCAGCGCAAACCATAATGTACGCAGAGGACGGGTAAGACCTGCCTTGCAGGAATGGAATATGAATTTGTGAAAAATCAAGACCAGCAGCAGAAAATTCAGGCCGAAATACAGAAGGTTCACTTCGGTTTCAGTCAGCGGCATGCCAAAATGGCTGTTCAGCAGAACAATGGCCACCGGCAGGATCAAAAGCTGAAAGGCCCAGTAAAACCAGCCCAATTTCTTCTCTGCGGGAGACATGGATACGAGTTTGTTCATATTAGTTCAGCATCTTCTTCAGTTTATAAAGTTCATTCATTGCTTCAATGGGCGTCAGCGTCTCTACGCTGATGGCTTCCAATGCGGCACAGACCTGCTGGGAGGTCAGATCCAGCATACTGATCTGATCCTGCGGCTGTTCTGTGGGCGCGGGGGTGTAGCGGTGATCCTGGCTTTCCAGCTCCTCCAGAATCTGGCGGGCACGGTTGATCACACTGTTCGGCAGACCTGCCAGCTTGGCAACTTCCACGCCGAAGCTGTCATCGGTGGCGCCGGGGACGATCTTGCGCAGGAAGATCATCTTATCGCCCCGTTTCTTGACGGCGATGTTGTAATTCTTTACATTGGGAAGCTCGCTTTCAATGGCGGACAGCTCATGATAGTGGGTGGCAAACAGGGTCTTGGCACCCAGATGCCGGGGACTTGCGGCATATTCCAGTACCGCCCGGGCGATGGCCATGCCGTCGTATGTAGAGGTGCCTCTGCCGATCTCGTCCAGGATCAAAAGGCTTCGGGAGGTGGCGTAACGCAGAATGGAAGCCACTTCCGCCATCTCCACCATGAAGGTGGACTGGCCGGAGGCCAGATCGTCGCTGGCACCGATTCTGGTAAATACCCGGTCCACGATACCGATCCGGGCAGAACGGGCAGGAACGAAGGAACCCATCTGTGCCATGAGA
>JAZUMW010000103.1:0-2977 GCA_045603825.1 Faecousia sp.
CCCCTCGTCAGAGGGGGCCGTTTGCCCGCACCGGCCCAAGGCTCCCCTTGTCAGGGGAGCCGTTAGCCGTTAGGCTGACTGAGGGGGAGGCGTTCTCTCCCCCAGTCTTTTGCTTCGCAAAATCCAGCCCCCTCGTCAGAGGGGGCCTTCGGTGCGCACATAACCGCATCTGCGGTAGTAGGGCAGAACACGCAAGCGAAAGAAAATTCGATGAGCCTATAGGCTCGGCTGGTAAAAGGCCCTAAGGGGGCCTGTGCATAACACCGGCACGGCCGGTGGTTATGATTATGCCAGATAGACAGCCTTGCAGGCCAGGTAGGTGTGGTAGCAATCCAGCTTGCTCACCAGTTCGATGGGAGCATGCATGCTCAGCACCGGCACACCTGCGTCCACGGTGGCGATGTTCCGGTTTGCCATGTAGGCAGCCACCGTACCGCCGCCGCCCTGGTCAACCTTGCCCAGTGTAGCCATCTGCCAGCAGACGCCTGCGTTGTCCAGGGTGCTGCGGATATGGCTCATGACCTCGGCGGAAGCGTCGGACGCACCGCCCTTGCCCCGGGAACCGGTGTACTTGCAGATAGCCACACCGTAACCCAGCATGGAGTTGTTCCGGCGGTCGGAGACCTCGGGGAAGTTGGGGTCAAAGGCGTTGGACACGTCGGCAGACAGGCAGAAGCTGTTCTCCAGGCAGCGGTACAGGCTTGCGCCGGTGGCCTGGCAGATGTCGTGGATAAAGGTCTCGAAGTAGAAGCCCTGCATACCGGAAACACCCACGGAGCCGATCTCTTCCTTGTCGGCAAGGATGCAGACGGCGGTCTTGTCGGGAACTTCGATGTCGAACAGGGACTTCATCTCTGCGTAAGCGCAGACCCGGTCGTCGTGACCGTAAGCACCCAGCAGGCTCCGGTCCAGACCCACCTCACGGCAGCGGCCTGCAGGCACGACGCACAGCTCAGCGGACTGGAAGTCGGCTTCGATGATACCGTACTTTTCGTTCAGCAGCTTCATGATATTCAGCTTTACAAGATCGCTGCCCTCGCCCTCAATGGGTTCAGTACCCAGGATCACATTCAGCTGCTCACCTACGATACCCTCTGCCAGGGTCTTTTTCATCTGGTCGGCTGCCAGGTGGGGCAGCAGGTCGGAAACCATGACCACGGGATCACTGTCGTCCTCACCGATGACCACATTCACGCTGGTGCCGTCCTTGCGGCACACCACACCGTGGATGGCCAGGGGAATGGCGGTCCACTGGTACTTCTTGATGCCGCCGTAGTAGTGGGTCTTGAAGTAGGCGATCTCGCTGTCCTCGTACAGAGGATTGGGCTTCAGATCCATGCGGGGGGAGTCCACGTGGGCGGCGCAGATGTTGGCACCCTCGTTCAGGCTCTTCTTGCCGATCACCGCCAGAATAATGCTCTTGCCCCGGTTGTTCAGATAGATCTTGTCACCGGCCTGGAGGGGTTCGCCGGGAACCAGTGCCTTGAAGCCATGCTTTTCAGCTTCCAGCACGGCCCAATCGGTGGCTTCCCGCTCAGTTTTGGCGGCGTCGATAAAGGCGCGGTAGCCGGTGCAGTAGGCTTCCATCTGCGCGCGCTGCTCAGCGGACAGACCCTTAAAGCCGTTCTTGGGAGCCATTAACAGAGATTCTCTGAGTTCTTCAGTAGTCATAGCAATTCTCCTTTCTAAAGCCTCCCTCTGATGAGGGAGGTGGCCGGAATCCCTGATTCCGGACGGAGGGAGAGATAAAATATTGCTTATTTCTCTCCCCCAGTCACCTGCGGTGACAGCCCCCTCGTCATAGGGGGCCTATATTCTGCTTATATTATACCCAACTGCTGTAAAAATGCAAGACATTTGCTTTGGAATGCTTCCTGGGTGGTATCGTTGACCAGGGTATGGTCACAGCGGGAGGTGAACCAGCCGTCGTCGTGCTGGGCATGGATGCGCATGCGGGCATAGCCTTCGGAAATGCCGTCCCGGGCCATGAGCCGGGCGATCCGGGCTTCCTCCGGGGCGGTGACCGCCACGGTGACATCGCAAAGCTCCGCCAGGCCGCCCTCAAACAAACCGATGGCATCGATGGCGGCAAGGGCGGGCTTTTGGGCAAGTATTTCCATAACCGCCTTTTTTACCGCGCCGTGGGTGATGCGGTTCAGATCCCGCAGGGCATCGTCATCGGAAAAGACGATGGCGCCCAGAGCCTTCCGGTCCAGCACCCCGTCTTTCACCGTACCGGGAAACCGGGCATCGATGGCTGCAAGCATTTGACGGTTGGTTTTCAGCTGTACGTGGTAAATGGCGTCGCAGCCCAGCACCAGACCGCCTTTTTCCTGCACCAGGCGCAGAAGGGTGGTCTTGCCGCAGCCGCTGCCGCCGGTAATTCCAAGAACCATCACAATTCCTCCGCGTCCACGATGTGGAAAGCCGTTGCCTTTTTCAGCCGGTTCTGCACCGCGTAGGCCATGCCGCCGCCCACCGGACACCGGGCGTAGACCCGGTGAACTGCCGGGTCATCCAGCTCCCGCAACGCAGCGAACAAACCGGCAGACAGGCTCTCTACGTCCGCTTCTTTGCCGTAGGACAGGGGGGCGCAGCCTGTGTACAGGGGCAGTTCTTCCTCAAAGCACAGTACCCGGTCGCCGGATTTATAATGGGCGTGGATATACGCTGCTGCCTTTTCCCGGCTGCCTGCCACGATGAGCACCTGGCAGTCCGGGGCGTAGTGGCGGGATTTCATGCCGGGGCTGCGGGGCTTTTCATCCTTCTTGAGGGGACGCATCACCGCGGAATCCACTTCGCACGCGCCGCATACGGCAGTAATCATCTCCCGGGTCACGCCGCCGGGACGCAGGATGCGCGGCACAGCGCCGGTCATATCCACCACGGTGGATTCCACGCCCACATCGCTCTCCCCGCCATCCAGGATCAGCGGGATGCGGCCGTTCATGTCCTCGAACATGTGCTGGGCGCTGGT
>JAZUMW010000104.1:0-16363 GCA_045603825.1 Faecousia sp.
TGAAGGCTGACGCCGAAGCTTACCTGGGTCAGCCTGTGACCGAGGCCGATATCACCGTTCCCGCTTACTTCTCTGACGCACAGCGCCAGGCTACCAAGGACGCAGGCAAGATCGCCGGTCTTGAAGTGAAGCGTATCATCAACGAGCCCACCGCTGCTGCTCTGGCCTACGGTCTGGACAAGGAGCAGGAGCAGAAGATCATGGTCTACGACCTGGGCGGCGGCACCTTCGACGTCTCTATTCTGGAGATCGGCGACGGCATTGTGGAAGTTCTGGCAACCGCAGGCGACACCCATCTGGGTGGCAACGACTTTGACCAGAGAATCATGGACTATATGATCGCTGAATTCAAGAAGCTGGAAGGCGTGGATCTGTCCCGGGACAAGAGCGCTATGCAGCGTCTGCGTGAGGCTGCCGAGAAAGCCAAGATCGAGCTGTCCGGCATGACCACCACCGCTATCAACCTTCCTTATATCACCGCTGATGCCACCGGCCCCAAGCATCTGGACATGACCCTGTCCCGTGCAAAGTTCAACGAACTGACTGCCGACCTGGTTGAGCGCACCATGAAGCCCGTCCGACAGGCTATGTCCGACGCAGGTCTGAAGGCCCGTGACCTGCATAAGGTGCTGCTGGTTGGCGGCTCCACCCGTATCCCCGCTGTCCAGGAAGCCGTTAAGAATATCACCGGCAACGAAGGCTTCAAGGGCATCAACCCCGACGAGTGTGTTGCTCTGGGCGCTGCCATTCAGGGAGGTGTTCTCACCGGCGATGTGAAGGATGTCGTCCTGCTGGATGTCACTCCCCTGTCCCTGGGTATTGAGACCATGGGTGGCGTGTTCACCAGACTCATCGACCGCAACACCACTATTCCCACCCGCAAGAGCCAGATCTTCTCCACCGCGGCTGGCGGCCAGACCTCCGTTGAGGTCCATGTCCTCCAGGGCGAGCGCGAGATGGCTGCTTACAATAAGACTCTGGGCCGCTTCCAGCTGGGCGGCATTGCTCCCGCTCCCCGGGGTGTTCCCCAGATCGAAGTCACCTTCGACATCGATGCCAACGCCATCGTAAAAGTTTCCGCCAAGGACTTGGGTACCGGCAAGGAGCAGCAGATCTCCATCACCGCTTCCACCAACCTGAGCCAGGAAGACATCGATAAGGCTGTCCGCGAGGCTGAGCAGTACGCTGCCGAAGACAAGGCCCGCAAGGACGAGGTGGACACCCACAACAACGCCGAGCACACCATCTACCAGACCGAAAAGACTCTGAACGAGCTGGGCGACAAGATCTCTGCCGACGAGAAAGCTTCCATCCAGAGTGCTATCGACAACCTGAAGGAACTGAACAAGGGCAACGACATTCAGGCCATCAAGGACGGCATTGATGCCGTGCAGAAGGCATTCTACGCAGTAAGCGAGAAGCTGTACCAGCAGGCAAATCCCCAGGACGGCCAGCCCAACTACGGCGGTCAGCCCGGCGGCGACAATGTCGTGGATGCTGACTACGAAACTGTTGACTAATCTTTGACCCTTATAAGGGGCGGTTGATACCGCCCCTTATTGGTGTAATTGGAATAAGCCTCCCTTGTGCAAAGGGAGGTGGCTCGCCAAAGGCGAGACGGAGGGATTGTCAATCCCCCAGTCATGCCTAATGCCATGACTGTCCCTTCTGCATAAGGGGGCCTTTGGCGAGTTTCACTATATGAGGTGAAAAAATGGCTGAAAACAAACGCGATTATTATGAGGTGCTGGGTGTTGAAAAGGGCGCCAGTGCCGAGGAAATAAAAAAAGCATACCGTAAAAGCGCCATGAAGTACCATCCGGACCGTAACCCCGGTGACAAAGAAGCCGAGGAAAAGTTCAAGGAGCTGGGCGAAGCTTACGAGGTGCTCTCTGATGATGAAAAGCGCTCCCGCTACGACCAGTTCGGTTTTGCCGGCGTGGATCCCAACTACGGCGGCGGTGCTGGCGGTTATGGCAGCGGCTTCAGCGGTTTTGGCGACTTTGGCGATCTAGGTGATATTTTCGGTTCCTTCTTTGGCGGCGGCACTGGTCGCCGCAGCAACCAGAACGCTCCCCGCCGGGGCGAAAATGTGGGTGTCCGGCTGGATCTGACCTTTGAAGAGGCTGCTTTCGGCTGCGAGAAGGAAGTATCCGCCCCCCGTATTGAAAACTGCTCTGTCTGTAACGGCAGCGGTTCTGCAGACGGCACCGTTGAGACCTGTTCCCAGTGCCACGGCTCCGGACAGGTGCGTACGGTACAGAATTTCATGGGCATGCAGATGCAGTCCACCGCCACCTGCCCCATGTGCAGTGGCCGCGGTAAGATCATCAAGACCCCCTGCAGCACCTGCAAAGGAAAAGGCAAGGTGCGCCGCACCAAGAAGATCCGGATCAATGTTCCTGCCGGTGTGGATGCCGGTAATGTGATCCCCTGCCGGGGCGAGGGTAATGTGGGCGCCAACGGCGGCCCCAACGGTGACCTGCTGGTAGAAGTGTTCCTGAAGCGCCACTCCATCTTTACCCGCAAGAACACCGATGTATTCTGCGAGGTTCCCATTACATTTACCCAGGCTGCCCTGGGCGCACAGATCGAAGTGCCCACCATTGACGGCAAGACTACCTACGACATTCCCGAAGGGACCCAGACCGGCAAGCAATTCGTCATGGGTGGCAAGGGCATTCCTTTTGTGAACAATCCCAAGCGCCGGGGCAACCAGTACTTCACCGTAGTGGTGGAGACCCCCACACGGCTCACCAAGGAGCAGAAAGAGCTTCTGCGGCAGCTGGATGACTCTTTGGACGGCAAGTCCAGTCCCAAGCGAAAGAAATTTTTCGATACGCTCAAAGATATTTTTGACTAAATAACAGGAGGCCAAAAAATGAAACGCACCGATTACATCAGCTGGGACGAATACTTCATGGGCATCGCCATGCTGGCTGCCCGCCGCAGCAAGGACCCCAGCACCCAGGTAGGCTGGTGTATCGTCTCCCCGGACAATATCATCATCTCCACCGGCTACAACGGCATGCCCAAAGGTTGCTCTGACGATGAATTTCCCTGGGACCGCACCGGCGAAGAGACCAAGTATCCCTATGTTGTCCACGCAGAGCTGAACGCCATCTTAAATGCCAACGGCCGTGACCTTCGGGGCAGCCGTCTGTATGTGGCGCTGTTCCCCTGCAACGAGTGCGCCAAGGCCATTATCCAAAGCGGCGTGAAGGAGATTTACTACCTCTCCGACAAGTACGCCACCACCCCCGGCACATTGGCCTCCAAACGAATGTTGGATGCGGCAGGCGTGAAATACACCCAGCTGCATACCAATGTAAAATCCATCACCCTGGACTTTGTCCCTGAAGAGGATAAATAAAATAAACCCCCGGAATTAACTTCCGGGGGTTGCTTGTTTGTTATATTATCTATGCTCGCCCAGGTGGAACAGTGCCAGGGTACCGGGGCCGGAGTGGGAACCGATGACGGCGCCGGTGTAGTAAATGAGCACTTCCTTCACGCCCAGCTTATCCTTGACCTGCTGTGCCAGATACTCGGCATCCTCGATGCAGTCGCCATGGCAGATGAACACGGTGTCGTTGGCGCCGGGAATGGCGGTCTCTTCCATCTTCTTTACCAGGGCATTAATGGAAGCCTTACGGCCACGGGCAGTACCGAGCTTAATGAGGTGTCCTTCGTTATCCACATGCATCACAGGCTTGATCTGCAGCATAGTGCCCACCAGCGCGGTTGCAGCACTGACACGGCCGCCACGCTTCAGATACACCAGATCGTCCACGGTGAACCAATGGCACAGGTTCAGCTTGTTGCCTTCACACCATGCGGTAAGCTCCTCCAAACTCATGCCTTCGTCACGCTTGCGGCAGGCATGCCACACGAATAAACCTTCACCCAAAGAAGCACACAGGGTATCCACCACATTGATCTTACGCTCAGGATATTTTTCCTGCAGGTCGTTTGCTGCGATAACCGCAGACTGATAGGTGGTACTTAGGCCGGAAGAGAAGGCCAAAATCAGCACATCCTCACCGGCTGCCAGGACAGGCTCCATTACCGATGCCCAGTTTTCAGGATTGACGGCAGAGGTAGACGCGCTTTCTCCTTCGCGCATGCCCTTGTACAGAGTTTTGATAAAGTCTTCAGAAAGGTCCACGGATTCCTGTCCCCGGAAATTCAGAGTCAGCGGGATCATGGAAAGGCCCAATTCGCCGTACATGGACTGAGGAAGGTCACAGCAGCTGTCTGTAATGATGCGGTAAGACATAAAATATACTCCTTGACAAAAAATACTTTACAGCCGGTCAAAGCTGGGTTATAATGCAAAAACACATCCATATTGTACATGAAACAAAGAAAAAACCGTTACCCACAAACGGGAGAATTCGGTGCACGCGTTCCCTACTGAAGGTAGAATTTTTGATTCTACTCACAGTAGAGTTTGCTTTTTCCTGTTTTGCTGTTGTTTTTTGGAGGAATTTTCTTGACAAAGTTATTATTACGCCTGTTTGTAAAGGATTGGGAAAATACCGGGTCTGCCCCGGTCCGTGCCCGCGTCGGTCGGCTTTCCGGTATTGTGGGTATCCTGTGCAACCTCCTGCTATTTGGAGGAAAGCTTTTAGCCGGCATCCTTTCCGGTGCCGTTTCCATCATCGCTGATGCTATGAACAATCTGTCTGACGCTGTCAGCTCTATCGTCACCCTCATTGGCTTCAAGCTGGCAGAGCGCCCGGCAGATGACGATCACCCCTACGGTCATGCCCGGTATGAATACCTGTCCGGTCTGGCTGTGGCTGCCTTGATTATTGTGATCGGCTTTGATTTGGCGGAGTCTTCCATAGAGAAGATATTTAATCCTTCCGCCGTTACCGTCACCGTTCCCACCGTCATTATTCTGGCGTGCTCCATTCTTGTTAAGCTGTGGCTGTCCGCCTTTAACCGCAAGCTGGGCAAGCACATCGATTCTCAGGCGCTGCTGGCCGTCTGTGTTGACAGCCGCAACGATGTGATCGCCACCGCTGCTGTTCTGGTCGCCGGTATTATTGAGGGAATCACCTCCTGGCAGATCGACGGCTATATCGGCCTTGCCGTGGCGCTGTTTATTATGTACAGCGGCATTTCCATGGCAAAGGAGACCATCAGCCCCCTTCTCGGCGAGACCGCCAGTCCGGAGCTGCGGAAGCTCATCATCGAAGTGGTCACCGGCGACCCCCGGGTGCTGGGCTACCACGATCTGATGGTGCATGACTATGGCCCGGGACAGCGGTTTGCCAGTCTGCATGTGGAAATGGATCAGCACGAGGATCCCCTGCTCTGCCACGAGATCATCGATAATCTGGAGCGCCGCTGCTTGAAGCAGCACAAGGTACATCTGGTGATCCATTATGACCCCATTGTGGTGGGTGAAACATCCCTGAATGAGAAGCGGGCACTGGTTCTGCAGGCTTTGCAGCAGCAGGATCCCCGGCTGACCCTCCACGATTTCCGTATGGTGCAGGGCAAGGATCACACCAATCTGATCTTTGATGTGGCGCTGCCCTTTGACCTGAAGGGTCGGGAGAAACAAATCAAAAACAGCGTGGATGATGCTCTGGCGCAATTGCAGCAGGGTACATACTACACCGTGATCACCTTTGATCCGGAAGCATTTAACAAAGAATAAAAGGGAGGCTCAGCCTCCCTTTATTTTTTTAGTTTCAAATAGCTGCCCATCAGCAGGCATGCCCATAAAAACAAGCTCAGCACCCAATAGCCGCAGCACACCATCGGCACGGAGACCGCTACCAGAAGCGTGTGCAGCACATTGCCTGCAAGCTGGGAAAAGCGCACACTCATAAAATTCAGCACCAGAAAGATCAGCGTCAGCAGCAGTGAGCCTGCAGCGATACTCCGCACCCACCGCACCTGCTTGCGGTTATTTTCACGGATACCCCAATACAGCAGCAGCGCGCCCGGCAGAAAAAAGGCCAAAGCACACAGGGTATAGAGCACGCCGCCCACACCCTCCGGCCGGCCAAGTACACCCAGCCAGACACAGGCAACATACAAAAAGGCCCAGGTAGACCATGTGATTTTTTCTTTCATCCTACACACTCCTTGTGGAAAACACTGTATTTATTTTACCCCACTTCCCCGGGTTTGGCAACAGCAAAAAAATTCTGGACAGCGGGAGAAAGTGCTGTTATAATAAACAAAATATAGGAAAAGGGAGGTCTTTCCCATGAAATGTCCGTTTTGCGGAGATCAGGACAGCAAGGTCGTTGATTCCCGTCACAGCGAGGATGGCTTGAGCATCCGCCGTCGCCGGGAATGCTTGAAGTGCCAGCGCAGGTTTACTACCTACGAGGTGGTGGAAAGCCTGCCTATCATCGTGGTAAAGCGGGACGGCACCCGTCAGGCCTTTGACCGGAACAAGGTTCTCAATTCCATGGTCCGCGCCTTTGATAAGCGGCAGGTGGATGTGGCCGATTTGGACCGGATCACCACCGAGATCGAGCAGACCATCCAGAATACCCTGGAGCGGGAAGTCAGCACCGACCGCATCGGCGAGATGGTGATGGCACGGCTGAAGCCTCTGGACGAGGTGGCATACATTCGGTTTGCCTCTGTTTATCGGCGTTTCCAGGATGTGAACAGCTTTATTCATGAGATCAACCAGTTCCTGGAGGAGAAGTGATCTGCATGGAAAAAATCACAGCATTTTTTGATACCCTCGACTTTACAAAAGCGGTGCCCGAAATGGACGCTCTGCTGCAAACAGTGCAGACCGTTACCTCTGTGGCAGTGTTGATCGGCCCGGTTATTATGCTGCTGCTTGGTTTATGGTATTTCTTCCTGCCGCCTAAGGAGGCCAACCACCGGGCGGGTTTCCGCACCTGGTTCGGCATGGGCAGTGTGGAGGCATGGCTGTTTACCCAGAAGGTTGCCGGCATCGTTCTGGGCAGTCTGGGACTGATCCTTACCGTCGTCATGGGGATCTTCTGCCTGGGCTTTAAAAGCAAAGAGCTGATGGATGTGGTCAACACCGCTTTTATGTGCCTGCTGTGGCAGGTGGTTCTGGCGGCGGTTGCTTACCTAAGTATCTGTGTGATCACGATCTTCCGCTACGACAGTAAGGGTCTTCGCAGAAAATAATTACATAAAAATGCCCTGCAGCTTAGGCTGCAGGGCTTATCTTTTGTGTCAGACTTTGTAGAACAGACCCAGGATGTCTTCGGTAACATCCTCAAAGAAGCAGCTTACGGTAAGAGTCACGCCGTATTTTCCCAGCGTGTAGTCCATGATCTGCAGGATATAGTAGTCATAGCCCTGCAATGTCGCGGTGGTTCTCAGAGCGGTATGCTCTTCACCCAGGAAGGTTACCTTCGCTTTTTCCATGGTGATGTTTTCATAGCCGGCCTGTTCGTAAGCCTCGATCATCATGTCCTTATTTGCCAGAGTGGCCTCGATCGTCTCCTCTTCAGACATGGACAAATAAGCCAGGCGCTCCTGCAGACCGATCTGGGTATACAGGACATTCATAGATGTCAGATCCGTAGCATTTTCTGCCATCATGTCGCTGATCTGGGTATATGCTGCGGAAAGCTCACCCATTTCGGTACCTTCAAACAGTTCCTGGGTGTTTTCGGGCAGGGTCTGCAGCTCATCGGCAGAATAGTAGGTCCAGTTTTCGTCCAGCTCACAGCCGAAACCGGCGTAAGTATTGGTATAGATGCCGCCTTCCATACGGCCAAGGCTGACAGCGTTTTCCTCTGCGGGGGCCTCTGTCTCTTCCTCGGGTGCTTCGGTCTCTTCCTCGGGTGCTTCGGTTTCTTCTACAGGAGCTTCCGTCTCTTCTTCGGGTTCTTCCTCCTGCTGAACGACCTCTTCTTCGTCTTCAACAGGTGTGATCTGACCGGAGATGTCGTCATCTTTGGAGCAGCCTGCAAGCATGCCCAGCACCATGATGAGTGCCAGTACCAGTGCTAAAATCTTTTTCATCTTCAATCTTCCTTTCTTATGGGATGGTATTATAATGTCACTTTTTCTATCGGTTGTCAAGGCTTTACTTGGGCATGGGGCGGCGTTTTGCCGTGTAATCAGAAACATCAATGCGGATCACACTGACGATGGTGGTAAGCCGGTCTTCAAAGGAAAAATCCTTGCTGGTCTGGGTCTTCATGAGGACGGACAGACCCTTCTTCTTTTCTTCCACATCCTCTACTATGGTGGCGATGCCCCGACCCATGACAGAGGCGTAGGACAGACCGTACTTGCATGCCACTGCACCCTCGAAGGGCTGCAGGTCGCACTCCAGGGAGAAAAACACCTTAGGATTGGCCCGCATCACATCCAGCTTGCGGCCGCGGGTAGCACCGTGAAGATACAGGGTCAGCTTGCCCTCTTCCATGGTGTAGCCGTAATTCATAGGCACAACATAGGGCTCATCCCCGTCTACCAGACCAAGATGCAGCACCTTGGCCGCATCCAGATACCGGATGATCTCGTTAATATCGGTAACTTCCCGTTCTCTTTTTGTCATACCTCTCATTGTGCTTCTTCTCCTTTATCTTGCTTTTTACTGCGCACAAGCCACGCAACTGTGCAGATGCACCACATAACAGTACACAAAATATCTAATACAAAACCAGTATCCCATATAGCACCCGAGCAAACATCCCGGATCACAAGTATGATATTCAGCACCGCACATATACCGGCTGTGATCGTCATATAGAGGTTTCCTCTTTTGTTCTTTTCCATGAGCTGTTCCTCCTTGTATAAATCATGTTGCAATCAGCCAATTCTCAAAGGCACTTTCTTACATGATTAAATTTCCTCCCGAATTAGGGTCACGATGGATTCTACATGGGCGCAGCGGGGGAAAAGGTCTGCGGCCATGGCGTTTTGGAGGATATAGCCACGCGCCTTTAAAAGCGCCACATCTCGCGCCAGAGTAGCCGGGTCGCAGGAAACATACACGACGCGCCGGGGAGACATTCTATCCAGCGCTTCGATTGTATCGGTATTCAGACCCTTACGGGGCGGATCTACCACGATGACATCGGGGCGGATACCCTTGGCCTCCAGCTCCAACGCCGCCTTGCCCGCGTCGCCGCAGAAGAACTCGGCGTTTTCAATCCCGTTTCGAATGGCGTTTTCTTTTGCGTCCTGTACCGCCTGTTCAATGACTTCCACGCCGATGACCTTACCGGCGGCCTTGGCCATAGCCAAAGTGATGGTACCTACACCGCAGTACAGATCCAGCACCAGATCATCCTTGGTGATCTGCGCCTGGGAGATGGCTGCCTCGTACAGCCGCTGTGCCTGGTGATGATTGATCTGGTAGAAAGACCGGGGAGACAGGCGGAATATAAGACCGCACAGGGTATCCTCAATATAGCCGGAGCCGTGGAGGGTGATGAATTCATCCCCCAAAATGGCGTTACCGGGGCGGGTATTTACCGCCAGCACCAGGGTGGTAAAGCCGGGAACAGCAGCAAGCTTCTGCACCAACTCTTTTACATGGGGCAGCTTCCGTCCGTTCACCACAAGGCACACCAGTACCTGCCCGGACACCGCACCACGGCGGACATAAATGTGCCGCAACAGGCCTGTATGCGTCTCCTCATCGTAGGCGGGGATATGACATTGGTTTACATAACTTATAACGATCTCTTTGACCTTGTCCGCCTCCTCCGGCAGGATCAGACAGCGGTCATTTTCCACCACCTGGTGGGTGCCTGCCCGGAAAAATCCGGCGTAGGCCTTGTTCTTTTTGCCGGAGACGGGATACTGAGCCTTATTGCGGTAGCCATAGCAGGTAGGAGCCGCCAAAAGGGGAATTTCCTCAAGGCTTTCACCGCCGATGCGGTTCAGTGCCTGCCGTACCCGGTCTGCTTTCAGCCGGCATTCCTCTTCATAGTCCATGTGCCAGAAATCGCAGCCGCCGCAGAGCTTGGCAACGGGGCATTCCCGGTTGACACGATAGGGGGATTTTTCCAGCAGTTCCGTGATCTTACCAGCGGCCCAGGTTTTTTGGGCCTTTTCGATGCGCACACGGCACTTTTCCCCCACCAACGCGTTGGGGATAAACACAGCGCAGCCCTCGATTTTGGCAACACCTTGTCCCTCAGCGGTGTAATCCACGATGGTTGTTTCGTAGATCTGATTTTTAATAAGCATCAAGCTTCCTCCAAAAGCATTTCCATGCCCACCTTTTGGGGCTTCAGTCCTAAGGACTCATAGAACTTCATGGCTGTGGGGTTGCAGGACCATACATTCAGCGTCACGCTGTAGCACTTGCGCATTTTAGCGTAGCGGCAGATTTCCTCATAGATGGCCTTGCCGATGTGCTGACCCCGATGGTTTTCATCTACACACAGATCATCAATATACAGTTCCGTGTGGTCGGCGATCACCGGGTCGTTCTTGTACTGCTTATACATACAGAAGCCGTAACCCAGGACTTTGTCCTCCTCCACAGCCACAAAAATGGGAGTTGCGGAAGATTCCAGCATGGCCAGAACCTGTGAAGCACCGTACTTCTGGGCGTTATTCCGGAAAATATCCGGTCTGCCTTCATGATGGACTCTGCCCACCTGCCGCAAAAGCGCCAGAATTCCTGTCACATCCTTTGCCTGTGCAAAACGAATTTCCATAGTTCGTACCTCCCAATAGCTTTTTCTTTATGATAGCACAAAAATCCTCCAAGGTAAAGATGCTTGTATCACAAGGAAAAAGATGCTATGATAAGGAAAAGGACGGGATTTATATGTGTTATGTAAACTGTAATTTATGCCCCCGGCAGTGCGGTGTAAACAGAAGCGCCGGTCAGACAGGCTACTGCGGCTGTCCGGATACAGCGCTGGTGGCAAAGACCATGCTCCATAAATGGGAAGAGCCGGTGTTAGCCGGCAGCAGCGGCAGCGGCGCTATTTTCTTCGGCGGCTGCACCTTGGGATGCCTGTACTGTCAGAATCGTGCCATCAGCGGCGGCCCTGTGGGAAAGGCTGTGGATTCCGTCCATCTGCGGCAGATCATGGAAGATCTCATCGCCCGGGGCGCGGAGAATATTGACCTGGTGACCCCTACCCATTTTCTTCCCACCATTTTACCGGCGTTGGAACAGCCGCTACCGGTACCGGTGGTGTACAACTGCGGCGGCTATGAGCGGGAAGAAACCGTCGCTGCCCTAGAGGGCAAGGTGGATATCTACTTGCCGGACATAAAGTACGCAGACAGCGCCCTGGCCAAAGCCCTTTCCGGGGCAGCGGACTATTTCCAGGTGGCCTCTAAGGCTATTAAAGCCATGGTGCGGCAGGTAGGTCCGGTACAATGGCAGGGAGAAACGATCGTCAAGGGCGTCATCATCCGCCATCTGATCCTGCCCGGCCATGTGGAAAACTCTTTAAAGGTATTGGATTGGATCGGTGAGACCTTTGCTCCCGGAGAAGTGCTGGTGAGCCTCATGCGCCAGTACACCCCCATGCCGGGGCTTCCCGCCCCCTTTGACCGACCCATCACGGAGGAGGAATACCAGGCGGTGCTCAGTTGGATGTTCCTCAACGAACTGGAAGGTTTTACCCAAGAGGCCGATGCGGCCGACACAGTCTATATTCCTGATTTTTAAGCGGTGTGCGAGGCACACCGCTTTGCATATTTATAGGACACGCTTCATAGGATTCCTTAGGAAAACAGGGAGGGATCACCATGAAGCGGACGATATGGATGATTGTGATTTTTTCGGTGCTACTGGGGTTGCTGCCCCTTGGAGTACATGCGGCAGATCTGGATATACAGGCCAAAAGCGCCCTGCTCATGGACGCCGCCACGGGCACGGTGCTTTATGAATCCAATTCCCACGAAGCCCTTGCACCTGCCAGCGTCACCAAGGTGATGACCCTGCTGCTGATCATGGAAGCTATTGACGCGGGGCGCATTGGTTGGAATGACATGGTCACCGCTTCCGAAGCCGCCGCTGCCAAGGGCGGCAGCCAGATCTATCTGAAGGTAGGGGAAACCATGTCTGTGGAGGATATGGTCAAATCCATCGCAGTTTCCTCCGCCAACGACTGCGCCTGCGCCATGGCAGAGCATATCGCCGGCAGCGAATCTGCCTTTGTGGATATGATGAATGCCAGGGCACTGGAGCTTGGAATGGCCGACACCCACTTTGTCAACTGCACCGGTCTGGATGACGGTGAGGACGCCGCCAGCCATAAGACCTCCGCCCACGATATCGCCATTATGTCCAGAGCGCTTTTGACTCAGCATCCGGACATCACCAAATACACCACCATTTGGATGGACACCGTCCGCAACGGCACCTTCGGTCTTTCCAACACCAATAAGTTGGTACGGTTTTACAGCGGTGCCACAGGACTAAAAACCGGCTTCACCTCCGGGGCAGGCTACTGTCTGTCCGCTTCCGCCCAGCGGGATGGGATGGATTTGATCGCTGTGGTCATGGGTTGCGACACCTCCCAAAACCGATTTTCCGCCTGTAAATCCATGCTGGATTACGGCTTTGCCAACTTTGCGGTAATCATACCGGAGCTTCCGGAAGCGGCTGCCATCCCGGTGAAATTAGGTGTTTGCGATACCGTTGCCGCCGTTCCCACAGAGCAAAGCGCCATTTTGATCGACAAGGCACAGAAAAGTCTGATCTCCTACCGGACCACCCTGGAAGAATCGGTGACGGCCCCGGTAAGCAAAGGACAGCGGCTGGGAACATTGACTATCATGGCCGGTGATCAGGTTTTATCTGAGATCCCCCTGGTGGCAGAAGAAGGTATTGCAAAAGTTACCTGGGGAGAAATGTTTGTCCGTGTTCTTAAACGTCTTGTTATGGCATAAAAAACACCCCTGGAACATTGTTCCAGGGGTGTTTTGATACTACCGTTTATTAAAAAATTCAAGAAGTTCTTCGCTGTAATCTGGATGGTATTGCAAAACATCCAGATAATAATCAGAATCATAATAGGAAACACCAGACCAAGATAATACTATCACCGTATCCCCGATCCACCATACATTTGTTGAATAATAGTCTGAAACTTTATGATCAATTGTGAAATACTTCTCTCCATAGATTTTCTCAGCAGCTTCACGGCGCTCCCTTACAGATAAATCTTCATACATATACTCATACTCTATTTTATATAAGTTTCCGGATGAATCAAACTTATATTTAACAATAGAGTATTCTAAATCATCAAGCTTATCCACTTTATGGTACGGGTCTTCGCACAAAAGATAGTCGTTTCCTTTATCAATAACAGTTTCATTTTTTGCAATATGGCTTATGGGCGTTCCCCAATCATAACTCAATTTTACCTGGGGCGTCAATAAAAGACATGCTGATCCAAAAATCAAGGAAATGATTACCAGACCGGTCGCAGTAAACAACCACATCTTTTTTCTTTTGCTTTTCTTTGCCGCGTTCGGCGTGTAAATACGCGTTTGCTCTTCATTTAACTGGGTTGGATGTCCACAGTCTGCGCAGAAGCGTGCAGCATCAGCCAGTTCTTGTCCGCAAAATCTACAAAACATCGTTTGTTCCCTCTTAGTCCTTGTTAAAAAATTCTTTCATATCCGAACTAACATGCTCATATTCTTTTTCTGCATCATAATAATCAATGCTATAGTGATAATATTCGATTATGGTATCGTCGATCCACCAATAATAGGTATACAAACGTTCATCTGTTGTACCTCCCACTGTTGTACCTTCCGTATCTACATAATAGTCTTCACCATATCGATTGATCAGGATGTCCAGTGTTTCGGTTAAGCTTAGATCTTCGTCTGTGTAATATGAAATCCTATACAATTCGTCATCAGAATCTGTCGAATAAAAAACTTCTTCGTCAAACGGCAGTTCCTGGAGGCCATCTACTTCATGATAAACATCTTCACAGCGAAGCCTAATTCCGTCATCATACCCTGATCTCCACATATCAAAAACAATCTCATTTTCTTCTATTTCAGAAGCCGACGTTCCCCATTCATATTTCAGTTCCAGTTCATTTTTGCGGCTCTGCTGATTAGAAGGAATACAAATCAACACAACTGCAATAATTACGATGAACAGGAAGATGGGTAACGCAATTTTTATCATTCTCCCCGTTGGTTGATTGCGCGTCTTTTGATGAATACCAAAAGACATTTCAGTATCCGCAACTTGTTTTCCACAGGAAGAACAGAATTTAACACCACCCCGAAGCTCTTTGCCGCAAGATGAACAGTACATACACAATTGCACCTCTTTCTCTCAGTTTTCCTTTATTTTAGTAAATATTTTTACTAAAGTCAATAGTAAATATATTTACTTTGTTACACTATGCACACACTTATATCAAAGAGGTTATCATAGTGAGAACATTTACGGAAAATATACGCGCCTTGCGGGAAGATAACGATTTAACACAGCAGCAGATTGCCGATGTGCTGGGTACTTCACAAACCATGTATGCTCGTTATGAACGTGGTGCCAATGAAATGCCTATACGCCATCTTGTAACATTATGCCGTTTTTACAATGTTTCTGCAGATTATCTTTTAAACACCAATCCAGACACATCTCGCCCACAAAGAAAATATACATTAAACAGAAAATAAATACTCACTGTCTTGATATACAAAACAAGGCTGTTGCAAATACACAAAAACACACCCCGGAACGGTTGTTCCGGGGTGTAATTGTGTTACATTAGTCAGCAACGTAGGGCAGCAGAGCGATCTGGCGGGCACGCTTGATAGCGGTGGTCAGGTCACGCTGATGGGCTGCGCAAGTGCCGGTGGTACGGCGGGGCAGGATCTTGCCGCGCTCGGACAGGTAACGGCGGATCTTGGCAACATCCTTGTAATCGATGCTGGTCATCTTATCCACGCAGAATGCGCATACGTTCTTGCGCTTGCGGGGACGAACACGCTGTTCGTTAGCCATGGTATTTACCTCCTTGTTAGAGTAGAAAAGTTCAGTTTAGTCTGCCGATAAAAACAGATTATTGTGGGGGCAGCGAGGGATTTTGCTGCAAATTAAGTTTTGGAAATCACAGGAATACTTTGTGTATTTCAAGATTTTCAAAACGAGAAGTTGCAGTAAAAGAACTGCTGGCCACCAAAAAGATGTTTTTTGAGGTAGCCTTGTCAGAAGGGCAGCTGTGCGTCATCGTCATCCAGCATGGTGAACTCAGATGCAGGAGCAGAGGGAGCGGAGTAACCGCCGAAGCTGGGAGCTGCGGGAGCGGCATAGCCACTGCTCTCGCCGTCCCGTCTGCTGTCGCCGAAGTAGACTTTGTCTGCTACGACCTCTGCGGAGCGACGCTTGTTGCCATCCTTGTCGGTCCAGTTGCGAATCTGCAGCCGGCCGGACACCACCGCCATGCGGCCCTTAGTGAAATACTTGGAGACGAACTCTCCAGTCTGACGCCAGGCAACACAGTCGATGAAATCGGTTTCCCGTTCGCCGCCATCCCGGGGGGAATAGTCGCGGTCTACAGCCAGGCTGAAGGACGCTACGGCGACGCCGCTGCCGGTACGGCGCAGCTCGGGATCACGGGTCAGACGACCCATAATGGTGATGTGGTTGAGCATGGTATTTCCTCCTTACTCTTCCACTGCGATGATCAGGCAGCGCAGAACGCCTTCGGTGATCTTCATCACACGCTCCAGCTCTGCGGGGAACTCGGGCTTGGTTTCCATGTTCATCAGAACATAGTAGCCTTCAGCCTTGTCATTGACCAGGTATGCCAGCCGACGCTTGCCCCACTCGTCAATGTTCAGCAGAGTACCCTCCGCCTCAACCATTGCCTTGAACTTTTCCACAAGTGCTGCGATGCCCTCTTCGCCCAGAGTGGGGTCGATGATGTAGAGCACCTCATACTTACCGGTGATCTTAGCCATGTTGTTTGCACCTCCTTTTGGACTTTTGGCCCCCAGGCTCACTGGGAGCAAGGATATGCCTGCATACGCAGGCCACAGTATTATATCTGTAAATTATAAAAAAGTCAAGGACTTTTTTGCATAAAATTTCCGAATATCCCGCCCTTTTCCGGGGAAACTCTTGGAAAGAGGTGGCTAACGTTGATTCTTTCGTATATTCGGACCATTGTACTGTATTTGATCTTGATCGCCGTGATCCGGCTCATGGGTAAGCGGCAGATCGGCCAGATGGAGGCATCGGAATTTGTGGTGACTATGCTGGTTGCCAATCTCGCCTCCATTCCCATGCAGGATGGAGCAATCCCCTTGTTTTCCGGGATCATCCCTATTGTGACTGTGCTGGGAGTAGAGCTGGTGCTATCGGCTCTGTCCTTACGGAGTATCCGCCTGCGGAGGCTCCTGTGCGGCAAGCCGGTGATCCTCA
>JAZUMW010000105.1:0-25801 GCA_045603825.1 Faecousia sp.
ACGCTGCATATGCAGCGGGGTTTTCTTTTCAGTTTGCCATAGAAACAATTTTTTCTTCTGTTAAGGGGAAGGGATAATTTTTCAGCTTGGCGGGATCCTGGAGCAGCTTTTCCGCGCCGGTCTTTAACAACTCCCGGGGTACATCCACAGTACCCAGCAAGCAGTTTAAGTATTTGCGGAACGCCGTCACAGACGCAAAGCCCAGTATTCTGACCGCCTTCTGTGCCTCTTCCGAGTCACCGTAGCTTTCCACGAAGCCGCCAAGGAACATGCCCACCGCTCTGCCGTGGGGAATGGTCATGGCATAGGTGACGGGGTAGCTCATGCCGTGGGGCACAGATGTTCCGGTGTGGGTGATGGCCATACCTGCCACCATGGAGGCATGGAGCATCAAAGGATAGTCCTCCTGTGTCAGCGTATCCGCCAGCAGCCGGTCCTTAAACTGTCCCCAAAGATACAAGCCCTCCCGGCTGTAGATCCGGTTCAGCTCGTTGCTGTTGGTGTTTAAGTAGCTCTCCAGCAAGTGGGACAAAGCATCCACGCAGGTATTGACGATGCCTGTACGGGGCATGGTCTTTAAATACTTATCATCCAGCAGTGCCAGGACCGGGAAAATTTTATGGCTGATGCTCTTTTTTGTTTTTAGGGCATGGCGGGTAAGAATGGCGTAGGGGGTCACCTCCGAGCCGGTGCCGCAGGTGGTGGGAACGCACACCACGGGATAATGCTTCAGTTCCTTGGAAGTATACAGCACCTCTTCCGTTTCTTCGGGGTTGGCCACCATCATGGCAATGGCCTTGGCTGCGTCCATGGCAGAACCGCCGCCGATGCCGATGAACAGATCGACCTTCTCCGCTATTGCCAGAGTCCGGGCCTCCATCACCGTTTCGATGGAGGGATTTTCCTCCACCCGGTCAAAAAGGACATAGGGCAGCTTCTCCAACGCCTGCACCGCATCTGCAAGGGCGCCGTTCTTTTTTGCCGCGCTTTTACCGGTGACGATCATGGCCTTTGTGCCAAGGGCGCAGATCTCCTTGCCATGGCTGCGGACGCACTCCCTCTGGCTGTATACTTTTGTGGGCATATAAAGCTGCATGATATGCACTCCTTCATTTTTAGAAACAGCTCCCCCTTTGCAGGGGGAGCTTAGATTTACAGTACGATAAAGGTACAGCCGCCGGGAGCGACTTCCAAAGTGCCAGCAGGCACTTTGACGCCATCCAAGGCAGGAAGCTCATCATTTTCACCCAAAACCAGTTCCTTGCCGTTCAGGAGCATGGTGCGGGAGCGCATAGAACCGTTGCCGGTGAGGGCGTAGACCTCTGCCTCCTTGTGCAGTTCCACAGTAGTGGTATCGGTCCAGGAGGTGTTGATCACAAGGTAGCACTTACCTTCCTTGCCGTCGGCACGGGAGTGGGCATAAACATGGGCGCCTTCCCGGATTTCTTCACCGGTCTCATAGACGGTGTTGCCCATGAGCTTCTTCCAAAGCAGCACGGAGAAATAGCTGGGGCGGGGCACGAAGGTGCCGTGCTTCAGCCAGCCGTAGTCAGAGGATGCCAGGGTGTTGTGGAAGATCACACCGTTGGTAACCGTGGCAAAAGACGCGATCTCATTGAGGGTGCGGACCACCTCTGCATAAGTAGAAGCCCAGGTGTGACCGCCTGCACCGGCGTCACCGGACTCGGTGACCCACATCTCACCGCCGGGGGTTGCATACTTATCCCGGTAGGAGAGGAAACAACGGGCAGTATGGGCAGCAGCACCCAGATACGCCTCGCTCATGCAACCCTCAAAAGGAGTGAAAGCTGAGGGCATCATGGCTGCCATACGCTCAGAAACGCCGTTGTAGTAGTGGTAGGAGAAGATGTCCGGCTTTTCGGTGCAGCCGTCCATCAGATCCGCAGTAGAGCAGTAAGCCAGCGCCGCAGCGATACCTGCCGTGTCACCGCCGGCTGCCCAGGGGTGGGGGTTGCCGTCGGCATCCACGCTCATGGCGTTGGGATCGGTATCGGAGGGGCCGATGATGGTACACTCAGGATAGTTCTCCCGGACCCATTTATGGAAGATGTCCTGGTCACGGCGGAAATCCGCAGCGGTATAATCCGCGGGGAAGCCGGTGTTCTTCAGCATATTGGGCTCGTTAACAAATTCTACCGCCTCAATGGGGCAACCCATTTCACGGCTCAGGTCAAAGATCAGCTGTGCCTGGCTGGGATTCCAGGGCTCGTCATGGGCGTGCAGACCGTCGCAGTTGGCAACAGATATCTTCAGCTTGCCACCCACTGCCTTGACAAAGTTGCACAGATTCACCCACTGCTCTTTCCGCAGGTGGTTGAAATAGCCCTCGGGCATACCGGTGCCGTCAAAATCATAGTAGGTTCTGGTTGCCCAGGTACCGGATACGCGTACCCAGCATTGGCCCAGCGCCTTTGCCAGCTTGATGAGTCGGGGATTGGTGGTATCGATGGGATCATACCACTGGTGCATGGCTCCCATTCCCTTGGAAAAATCCGGAGGCGGAACCTGCTCGGTACCGTCGATCTGGGCCTCCGTATATGCTTTCCAGAAAGTGCCGCCGGTGACTTCCGTCATCTCCACATTATAGGACACCAGCATAGGATTCATATCCCGCAGTTTGTTCAGCTCGTCTGTTCTCAGCTTAACGGTTTGTGCCATGTTTTCTCTCCTCTTGATGTTTTATGCTTCTTCCCGGTGACTTAAAAGATCCTGGAAATAGCCTGTATACTCCACATAGTAGCCGCTGTCCGGGAACAGGTAGTGGTGCAGGTCGATGAGATAATCGTCGGTCATGCTGGCAATATAGTCCACCACGATCTGGTTGGGCTCGGTCTTTTCATAAGGCATTTTCCGGGGATAACGGGACTGGTTTACATAATCTACATGGTGCTTGAATACGGGAGAGTTCATATTGCCCAGACGCAGGTCTTCCAGAAGCTGATCGTAGATCTCTGCCATCATGGGCTTTGCCATCATTTCCAGCTTGACCCGTCCCGGTTCATTGCGGTAGATCATAGCGTAGTTTTCCCGCTTGTAGGACTGCACCGCCTGGAAATGCTTTTCATCCAGCTTGATATACGGCTGGCCGTAGCTGTTTTGGATGATATTTACCACCAGATTGTTGATGATCCCAGAATTGACCGTGCCGATGTCAGAGCTGGGGAAATCGCTCTTTTCCAGCATCCGGATCCTGGCGGCATCCTGCCGGTCCTTGCCAAGATAGGCAATAATATCGGATATGCGCACCACATTTCCTTCCAGGGTGGAGGGCTGGATCTTGTTGGCATAGCCGGGAACGGTGTAGCACTTTTCGATCTCCACATCAAACTGCTCGAAGCTATCCATGGGCACAGGACGATACTCATCCAGTTCGATCTCGCCGTTGTGACCGGCGATGCCCACCAAGGTCTGGAGCGTCAGGTTCAATGGGAATATCTGATCCAACACCCGGACAGAGTGGATGTTATGGTTAAAGAACCTACCCGTGTGCTTGTTGTACAGCTCGCACAGGAACACTTCGCCGGTGTGGGCAAAGGGCGTGTGACCGATGTCGTGACCCAGAGCAATGGCTTCAATGAGATCCAGATTCAGGTTCAGCGCCCGTCCAATGGTCCGGGCAATACGGGATACCAACTGCACATGCAGACTTCTTCTGGTGATGTCGTCATTTTTGATAAGCGAAAAGACCTGGGTCTTATCTGTGTAACGGTTATAGTAGGGGCTGTACATGATCCGGTCAATATCTTTTGCAAATTTGGGTCGCCAAACCGGAACCGGCTTCATGTTGCTGTGGCGGCGGACAGCCATATTGTCCGGGAATGCCCGGTCTGCGTAAGAACGGCTTCTTTTTTCGTACTCGATCTTTTCAGAAAGCGCTTCGGAAAGTCTTTCTTTTGCCATAGTAACACCTCCGTTTTCTATTATGAAATAATAGCTTTAGGGAAAATATTATACAACATTTGTTGTAAAAATGCAATCATTTTGTGTAAATAGCGCAAACCGGTATCAGCGGTTTCTGCCGTGATAAAAATATACAGTTGGATCAATAACACAACCACCCACAGCAAAAAGCTGTAGGTGGACTTTTTATGTATTCTGAAGTCCTTGCAGTTTCTCTTGGTCTGTGATCTCTACGATTCCCCGGGACAACCTTACCATACCTTCACTTTGGAAGTACCGCAGCATTCGTGTGATCACTTCCCGGTGGCTTCCCAGGTGGTTGGCAATATTCTCATGGGTGATACGCAGCTTATTTGTACCTTCAATGACCGTCTCTTCCAGAAGGAACGCGGCAACACGCTTATCCATGCTTTTCCACATGATCTGCTCCATGAGCCACATGACATCGGAAAAACGAGCAGCCATAATCTCATTTGTGAAGTTGGACAATGCTACGGACTCTTCCATTAACCGCTTGTAGACTTGGGGAGGAATGATCCACAGTTCTGTGTCTTTCTCCGCTTCAATGATCACTTCAAACTGGATGGAACGCATGATACACGGAGCAGAAAGCAGGCACAGATCCATATCAAACAGGCGATAGATGGTTATTTCCCGTCCCTCGTCAGACAGAATATAGGCCCGAAGCTGACCGGACCGTACCAGCAACAGACCGGTGCATTCCAGATTGCCATTGTGGATCACCGTTCCTCTTGTAAACCTGTGCAGGATCGAATGGCTGCGGATCAGCTCTTGTTGTGAGGAGGTCAGTTTATTCCAAATGGGAAAATAGTTTTGAAACTCCATGTTTTCTCCCCCCTTGCTATTCTTCAGTATATTTTAACCTGATTGTTCTGTCAACTCGCTTCTTGAAAAAGTCCTACAGTGATAGATGCTGTTTTATGTGATGAGATCACGGAAAGGAACTGTTTTTTCGGTTATACTGTTATCAAACAAAGGAAAGGAGCTGACTTCAAATGGCAGCAAAAAATGTAAACGCACAACAGTTTCGTGCACTGATTCAAAGCGAAAAACCTGTACTGGTGGATTACTGGGCACCCTGGTGCGGCTACTGCCGCAGAATTGCTCCGGCTTATGACCGGATCGCGCAGCAGTATGCCGATACGCTGGAGGTCGTAAAGATCAACATTGATGAAGAACCCGGCCTGGCAGCACAGGAGCAAATTGAGGTGATCCCTACGCTGGTAATATACCACGGAGGTAAGGCTTTGGACTCCGTGGTCGCCCCGGAATCGAAGGCAATGATCGACGCATTTATTGAACAAAGTCTTGCAAAATAAAGGGGGGATATTATGAATCCCAATCACGTATATGATATGGTCATTATTGGAGGAGGGCCCGGTGGATATACCGCCGCACTGTATGCTGCCAGAGCAGGTCTCAGCGTGGTGGTTCTGGAAAAGCTTTCCCCCGGCGGTCAGATGGCACTTTCCCACCAAATCGACAATTACCCCGGTTTTGTCCAGGGTATTGACGGCTTTGAACTGGCTGAAAATATGCAGCAGCAAGCAGAACGGTTCGGTGCAAAAACCGAATACGCAGAAGTCCGGCGTATGGGCCTGCATGGGCAACCCAAAATGATTGAAACCAGTGAAGGCTTTTTTTACGGAAAAACCGTGGTATATTGCACCGGTGCAGGGCCTAAGGTCCTGAGTGTTCCCGGGGAAAAGGAACTGTCCGGTCGGGGTGTGGCCTACTGCGCTGCCTGCGACGGTATGTTCTATCGGGGAAAAACCGTGGTGGTCGTAGGCGGTGGCAATACCGCAGCAGCAGATGCGCTGATCCTCAGCCGAGTGGCGAAGAAAGTCATTCTGATCCACCGCAGGGATTCCCTCCGGGCAACCAAAATCTATCACGCTCCGCTGATGGACGCTCCGAACGTGGAATTTCTCTGGAACAGTGTGGTGACAGAAATTTTGCACGACGGCAAACTGACCGGTGTGCGGGTGAAGAATACCGACTCCGGCGAAGAAACGCAGATCAGCTGTGACGGAGTATTTGTCAGTATCGGCAGAACCCCCGCCACGGAACTGGTCAAGGGTCAGCTGGAGCTGGACCGGGATGGGTATGTGGCTGCAAACGAGACCACCCAAACCAACATCCCCGGGGTGTATGCCGTGGGTGATGTACGAACCAAGCTGCTGCGGCAGGTGGTAACCGCTGTGGCAGACGGCGCTATGGCTGTGCACATGGCAGAAGAGTATTTGGCAGGCAGTATTTAAAAGCGGAAGCTGCCATCGCAGCTTCCGTTTTACATTGTTCCATTAGCCAGATTTGCTACCAGCGTATACATTTCCATTTCGCTGCGGACGTTGTGGGCGCGGTTCAAAATGTCCTGTTTTTGCGCTTCGCTTAAATGAGCGTAGCGGTTCATGGCAGCGGTGTTCTGGGCAAGGGCCATGCCGAAACCAATGGGAACCTTGTAAAAATCCATATTCATACCTCCTTATGCTGCGGCATCTAACATATTTTCGATAAAAATGCCATAACCCGTAGTGGGATCGTTTACAAGAACATGCGTTACCGCGCCCACCAGCTTGCCGTCCTGGATGATGGGGCTACCCGACATGCCCTGGACGATTCCGCCGGTGGCTGAGATCAACTCCGGGTCTGTGACCTTCAGTAGTAGATTCCGGCCTTCTTCCCCGGCGTTGGGATAGATTTTCAGAATTTCCACAGAATACTCCTGTACCCTGTCCCCCTGTACCGTGGAGCGGATCACCGCCCCGCCGGTGTGGATCTCCCCGGCGGCGGCTGTAGGCAGCGTTTCTCCCTCCCATGCGGTTTCTATCGTGCCAAAAATACCCTGGCTCGTATTTTGTGAAAGTGTCCCAATGGGGGTCTTATCCTCCAGCGTTCCCATAAGCTGCCCGGGATCGCCCACTGCGCCCTTTTTAACAGACACAACCGCTGCCCGGTAAACCTTTCCCTGTTCCATATCCAGCAATTCCCCTTCTGCGGTATTGACGCCGTGTCCCAACGCGCCAAAAGCGCCGGTATCCGGATCATACCAGGTCACTGTCCCCACGCCGGTAATGCCTTGCTTTAAATAGATCCCCAATTTTGGCCCGTCAGATGTGATGTTGGGATGCACCGTCAGTTCTTTCGTTCTGCCATCCCGCAAAACAGACACATCCACCGAGCCGTCAGCACGCTCCAGCGCATAGCGCACATCGTGTACCGAAGTAATGGATGTATCATCGATCCTTGTGATCTTATCCCCGATCTGCAAGCCCTCCTGCCGGGCATTGGCTCCCAGCACATCGTCAAAGGCCGCAATTGTCACGCTGCCGTCAGAAAGCTCTATGCCGATCACCTTTCCCACCGGGATCAGCGGCTTCGCCCACACGCTTTGTGCCAATAATAAAATACACACAAGGAATCCGCTTGTGCATCTGAAAATTCTTTTCATTTTTTTGCCCTCCCATTTCTTTCGCGTCCGGTTTTAATATTCCTCGACCCGCAAAATGTAACCGATGCAAAAGTCGAAAAAACAGGGCACATATGGGGAAACTGTAAAATTTTGAAAAGGGATTGCCATTCTCCGTTTTGTTTAGTAATATGGTATAACATATAACCAAACCGGAGGCGCTTATGGAAAGACATACAGACTATACCGCCCTTACTGATCAGCTGCGGGCGCTAGTCAATAATGTTCCCTATGAAATGGCAAATTTTTCCAATGCCGCTGCCCTGCTCTGGCAGCATCTTGATGACATCAACTGGGCAGGCTTTTATTTTATGACAGACGGGATTCTTGTTTTAGGCCCTTTTCAGGGCAAGCCCGCCTGCATCCGTATTCCTGTAGGAAAGGGCGTTTGCGGCACTGCTGTAAAGGAAGACCGCTCTCTGCTTGTCCCCGATGTTCACGCCTTTCCCGGACATATTGCCTGCGACTGCGCCTCCAATTCAGAGATCGTGATCCCTATCCACAAGAACGGCGAAATCTACGGCGTGCTGGACATCGACAGCCCTGTTTTTGACCGGTTCAGCGACACAGACCGGTTGGGTCTGGAGCAGGTGGTACAGGTGCTGGAAGAGATGCTCGCCGCATTGTAGAATACAGGTATTTACCTATTGACAGTATAGGTAAATAATGGTATATTACCTATGGAATTAATAGGTAAAACATTGGAGGTTTGAACCAATGCAAGTATATGCTGATAATGCCGCAACAACCAAAATAAGTGATCATGCCCTTGCGGCAATGATGCCCTGTTTTGAAAAAATTTACGGAAACCCCTCCAGCCTGCATTCCGTGGGTCAGGAAGCCAAAGAAGTGTTGGACGAAGCCAGAGCCAAAGTTGCCAAATGCTTAGGCTGTGAGCCCCGTGAGGTCCTTTTCACCTCCGGCGGCAGCGAGGCTGACAACCAGGCCATTATTTCCGCTGCACGTTTCGGCGCACGGAAAAACAAAAAACACATCATCTCCACCGCCTTTGAGCATCACGCCGTGCTGCATACCCTAAACCGTCTGGAAAAAGAAGGCTACGAGGTCACTTATCTGGATGTAAAAAACGGCCACAACATCACCGCGCAGCAGGTCAAAGACGCCATCCGTGAGGATACTTGTCTGGTGACCTGTATGTACGCCAACAACGAGATCGGCTCTGTCCTGCCTATTCCGGAGATCGGCGCTGTCTGCAAGGAAGCCGGTGTTCCCTTCCATACCGATGCCGTTCAGGCGGTAGGTCATCTGCACATTGATGTGAAGGCACAGAACATTGACATGCTTAGTCTGTCCGCCCACAAATTCCACGGACCCAAGGGCGTAGGCGCTCTGTATGTCCGCCGAGGCTTCCCCCTGACCAACATCATTGACGGCGGCGCCCAGGAGCGGGGCAAGCGTGCCGGCACCGAGAATCTTCCCGGCATCGTGGGTATGGCTGTGGCCCTGGAGGATGCCTGCGCCAATATGGACGCCCACAACGCCAAGGTTATCGCCATGCGTGACAAGCTCATGGAAGGTCTCAGCAAGATCCCCCACTGCGCGCTAAACGGTGACCCTGTCAACCGGCTGCCCGGTAATGTGAGCTTCTGCTTCGAGGGTATTGAAGGTGAATCTCTGCTGCTCCTGCTGGATGCCAAGGGCATCTGTGCCTCCTCCGGCTCTGCCTGCACCTCCGGCTCTCTGGATCCCAGCCATGTGCTGCTGGCCATCGGCAGAGTCCACGATGTGGCTCACGGCTCCCTGCGGCTGTCTTTGAGCCACTACAATACGGACGAAGAGATCGATCACATTCTTGCCGCTGTTCCCGAAGTGGTACAGCTGCTGCGGAGCATGTCCCCCGTATGGCGTGACCTGCAGGCCGGCAAGAGAGAATACATTCTTTGATAGGAGAGAAAATACTATGGCACTGTACAGCGAAGTTGTTATGGATCATTTCATGCACCCCCGGAATGTTGGCGTCATTGAAAATGCTGACGGTGTGGGTGAAGTGGGCAACGCCAAGTGCGGCGATATTATGAAGATCTATCTGAAAATTGAAAACGACATCATCGTGGATGTGAAGTTTGAGACCTTTGGCTGTGGCAGCGCCATCGCCTCCTCCTCCATGGCCACGGAAATGATCAAAGGCAAGTCCATCCAGGACGCAATGGCACTGACCAACAAGGCCGTTGCCGAGGCCCTGGACGGTCTGCCCGCCCATAAGATGCACTGCTCCGTTCTGGCGGAAGAAGCCATCAAGTCCGCACTGAAGGACTACTACGACAAGAACGGCATTGTATACGACAAGAAGCTGTTCCCCGACTGTGAGAACTGCGCACACTGTCACGAATAATTATGATCGTATCGACGAAAGGGCGCTATGCCCTGCGGGTGATGGTGCAGTTCGCCCTTCGGGGTGATGACGGCTATATTCCCTTAAAAGAAATTTCGGAAGCAGAGGGCATCAGCCAGAAGTACCTGGAGTCTATCATGACCACCCTCAGCAAGGCCGGTTTTGTGGATGCGGTCCACGGTAAAGGCGGCGGTTACCGTCTGAACCGGAAACCGGAGGAATACACCGTGGGCAGTATTCTGAAGCTGACGGAGGGCAGCCTGGCTGCCGTCTCCTGCACCAGCCAGGGACCTTCCGCCTGTTCCCGATCCACCTGCTGCCAGACCAAGCCCATGTGGGAAAAGCTGGACAAGATGATCGATGAATTCTTTGAGGGCATTACATTAGCCGCTTTGTTGGAAGAACCATAAAATTCCCGCCGACACTGTGTGTCGGCGGTAATTTTATTGGGGGGCCTGGTAATCGTCATCCCAGGGTACATTTTTAGGGGCAGGTTGCGGCTTGGGTTCTTCTGCGGGCCGTGTGCGCAGCACCTCGTATGCTGTGGCATAGGTGGTCTGCACATAGCCGTAATACCGGCGGTATATCACAAGCTGGATCAGACAGCCCAGAATATAGCATATGATCCACATTGCATCTGCCGACAGGGGCAGCTCTATTCCGGCATAACCCAGCAGCGTATCGGCATACATGACCGCCCCGGACAGCGCCACCAGAATATAAAACCACCAGAAGCTTAGATCCAGCCGCAGCAGCTTCATGCGGTAATGCTTGGTCATACGGCTGCTGGCCAGCAGCGCCATCATCGCACCTGTGCCGGGCTGATCCATCACCAGGAACTGCGCCATGCGGAAGCGGTAACGCAAAAACAGCGCCAGTACCAGGAAGATCACTCCAATGAGGATCAGTGCCGGCAGGAACATGTTGAAAAGCTCCTGAACGGACATGGTATCCAAGACGGCGTATACTTCCTCCACGCTGCCGCCGCTTTCCACCACCGGCAGGATCAGCTTTTGCATGGGCAGCGCCAGCGGTGTGACAGAGTACAAGAACGCACCCACATACATGCTGATCATACCTGCGCCCATGTAGATAAAGCCCTCCAGCAGATACAGCCGCAGCACCGGACCAAGCCGGCGGAAGCCCTCAGCTAAATGATAAAACTCCGCCTGCTCTCCCCTGGCCAGCCGCAGGGCAACAAAGATCAATCCGATCTCCCAGAAAGGCAGCGCCAGATTGACGGCATACTGCAATACCCTCTGGGCCGTTTCCAGGATTGTACGGGTCCCCAGTCCGGACAGACCGCCGGCAGAGCTGATCTGCTGATTCAGATATAACTGCAGCAGGCTTACAAGGATATTTATACCTACAATGATTCCCGTGTGGATCAATACCAGTTTTTTATGATCGCAGGCTGCACTGGAGAGAGTTTCTCTTGTTCGGGCTTTTAATTCCCGGCTGTTTAAAATATCCATGGCGCACCTCCTTTTCTTCTACTATAGTTATACGGGAAAAATCGAAAAATAGCAAATGAATTTTCTGTGACAGTGGTATTTCAGCAAAATCTGTGTTATAATGGGGTAAATTCTAATTACCCGGGAGGGATATTATGGAGCTGGGGCAGCGGTTAAAGCAGGCACGGCTGGAAGCGGGTCTTTCTCAGCGGCAGTTGTGCGGTGAGGAGATCACCCGGAATATGCTTTCACAAATTGAAAACGGCAGCGCCCGTCCCTCCATGGACACATTGCGGTATCTGGCCGGTCGGTTGGGTAAGCCCATGGGCTATTTTCTGGAAGAGCAGGCTGTCACCTCCCCCAATCAACAGATCATGGAGCAGGCAAGAAATGCCGCACCCAGCGACGCTCTTGCGCTTTTAAAAACCTACCAAGATCCGGATCCGGTATTTGACCAGGAGCGCTGGCTCCTGGAGGCTCTGTCCTGCATAGCTCTGGCGGAACGGGTCATTGAAGACGGCCGGTTGGGTTACGCCGCCACGCTCCTGGAGCTGGCCGCCGGTGCAGGTGCCCGAACCCCGTACTATACCGCCGCGCTGGAGCGTCGCCGGCTGCTGCTGTGCCATCGGGCAAAAACCGCCTCAGCCACAGCCCTGGCAGCATTGTTGCCTGATAATACCGAGGAAGTGCTGCTGCGGGCGGCTGCGGCATTGGAGCAGGGCGAGGCTGTCAAGTGCGGCATGCTTTTGGACACGGTTGGCCGGGACGAAGAATACTGGCATTTTCTCCGGGGGGAGAGCTTTCTGGTGCAAAAAGCATATGCCCAGGCCGTGGAGCATTACCTTCGGGCAGGAGAGAGCAATCCGGTCTACTCCAGACTGGAGCTGTGCTACCGGGAGCTGGAGGATTACAAAAAAGCTTACGAATACGCCTGCAAACAACGATAAGAAACCATGGAGCGATGCTCCATGGTTTCTTTTTATGTGTCCAGTAAATAATGCACCTGATGGGTCACTTCTCCATTGCTGCGGTAAAACCGGGGAACCCGGCGGCTGATACCACAGACGAATTCATAGTTAAAGGAGTCTGCCTGCTCGGCAATCTGTTCCATGGTGACGGTTTCATCACTGTCTCTGCCCACCAGGACTACCCGGTCATTGATCTGAATGTCGGGAATATCCGTTACATCCACCATCATCTGATCCATACAGATGCGGCCAAGGATCGGCGCCCGTTTCCCCCGGATCAACACATAAAACCGGTTACTCAGACTGCGGCGGTAGCCGTCGGCATAGCCAACCGGCACGGTGGCCACCACAGTAGGCTTATCCGTTACATAAGTGCCGCCGTAGCTGATCTCACGGCCCGCCTCCAGCAGCTTTATATGGGTCACACGGCTGTGCCAGCTCAGTGCCGGGGTCAACTTCAAATTCTCGGGACAGACCTCGCTGCTGGGGTACATGCCGTAGGTCACGATACCGGAGCGCACCATTTCATAGTGGTTTTCAAAATTCATAAGACCCGCGGAATTGTCCAGATGCCGGATCTTTACCGTTACACCCCGCTTGCAGAGCATGTCATAAAAAGCGTCAAACTTTCTTGCCTGCTCATAGGAGCGGGTCAGGTCAGCACAGTCAGCAGTGGCAAAGTGGCTAAACAAACCCTCTGCTTCCAGATTGGGCAGCTTGGCGATCCTGGCGCAGATGTCTGCGGACTCCTCCGTCACCTGGAAGCCAAGACGGCTCATGCCCGTATCCACAGCAATATGGAACGGCACGGTTTTGCCCTGTTTTACCGCCTCCTGGGAAAGAGCAAGGGCATCCTCATAGCGGTAAATGGTGGGACGGATGTTCTCTCGGACAGCCTCGGGAAAAGCCTTGATCCGGGTATGTCCCAGAATCAAAATGGGCGTCTGCAAACCGGCCTGCCGCAGTTCCAGAGCCTCCAACATGGAAGAAACACCGAAAAAGGCGCACTGCCCCTCCAGGCTCCGTGCCACCTGAACGGCACCGTGGCCGTAGGCATCCGCTTTGACCACTGCCATTACCGGCACGCCGGCTTTTTCACTGATCGCCCGGAAGTTTTCGGCGATCACATCCAGGTCGATGGTTACATAAGTATTGTCAAATCTCAAAAGACTCAGCTCCACAACAGATTTTGGGTATTATATCACACCCGGCAGCAAAAGTAAACCACCCGGAATTTGTTACAAGATTTTAAACTTTTCTCTTTTCGGCTTTTTTCGGTTGCCACAGCAAAAGAAACTGATATAATTGATATATTGAAAATTACACAAAGGAGTAAACATATGTTAAATTCTGCAAGTACATTTTTCGCAACCCTGGGCACCTTTGCCCTAAGCAGCCTCCTGCCCGCGATCATCATTGCTGTGATCGGCATTCTGCTGGTTCAGCTCCTGCTGACTGTGGTCAAAAAGTGTCTGGTAAAAGGCAAGCTGGAAAAAGCTGCTCACAGCCTCATCCTGTCTTTGGTGAGGGTGGTCGGCTATGTCATTGTAATGCTTATTGTGGCTTCCCGTCTGGGTATCGATGTCACCAGCATCGTCGCTTTGGCAAGTGTGCTGACTCTGGCTGTTTCCCTGGCACTGCAGAACATGCTGTCCAATGTGATCGGCGGCTTTACCCTGCTGTACACCAAGCCCTTCTCCTCCGGTGACTTCGTGGAGATCGCAGGCCAGTCCGGTACTGTCCAGGAAATCGGCATGACCTACACCAAGCTGTCCACCGTTGACAACAAGATGGTCTCCATCCCCAACAGTGCCGTTACCGCCGCACAGATTGTCAACTACACCATTATTGGAACCCGCCGTGTGGATGTTGTCGCATCCGCTTCCTATGATGCTCCCATTGATGCGGTACTGGCTGCCCTCCGGGATGCCGGCAAGGTCCCCACCGCGCTGGATACCCCCGCTCCCTTCGCCGCTGTCACCAAGTACGGCGAGAGTACCGTGGAATACATGCTGCAGATTTGGTGCAAGGCCGACGATTACTGGACCACCCTGTTTGATGCCAACAAGAATGTGAAGGCTGTCTTTGAAGCCCAGGGCATCAAGATGTCCTACCCCCACATCAACATACACATGGATAAATAACCAAAACTTTCCAGTCCGCCGGGTGAATGTTTTTTCTCCCGGCGGACAAACTTGTACTGGACGGTAAATGAACAGCCAAACGGGAAGACTGTGACGACAGACGGAACAAGGATCGTACATTTGCTGTCAAGTGTGTCGCCGGAAAGACGCGAAGGGGCGGACAGATATCGGTCCGCCAATACATAAACGCCGGAAAGGAAGGGATCCTTTCCGGCATTTGCTCATACTTTAAATTGGTTGAAGTATTCATAAAGCGGGATCAGCTTATTGATAAACGCGCCCACCCGCTGACCCAGCTGAGGGCCGAAGGTCTTGGGGTTGAATTCCTCCTCCACTACACAGCTGATGTTGCCTTTCCAGGCATAGAACCGCTCCAGCTCCGGAACAGGCGCTGCCTTGGGGCGCTTATAGAGCTCTGCGGTAACAGGCACGCCGGTAGCAACCTCAGTGCGTTCAATAAGCGCTTTGATCTGTCCGGGGTCCCGCGCCCACTGCTGCCGCATTTGTTCCAGTACGGCTACCCGGGGACGCCACAGGCAGAAGCCGTAGCTGATCCCGTCCGGGGTGATCTCAAAATACAGGCAGGGATTCTCCGCCCACCATTCCACATCCTGCCGGATGCAGATCCACAAGCTTTCCTTATAGGGCAGCGGGTGATGGAGCCGGGCATCCCGGTAAATGCGGCTGACCTTCAGAAGATTGCCGGGTTTGTCCACAAACGGCTGGAACAGGTCTTTCCCCAACGCCTTCATGGGTTCATACAGAGTCGTCACATAGTCTTTTTTATGTTCCATGAACCAGTCACGGTTGTTGTTCATCCGGATACCCCACAGAAAATCCACAGTCTCCGGACGGAAGCCTTCAAACATAGCCTTCACCTCTTTTTTCTTAATAATACCCGGTTTTTCCTGTTTTTGCAATGGGAAACCTTGACCTTTTTATCCAGACATTATATAATAATTACAGTTTAGAATTGGAGGATTGATTCCCATGGTATATCGCATGACCGTGGCAGGTCTGGAACGGGATCTGCCTATCTGTAAGGTTACGGACAGCCTGTACATCGCAGGTTTTGTGATTTTCGGCGACCAGGAGCTGACCGTCGCCTGTGCCCGGGAACTGCTGAAAAAGGCACCGGAGTATGACTACATCATCACCGCGGAAGCCAAGGGTATTCCTCTGGCTCACGAAATGGCCCGTCAGTCCGGCGACGCCAAGTACATTCTGGCCCGCAAGGGTCCCAAGCTCTACATGCGGGATGTTTTCTCCGTCACCGTGCAATCCATTACCACCGCCAAGGAACAAAAGCTGTATCTGGACGGCGCTGATGCCGCCTTGATGAAGGGTAAGCGGATCCTTGTGGTGGACGATGTGATCTCCACCGGTGAGAGTCTGGCGGCTTTGGAAGCTCTGGTAAACAAGGCCGGCGGTGAGATCTGCGGCCGTATGGCTATTCTGGCAGAAGGTGACGCCATCAACCGGGAGGATCTGATCTACCTGGAAGAACTGCCCCTGTTTAACCCCGACGGAACCATCATGAAATAAAGAAATTCCCTGTTTGAGCAAGCCCAAACAGGGATTTTTTATGTTTTGGAGGGGGAGATCTCGTTCCACAGGGTAAAGCCTAAGATCAGCACACCACCCAGGATCTGCATCCATGTAATAGGCTCTCTCAGAACGACCACCGACACCAGCACCGCCACCAGCGGGTCAATATAGCTTAATATGGCAGCCTTCTGACCTGTTACATCCCGGAGTGCTGAAAAATACATACAGTAAGCAACACCGGTATGGATAAGGCCAACAGTCAGCAGACAGCCCCAGCCGATGCCGTCCAGGGTTGCAATGCTCGTTCCTCCTGTGAAGAGAACATAGGGCACCAGAACCAGGATGGCCGCCAAAAACTGTAAAAGTGTCCGGTGGAGGCCTTCCACATTTTTAATGAATTTATTCAGAAGCACCACCGTTGCATACAGGCAGGCAGCGCCCAGCGCCAGCAGGATCCCAATCATATGCTGCTTGCCGCCGGACAGGTCTCCCAGTCCGGTAATGAGGACGATGCCCAGGGTGGACATGGCAAAACACAGCCATTGCTTTTTCCCCATTTTCTCTTTAAACAAAATGGGACAGGCCACCGTTACGATCACCGGCGCAAAATAGTAGCTTAGGGTGGCCACGGAAATGGTGGTATATTTATATGCCTCAAACAGTAATATCCAGTTAAAGCCCATGGCTACGCCGGACAGAAGCAGCAGCGGCAATTCCTTTTTCATAGCCTTTAAAGGCAGCTTCTGCCTGGTAACCAGCAAAAAAATGCCGATCAGCACCGCTGCCAGGACTGCCCGGTACAATGCAATTTCTCCGGAGGACATGCTGATGTTTCGCACAAACAATCCAATGGTACCAAAAATTGCCATAGATATGACGATCATCCCTCTGGGACTTTTCATTTGCTTCATGTGGCGCCTCCTTCCGGGCATTGTTTTCCATAGTATACAGCAATTTTTTCTGAAATGCTACCCCTTTTTATAACCAAACCCCCAAGACCGTGTCTTGGGGGTTTGTATTATTTCCAGTAATCCGCCAGCTGCTCCAACAGTTCCCATGCGTAGTCGTCTTTTTTCTGATCTTCCTCGTTCAGCTCCTCAAAGGGCAGTATCATGGGATGGCAGCGGTCTTTATTATTCCGATGGGCGTTATACTGCCAGTTGTACAGGCTGTGGAACCGCATCCACCGCTGATGCTCGATCCAGCGGTAGGTGTCTTTGTTTTCCACAGCGGTCATCTGATACTTACGGGCAGCGGCTGCACAGTTTTCCGCCGTGATACGGCCAATGCTGTCATCCTCCAGCAGCATGCGGATCTTGGTCAGCAAATGCTCCGCTGCAGCCTTATTGGACTGGCGGGTAAATTCATTGAGCTGTTCCCAGGGTGCCGCTGTGCCGCCGGTGCTGTTGGAATAGATCCTGTGCATGGTCCGGGCCGCCTTTGTCTGTACGCTCCGGATCACCTGCTCGGCGGTATAGATCTTTTCATTGAGACCGAATACCGTTTCGTTGGGGATCGCCGCGGCACAGCGCAGGTGGATCTTTCCCCGGGTGGGGAAAAATTGCCGCAGCTGGCGCAGCACGATCATGTTCCCATCGTCCTCATCATGGCAGATCACGATCCTGTCCGCAGTTTCCAACAGCACATGGTCATCATTCCAGGCTTCTTTATGGAAAAACAAGCAGTCCATGTCTGGCTTCGCCTCGTTGACGGACAGCGTGGTATCCAGGCGGTAGTGATTTTTTTGGAAATCTTCCCAGTCTCCAAATACATGGTACTGCGCCACCCGACCGGGGTCAAAGACATTCAGCAGCAGGCCGCATTCCAGAAGACGCTGGGCATATTTTCCGTCGCCAATGATCAGAACGGTTTTCTCATGCTTCTCCAGACCGTTGCTGCGCCAATACTCCCGGGCACAGCAGTCATAGTGGTTAAAGAGAGTCAGTCCCTCCGGACAGGTATCAGGGGCATACTCCGTCAGACAGTATACCGGATGTCCCGTTTTAAGGGCTGCCAGCGATTTTTCATATTCGCTCCGGCTTTCCGGGTCTATAAAGAACAAGCTGCAGCCATCCTTCTTTTCAGATGCCACTTGCTCCGGTGTTCCGGGATAATACAGGCAGATACCATTGTCCAGAGATACCTTCTTCTCCCCCTGGGGGAACAAAAATACATCTCCCGGATTCTGGCTGGCCAGATCCTGCGCCAGCTGAGCAGCCCGGTCATTGAGGCAGGAGAATACCCACCACCGATTCTTTCGCAGCAGCCGCAGCCGCAGGGCCGGCAGCATCTGACCAGAAACGATGCCGATCACCGCTGTGATCACGCAGCTCAACAGGCCTACGCTCATCAGTACAAACAAAAAACCCAGGATCCGGCCCATTACGGTTACCGGATACAGGTCACCGTATCCCACCGTGGACAGTGTGACAACGGAGTACCAAACAGCATCGGCAAAGCTTTGTATGGATGCGTTGGGGTCAGCCCGCTCCGTCCACAGCAGCAAAAGCAGCATCAGCAGGTATACCGCAACACCACCGGCACACAGCCACATCCAGCGCAATTTTTTTCCTGTGGTCTTTTTCATATCACACCTCAGCCTCCCCCACGGGCCCGGATCAATTCGGGAATCGCCTGAACATTCTCCGTATCCATAGCTTTATAATCGATCATTTTACCCGTTACGGCAGACTCCCATTCTGACAGGTCATCCAGTTCTTCCCAGTCCACCAGACAGGCATGGGTCCGTCCGACCATGTTTTTGCCGATGCGGATGGTAGCCTTGCCGTCTGTTTTCATCTGCTGCTGATAGAGCATAGCTCTGTTCTGGTGCTCTTCCGGACTCATTACGGAGAAGCCCATACAGAAGTGGAACGCGCACCAACGCAGATGCTCTGTGCGGCTCAGATTCTCAAGCTGCTCCTGGCTCAGCTCCCAGCCTTCTTCTGCTACCTGTTCCTGCGTTTTTCCAATGCTGCGAAGCATAGCTCCCATGAAATCCGCCGAAGCACGGCAGCTCATGCGGCTGAAGTAGTCACAAACCATCCAGTTCTCTACGGGACTCTTTCCGTTGTCGCCCATGTAATGATGATTCAAAATCATAGCCATTTCATCCAACTCCATAGTGGACAGCACCTGATACTGATACAGCTTGCGCAGCTTGGTCAGCTGTCCGTCGGCATCGTAAGAGCGCACGCCTTCATGGTCACACATGTGGATCGGGATCATGATACCCATATGGTCAAAATAGGCCCGCAGACCTTCCGCGATTTCCTGATTGACCTTTTCCGAGCCGGCACACAGAACAATATACTTCAGTGTATCTCTGTGCGCCTTGAGATATTCAAACATTTTCCGGCTGCGGGCATCGTGAGAATGGAAGGTTATGTCATATTTTTCCAGGACCGTTTCGAAGCAGTTGAGGAATCTGCCGTCAACAGCTTCACAGTCGGGAGAAAAGACCGCCGCCCGGAATGTACTGCCTTCAAACTGGCCGTTCATTACCAGATGCCGCAGGACCGCCTGCCCGATCTGGCCGAAGCCTACCACCACCGCTTCAAAATCTTCCTGCGCCTTTCCGCTTTCGTCAAAAGAAATGCAGTCGCAGGGAGGATAACTGTGCATAAGCAGGCGGGCAATAAGCTGCTCCTCCTGAAACACTGTCACAAAGCCGTAGCCGTATTTTTCACCCAGAACCTGCAGCGCAGCAGTGCCGGATTCTTCATGCCCCCGGATTACCAGATTGGTCTGTTCCGGTTTTACATCGGCTTTCCAGAGAGACTGCAGCAGCTTTTCCGCGTAGCGCAGGTTGTCCGCCTTATCGCTTTGCAGCGCATACAGGGAAATGGCCCGGTTGCTGCGGTTGGCACCGATGGTTTTAATAAACTTACTGTCGGCATTCAGCGCGCTGTCATCAGAACGCAGAACACAGCCTGCCTTGTTGATGGATGCCACCAGAGTGGCATCCGGCTTGTCCGCAATAAATACCACAGAACCCTGCTTCTGTTCCAGCAGTTCTTTTCCCAAGGCAACGGAAGTATCGCTGACACCGTAAATCAGATTCAGTCTGCCCCATCTGGCCAGCCACAGCCGCAACTTGCGCAGCGCCTCCGCGCCTACCGTGGTGATGGCAGCGCTTGCGGTTGCGTAGAGGGCAAACAGGTGTACCAGCCAAAACAGAATCTGTGCCCACTGGTGCTGCATCATCGGAGCAGCACTGATGGACGACATGTCCATTTTGCCTACATACATGCCGCAAATAGCCAGCAGCGCCCGCACCACCGCCAAAGGCAGATTGCTCTGGGTCACAGCAAAGCCGTATCCGTAAAAAATACTGCCGCCAATGGCCGCTGTTACAATAAAAACGCCCGTAAGCTTGCCTGCAAATTTGGGCTTTGATGCCAGCAGGAGAATCATTGTCAAAAACAGCCCCATTGCCAGGATTATGACCGCAATATAGTTCTCCATAATCACCCTCCATTCAATCTATACCTATCTTCGGGGACGGACGCATATTTCCATCTACTTGTATTATTATCAATATAACACACCCGGGAATAATTGGCAAGAATACATATTTTTCTTTTCCGTTCCAAAATACGCTCCGTTTTTCCTGTGAAACGGTTGCATAAAGCTTTTGTATGCTGTAGAATAAAACCGTTATTTCGAAATAAGGTGATATTCTATGAAAAAACGATTCTTTCCTGTTATGCTGTGTCTTATCCTGCTGCTGGCAGGATGCACACTGCCCTCTCCCCAGGTTCAACAGCAGCCCGGTGGCACCGCAACCGAACCTGCACCCACAGAAGATCCCGGCTGCATGGAGCATGTGGACGCAGATGATGACGATGTTTGTGACGAATGCGGAAACTCCGTTATCATTACCATTGACTTTTACAACATCAACGATCTGCACGGCAAGATCTTTGACGGCGAGCTGCACCCCGGCGTGGATGAGATGACCACCTATCTGCGCAATGCTCAGGCTACCAAAGACAATGTGATTCTGCTGTCCTCCGGCGACATGTGGCAGGGCAGTGCCGAATCCAATCTCACCGACGGTGCGCTGACCACCGAGTGGATGAACGATCTTGGATTTGCCGCCATGGCGCTGGGAAACCACGAATTTGACTGGGGCGAAGATCCCATTGCCGCCAACGCGGAACTGGCACAGTTCCCTCTGCTTGCCATCAATGTTTACGATGCAGATACCCATGCACAGGAAGAATACTGCCAGAGCTCCGTGATTGTACAGTGTGACGGTGTTCAGGTGGGCATCATCGGCGCTATCGGTGACTGCTACTCCTCCATCGCCTCCGATCATACAAAGGATGTCTACTTCAAGGTCAAAGACGAACTGACCCAGCTTGTGAAGGCAGAAGCCGCAGCGCTGCGCAGCCAAGGTGCGGATTTCATCGTTTATATCATCCATGACGGGCTGGGCGACAGCTACTCCCAGCCCACCACCGTTAACAACGGCAGGCTTTCTTCTTACTACGATCCTTCCCTGTCTGACGGTTATGTGGATCTTGTTTTCGAGGCCCATACACATCAGCAGTACCTGCTTCAGGATGAGGCCGGTGTCTACCATCTGCAGCACGGCGGTGACAACGCCAACGGAATCTCTCACGCACAGGTTCAGATCCACGCCATTGACGGCACCTACACCGTCCTGGAAGCGAATCTGATCAAGGATAAAGTATATGAAGATCTGGAAGATGACCCCATTGTAGAGCAGCTGAAGGAAGCTTATGCCGCAGAGCTGGCGGAAGCCTTTGAAGTGCTGGGTACCATCCGGACCTCCCGTCCCGGCAACACCATGCGTCAGCTGGTGGCTGACCTGTACTACATGGAAGGCATGACGAAGTGGGGCGCAGAGTATGACATCGTTCTGGGCGGCGGCTTTATTTCCATCCGCAATCCCGGCTATCTGGCCCACGGCGATGTGACTTACGCCCAGCTTCAGACCCTGTTCCCCTTCGACAACGAGCTGGTGCTTTGCTCCGTCAAGGGTCGGGATCTGCAAGAGAAATTCTTTGAGACCGATAACAAGAATTACTTCATCTGCTGCAGCCTGTACGGTGAGGAGGTGCGGGAGAATCTGGATCCCAACGCCACCTATTACATCGTGGTGGATACCTACACCTCTACCTACGCGCCCAACAATCTGACCGAGATCGAACGCTACGGCGCTCCGGTCTACGCCAGAGATCTCATCGCCGAATACATCAAATCCGGCGGTATGTATTAAACAAAAAGTGTGTTCAGAAATTCTGAACACACTTTTATTTTACACCGATGGCCTTAAGCACCTGGTTGGAGGTCTCATCTCTGTGGCTGTAGGCCATTTCCTCCAATGTAAAGGGAAGCTCCTCCGCTCCCTGTAAACGGATCAACAGGCGGTTGATCCGCAGCCGTTCTGCGTTTCTTTCCAGAGAGTTCCGGATCGACGGTTTGTTGACCAGGCCAGTATTTTGCAGGATCTCTTCCAGCGAGCCAAACTGCTGCAACAGAGCCGCTGCTGTCTTGGGGCCGATCTTATCCGCACCCTTGATATTATCTGCCGTGTCACCGGTCATAGCTTTAAAATCCGCGTACTGCTCCGGTGTGACGCCCAGTTTTCTTTGTATATACGACCGGTCACACAGCACCGAATTATCCCCACGGTAGCGCAGCACCTGCACATTTTCCCGGATAAGCTGAAAGAAATCACTGTCCTGTGACAGGATCGTGATCCGGTGCTTTTCTGCATGCTTTAGGGCATAACCCGCAATCCAATCGTCCGCCTCACAGTCCGTAGTCTCCCTGTGGCAGATCCCCAAATAATCCAGAGCGGCATAAATATCCGGCAATTGACAAAAGGGTGTTTCCTCCTCCGGAAGCAGACTGTAATCCTCCCGGTTGGCCTTGTAATTTTCATCCAGCAGCTTCCGTCCGTTTTCACAGGCTCCGTCAAACACCACTGCCACATGGGTGGGCTGTATGCGCTTTATGATCTTCAGCAACGCCCCAAGAAACCCCAGCGTTCCCTGAATGGGTTTCCCCTGAGCATTGGTGATCCGAGCTGGCATACCGTAAAACATCTGGAACAGTAGATTGCTGCCGTCAATCAACAGAATGTTCTCCATATTCTACTTCCTTCGTACATTTTCATTGTCAAAGCATTAAGATTATGTTATAATATTTTGTAATGATTATATCGCAAATCCACCGGGTATGCAACGCTCCCGGGTAAAAACAGTGAGGTTTTCCATGTTTCAAGAAGTTTTTCAGGCCGTACAGGCCTATGACACCATTATCATTCACCGGCACAACCGCCCCGACGGTGACGCCCTGGGCAGCCAGATTGGTCTGAAGAATGTCCTTCTGGAAAATTTCCCCCACAAGAAGGTCTTTGCTGTGGGCGACGCGCCCGGTTTCTTCGGTTTTATGGAAGGTGCCGTTATGGACGAGATCCCCGACAGCACTTATGCAGGCGCTCTGGCCATTATTCTGGACAGCGCCTCCACCCATCTTATCAGCGACGACCGCTATGGGCTGGCTGAAAAAACGGTCCGTCTGGATCACCACATTTTCTGCGGCAAGATCGCTGATATTGAGGTCATTGACACCAGCTATGAAAGCTGCTGCGGTCTTGTGACGGAATTTGTCAGTCAGTGCGCTTTGCGTCTGAATCCCCTGGCTGCCAAAAGTCTGTACACCGGTATGATCACCGATTCCGGCCGGTTCCGTTACGACGGCACTACCGCAAACACCTTCCGTCTGGCATCCCTTTTAATGGAGCAGAAATTCGACACCAATCAACTGTTCCGGGATCTGTATGCCGACGATTTCGCCTCCAAGCAACTGAAGGCAAAGTTTATTTTGAAAATTCAGTTCACCCCTGCCAATGTTGCCTACATCTATACCACAAGGGAAGAATTTGACGCACTTGGCACCGACACCTTTACTGTTTCCCGGGGTATGATCAATACCATGGCTGACATTAAGGGTGTGGATATCTGGGTCAATTTCACCGAAACGGAAAAGGGCGTGCTGTGCGAGCTCCGCTCTAACCGCTACAACATCAATCCCATCGCCGTAAAGTACGGCGGCGGCGGCCACATGAAGGCCAGCGGTGCCACCGTTTCTGACCGGGAAACCGCCATGGCCATGCTGAATGATTTGGATAAAATTATAGGAGAAGCAGAATGAATTTTGAGATCAAAGAAAAAATCTTCCATAAAATCCAGGAGTATCCCCGGATATTCCTGTTCCGCCATGTCCGCAACGACGGTGACTGCGTCGGCGCTTCCAAGGGTCTGAAGGAACTGATCCTTGCCACCTGGCCGGAAAAGGAAGTGTACCTCATTGACAAGGACACCGCAGCCTATCTGGAATTTATGGGGCCCGAGGATGAGCCTGTGGATGACACTCTGTATGCCGATGCCCTGGGCATTGTGGTGGACACCGCTTCTGAGGCCCGTATTTCCAACAAAAAATACAAGCTGTGCAAAGAGCTCATCAAGATCGACCACCATATTCCCCTGGAAAGCTACGGCGATTACATCTGGGTGGAAGAGGATCGCTCCTCCTGCTGCGAAATGATCGTGGCTTTCTATGAAACCTTCCGGGATAAGCTGGTTCTCAACTCTATGGCGGCGACCCATCTGTATACCGGCATGGTCACCGACTCCGGCCGGTTCAAGTACGACGGTGTGAGCGGCAACACCCTGCGGGCAGCTGCCACCCTGCTGGATGTGGGCGTGGATATTCAGACCCTGTACGCCCGGCTGTATCTGGAAGCCTACGAGTATCTGAAGTTCAAGGCTTACATCTATGAAAAAATGCAGATCACCGAAAACGGTGTGGCATACATTTTCGTAGACAAGGCCATGCAGGAGAAATTCTCCCTCACGTTAGAGCAAGCCAGCGCCGTAGTGGGCAATCTGGATGCCATCCGTGGTTGCATCTGCTGGGCAGCCTTTATTGAAAACGGCGATGCAGAGGGTTCTATCCGTGTCCGTCTGCGTTCCCGGTTCGTTCACATCAATTCCATTGCCGAGAAGTACCGGGGCGGCGGTCACGCCTGCGCCAGCGGTGCTACCGTGTACGGTGAGGATGAAATCCGGGCGCTGCTTCAGGACGCAGACTCACTGGTGAAGGAATACAAAGAAACACATGAGGGTTGGTTATGAGAATACTTGTTACCAATGACGACGGCGCAGGTGCAGCCCAGCTTGTACCCCTGATCCGCTGGTGCCAAAAGCTGGGAGATGTGACCGTGGCCGTTCCCAAATTTGAGCAGAGTGGCAAAAGCCACTGCATCGAGCTGCATAACAGTTTTGAAGTGCTGCAGGTGGAGCTGGCTCCCGGAATCTCTGCCTATACCGTAGACTCCTCCCCTGCTGATTGTGTGCGATTTGCGGTTATGGGATTGAAACTGGAATTTGACCTTGTGATCTCCGGTGTCAACCGGGGCTTCAACCTGGGTACCGACATTATGTACTCCGGCACCGTGGGTGCCTGCTTTGAGGCGGAGAATCTGGGTGTTCCCTCCATCGCTCTGTCCACCAATCCCGGCAACTACGATCACGCCACTGATGAGCTGGATCATGTTTTCAGCTTCTTCCGGGATCACCGGCTGATGGAACGGCACAGCATATACAATGTGAACATCCCCGCCCAGCCCCAGGGAATCCGGATCACCCGTCAAGGCGGCCCCTTCTATTCCGACGAGTTCCTGCCGGAAGAGAACAACATGTACCACCCGCAGGGTGTTAAGATCTATCAGTATCGGGACGATATGACTATTGACGCAGACGCGGTAACGGCAGGTTACATATCCATCATGCCTCTGACCACCAATCGGACAGACATGGCAGCTTATCAGCAAATGAAAGATCTGTGCCGGTAACGGCGCTAAAAAGCCCGCATCCATTTGG
>JAZUMW010000106.1:0-24611 GCA_045603825.1 Faecousia sp.
AGTATTTTTGCTGCAGTATTGTCCCAAAGCGCGTCTTTTCAGACGATTTTTCACTATGGTGCGCCGCCCAAGGGCGGCGCGCCATAGTGAGAAACCGGTTTTGAACCGCCCCTTTCCCACTTAACTTCATAAAAAATTCCCGGAATACACAAAGTATTCCGGAGATTTTCTTATTTGTTAATTGAAAAAGTTGCTGTTTCAAAACTGCAACGCATCTGAAAAGAATGGGGTTTACGGTCAGTCGGTGAGGTGGAAGGCCTTTTTCAGGTTTTCACCCTCGGCGTCGGTAATATGCACGATGGGGCCCAGCCGCCGGCTGCCGATGATGGAGCGGGCGGTGGATTCCAGAACCTCCAGCCGGTCAAAGGCCTGGAGCAGGCTCTCCCCGGTGACGATGGCACAGTCATTTTCCACCAGCATGGCCGGGTGGACAGGGTCGAACAGATCTTCCGGCTGCCCGTCCCAGGCGTACAGCATATGCCGGGGCAGCTTCCGGAGCTCCCGCAGAAGCACATAGCTCTCGGGAATGGTCCGGGTGTCAAATTCCGCCTCCGTTACGGCAAAGGCCATGACATGGCGCGGCACGGCCTGCAATATGCCACGGACTCCCGGGCGGTGCCGGTAGATCCGGCTGTGAAGCCTGGCATCCCGGGAGGGGAGATTGTCTTGCTGTCCATTACGGATCAGCACCAGATCTTCTTCCTCCAGGCAGGCACGGTCTGCGTCTTCCGGAGTGATGAGAAAGCTGCCGTCCCCAAGCCGGAGGGAGCAGGTGCCGAAGGCGGCGGTAAACAGGCCCATACGGCAGCAGCGGCGGATCAGAGCGGTCATTTCCCGGCGGGCGGCCTGCTCTTCAGCGGCGGCGGGCCGGGCGGGGAAGCAGTCGGTTACGGCATATTCCGGAAGGCTATCGGGGTATCGGAGCGTGCCCAGCTCCCGGGCCAGAAGTTCCACTTCCGCTACATGGTTCAGGGTCTCGAACCGGGCAAAGGCGGTGGGGAGATCCGTACCGCCTACGCACACGCCGTGATTTTCCAGTATGGCGGTGTCACAGCCCCCGGAAAATACCGCACCGATCTTCTGCCCCAGATCGGCGCTGCCGGGAACGCCGTAGGGGGCGATGTCCACCCTGCCGCAAATGCGGCGCAGGGTGGGGAGTATGTCCAGATCGGGGATCCTGCGGACGATGGAAAAGGTCACCAGGGCAGGGGGATGGGCATGGAGCACAGCCTTCAGATCCGGCCGCTTCCGGTACACCGACAGGTGGAAGGGCAGCTCGGAGGAGGGCTTGTGGGGGCCTTCCGCTGTGCCGTCGGGGTGGACACAGATGATGTCCTCCCGGGTCAGCGTGCCCTTATCCACAGCCGCCGGGGTGATCCACACACAGCCACGGTCGTCCATCACGGACAGGTTGCCCCCGGAGGTGGTGGTTAGACCCTTGTCATAGATCCGCCCCATGTACAGGGCGATCTGCTCCGCCGGGTGGAGTTTTTTGATGTTCATGGTATGTTACAGGGACAGAAGCTTCTGATAAGCAGCTTCCCAGGCGGGAGTGTGATGGGGTTCATAGGAGGTGACGGCTTCGGAATTGCGGACGACCGCACGCAGCTCCTCCAGATCCTTAATGGCGCCCAGGGCCATGGCCTGGCTCAAAAGGTTGCCGATGGCGGCACCCTCCACGGGGCCGGTGACCACGGGAAGATCCAGGCAGTCCGCTGCCATCTGGCAGAGCATCTTGTTGTTGATGCCGCCGCCCACGATGTTCAGCTGGGTCAGCTTTTCGCCCTTGATCTCCTCCAGACGCTCCAGCGCCCAGCGGTACTTCAGCGCCAGGGATTCGTAAATGGCCCGTGCCACCTGTCCCACGGTCTCGGGAACGGGCTGGCCGGTCTTTCGGGCATAGTCCTGGATCGTGTCCACCATGCTGCCGCCGGCAAAGAAGTCGGTGCAGCCGGGATCAATGATGGTGCGGAAGGGCTCAGCCTCCTGGGCGGCCTTGACGATGTCGTTCCAGCTCAGGTCCAGACCCTGGCTCTGCCACTGACGGCGGCAGTCCTGGATCAGCCACAGACCCATGATGTTCTTCAGAGGACAGAAACCGCCCTGGACGGTGCCCTCGTTGGAGAAGTTGGCGTTGCGCACATCCTCGGAGATGATGGGCTTGGAGGTTTCCACGCCAAACAGACTCCAGGTGCCGGAGGAGCAGAAGGCAAAGCTGCCGCTGCCGGGAATGGCGGCAATAGCGGAGGCGGTGTCATGGGTGCCTACAGCGGCGAAGGCGGCACGGTTGATGCCCAGCTCCTGGGCGATCTCCTCCTTCAGACAGCCACGGAGCTGACCGGCACGGTCGATGGGGGTGAACAGCTTTCTGGGGAAGCCCAGTTCGTCGATGGTCTGCCAGTCCCAATCCTTGGTGTTGGGATTGTAGAGCATGGTGGTGGTGACCTCGGTATATTCACTCTTCACTTCGCCGGTGAGCAGGTAGCCCAGCAAGTCGGGCATCAGCAGCAGTTTGTCAGCCTGTGCATAGGCGGGGTCGCCCTCCTTCTTTCTGCGGTAGAGCTGGTAGATGGTGTTGAAGCTCTCGTTGGCAATGCCGGTACGGGCAAACAGGGTGGGAAAGTCCACGGTCTCCCACACAGCCTCACAGTCGGCATCCACAGCGCAGCGGTAGGAACGGGGATTGCCCAGCACTTCGCCATTTTCGTCAAGAAGGCCGTAGTCCACGCCCCAGGTGTCGATGCCGAAGCAGTCCAGATCGCCCACATTTTCTGCCTTGAAGGCGGCCAGACCCTTCTTCAGATTGTCAAACAGATAAGAAAGATCCCAGTAGAACACACCGTCTTTTTCAAGGTAGTTGTTCTCAAAACGGTGCAGCTCCTTCATGGTGATCTTGCCGTTTTCAAGCTGTCCCAGAATGGCACGGCCATTGCTGGCGCCTAAGTCAAAAGCCAGTAAATTCTTCATACGATTCGTTCCTTTCATTTCTGTTGTGGTATGTTTTCTATTGTAACAGACGGATTTTCCGTTTGCAAGGGGCTGTCACAAACAATTGCCGCATCCGGTGCAGATGCGGCAATTATGTATCAGTCCTCGGGAAACAGCTGCTGGGAACAGTACTTGATGATGGCACTGCGGGTGACGATGCCGATGAAGGCATCCTTGTCGTCCACCACAGGAACGAAATTCTGGGTGCTGGCCCGCTGCACCAGATCCTGCATGCCGGTGGTGACACGCACCGGTACATTGTCCTTGCGCCGGGAGATCTCCATGATCCGCCTGGCCTCCGCCTGGCGCATATCCATGTAGCACATATTCTTCAGCGCCCACAGAAGGTCACCCTCGGTAAGCGTACCCCGGTATTCACCGTTCCGGTTCAAAATGGGAAGAGCGGCATAGCCGGATACTTCCATTTTTTCCAGGGCCTGCCGGACGGTGTAATCATCGTAGACGAAGGCGCACATGGCCTTCGGTAATAAGAAAAAGAGAATATTGTTCATAATGGCTCCTTTGCCGCGTTACATTGGCGGCCCTTCCGCCACCAGTAACAGTATAGCATAGTTTTTGCAAAAGAGTATGAATTTTTTTCGTAAAATCGTCGTTTGCATAACGAAAAAACAGCATCTAAATTATGCAATATGCATAAGTAAACCCGGGGTAGAGTGGGGTTCTACCCCAAAGAGAGGAGGCGGGAGGAGCGCGTAGGGTGACAGGGGGAGCGGCCTGCGTTATGATGAACAGCAATAAAGCCTCCCTCTGATGAGGGCAGATTTCCCCGATAGCGGGGAAAATGTCCGCGAAGCGGACAAAAGGGGCGCGGGCCCGGCAGGGCTGGATTTTGCGAAGCAAAAGACGGAGGGAGAGATATGACAAGCTTTTGTTTTTCTCTCCCTCAGTCAAAAATCAAAGATTTTTGACAGCTCCCTCGTCAGAGGGAGCCGAGGGCATACGGAAGTCGGCAGTATTGCCGGACAGAAAGGAACTTTTTATGGCAAAACGGTTAAAGTTAAGAGAACGGACACTGCCCCGGTATTCCGTGGGGGAGGAAGTGATGAACATGGTTACCCACATCGTGGGCGGCGCCATGGGTATTCTTGTGCTGGTGCTGTGCCTGTGGAAGGCACAGGGTGTGGCGGAAACTGTGGGGGCGGCGGTGTACGGTTTTTCCATGATCGCCCTGTACACCGTATCCAGCGTGTATCACGGCCTCAGACCGGGTACGGCGAAAAAGGTGATGCAGGTGCTGGACCACTGCACCATTTACCTGCTCATCGCGGGAACCTATACCCCCATCCTGCTGGCGGCTTTTCTGCCGGTGTATCCCGGTATCTGCTGGGGACTGATGATCATGGAGTGGGGCCTTACCGCCCTGGCGGTGACCCTCACCGCCATTGACCTGAAGAAGTACAATGTGTTTTCCATGGTGTGCTACATCTTCCTGGGGTGGGGGATTCTGTTTTTCGTCATGCAGGCACTGCGGGTGCTCACCGTGCCGGGCTTTTTGTGGACCCTGGCAGGTGGCATCGCCTACACCGTGGGGGCGGTGCTGTATGGCATCGGCTCGAAAAAGAAATGGTTTCACTCGGTGTTCCACATCTTCGTGGTGTTGGGAAGCACCCTGCAGGCCGTGGCGATTCTGAAATATGTGCTGTAATTGGTGGACAATCGTTACAACCGGGTCATTGGGAGGGAGCGGAGCGACCGTGGCAATCCGCATCCCATAACCCTGCGATATGCTGAGATATGACAAAAGGAGAACGGATTGCCACACCAGTGTGCGCACTGGTTCGCAATGACAGGGGGAGGACGAGAGCAGTGGCAAAGACGCCCCTCATCCGTCAAAAATCAAAGATTTTTGCCACCTTAATTTTTAAAGGTGCGATTGCCACCGGCAATCGTGTATTTCCAGCCACAAGGGCGCCCGGGGGAGAAGGCTTGGGGGAGCGGATTGCCACGTCGCTGCGCTCCTCGCAATGACAGAGGAGGAACGATACCGAGCAAAAATAATCGGGTAACGATGATAGACAGCCGAGCACGTATTGTCAGCGGCCACTGGCCGCGGGCGATGATGATAAAAAACTGCTCCCGGGTGGGAGCAGTTTTTTAGTACAGGTCGGTGGAGAGGTAGCGTTCGCCGGTGTCCGGCAGCAGGACCACCACGGTTTTGCCGGTCATGGCGGGGTCTTTCGCCACCTGGATGGCTGCGTGCAGCGCCGCGCCGGAGGAGATGCCTACCAGAATGCCGTCGGCTGTTCCTGCCAGCCGGGCGGCGGCATAAGCATCCTCCAAAGTTATGGGGATGACCCGGTCATACACGGCAGTATCCAGCACCGCCGGGATAAAATTTGCGCCGATACCCTGGATGCCATGGCTGCCGGAAATGCCGCGGCTTAGCAGGGGAGAGTCCGCAGGCTCTGCCGCCACCACGGTGATGTTGGGGTTTTGCTCCTTTAAATATCTGCCTACGCCGGTGACGGTACCGCCGGTACCCAAACCCGCCACGAAGGCATCCACTTGGCCATGGGTATCGGCCCGGATTTCCGGGCCGGTGGTGGTATAATGGGCATGGGGGTTGGCAGGATTGTTGAACTGGTCGGGGATAAAACTGCCGGGGATGTCCTTTTGCAGCTCCGTTGCCTTGTCGATCGCACCCTGCATACCCAAAGCGCCGGGGGTCAATACTACCTGTGCGCCATAGGCGGTCATCAGCTTCTGTCGCTCGATGCTCATGGTGTCCGGCATGACGATGATGACCTTGTAGCCCCGGGAGGCTGCCACCAGAGCAAGACCGATGCCGGTGTTGCCGGAGGTGGGCTCAATCACCGTACCGCCGGGAGAAAGCAGACCTTTCTTCTCGGCATCGTTCAGCATGGCAAGAGCCACCCGATCCTTGGCGGAGCCGCCGGGATTCATAAACTCCAGCTTGGCAAGAAGGCGGGCGGACAGACCGTGGGCCTGCATTACGCCCTTCAGCTCCAGAAGGGGCGTATGGCCGATGAGGGTGTCAACAGATGTGTGGATCATGAGGATACCTCCGGAATTTTAGAAGGTTTGAAGTACCAGCCAAAGCCGACTCCCTTGGGAGAAGGGGGACCGCCGCGATAGCGGTGGTGGATGTGGGGCGTGTCGTATTTGCACTGGTGCCGTATACTGAATTCCAATTATACTGTACCCCACACCCGTCAAAAATCAAAGATTTTTGCCACCCTCTCCCCGGGGAGAGGGCTTGGGTGCGTTTGATAGTTAAAATTATAATTCCCGGGGGGCGGGGTTGTCAACGGTCACATTGACTTAGGATACATATTATGGTATAAAGTGAAAAAAGGAGGGATGTGCATGCTGCCCATTGAACAAAGGATCGAAGCCGTCGTGGATACCGTCCTGGCCGACTACTGCCTGAGCCGCCAGATCGACCGCATGGATACCCTGCGCAGACCGGATTCCCAGGTCATTGTGGATATTCTGGGTAAGCTCCGCAGGATCCTGTTCCCCGGCTACTTCCGGGAGAAAAATTACCGCCTGTACAACGAAAAGCATAATCTTTCCGTGCTCATCGAGGATGTGATGTACCACTTGAGCCGGGAGATCAGCCTGGTGTACCAGGGTCAGGGCATCCGGGAGCAGGAGACCCTTGGGAAGGCCCAGGAGACTGCCCTGGAGTTTCTGGGGAAGCTGCCCCAGGTGCGCGCCATGCTGCAGATGGATCTGGAGGCCTTCTATGACGGCGACCCCGCCGCCACCGGTGTGGAGGAGATCCTCTTTGCATACCCCGGTATGTTCGCCGTGACGGTGTACCGCCTGGCCCATGAGCTTTATATATTAAATGTACCCATGATCCCCAGAATTATGACCGAGCACGCCCACTCTGTCACCGGCATCGACATCCATCCCGGCGCCACCATCGGTAAATTCTTCTTCATTGACCACGGCACCGGTATCGTGGTGGGCGAGACCACCGTCATCGGTGAAAGAGTGAAGATCTACCAGGGCGTGACCCTGGGCGCGCTGTCCACAAGAGGCGGTCAGAGCCTTCGGGGCAAGCGCCGCCACCCCACCATCGAGGACAATGTGACCATTTATGCCGGCGCGTCGGTCTTAGGCGGCGATACGGTCATCGGCAGGGATTGCGTCATCGGCTCCAACGCCTTTATCACCACCTCCATTCCGGCGGGCACCACCGTCACCATCAAAAACCAGGAGTTGCAGCTTAAAACCAGAGATTGCAGCGTCCGGGAACTGGGAGATGTATTTGCCTGCGGCGGTGATTGTGACCACTGTGGGAAGAAGGGGTAAACAGACGACTACCCCTCAGCCACGCTGTTCGCGTGCCAGCCGCCTGCGGGCGGCCCGGTCGCAGCTCTGACAGTCCACCGGACTGTCATTCACTACTGCGACTGCGCTTCGCTTACCCCTGACAGGGGGAGCCAAGGGCGTATGGAGTTCGAGAATTGTTTGCCGGGGGTGGAGATTGTTCCACCCGGGAAAAACATGGCAATCATAAATGAAAAACTTTAGGGGATTTCCGGCCTTTTTGGTTGAAATCCCCAAACTTTTTATGCTATAGTAATACCATAATATTTTTAAGGAGGATTCCATTATGAAATACGGTCGTTCCTTCAATTTCTCCGCAGGCCCGGCTATGATGCCCGAGTGCGTGCTGGAGGAGATCCGGGATGAAATGCTCAACTACCGCGGCAGCGGCATGTGCGTTATGGAGATGTCCCACCGCAGCGCTGTGTTCCAGACCATCATCGATGAGGCGGAGCAGGATCTGCGCAAGCTCATGAACATCCCCGAAAACTACAAGGTGCTGTTCATCCAGGGCGGCGCTACGCTGCAGTTTTCCATGATCCCCATGAACCTGATGAAGGACGGAAAGGCCGTCTACATCGAGACCGGCGCCTGGTCCAAGAAGGCCATCGCCGAGGCCAAGAAGGTGGGCGAGGTCATCGTAGCCGCCTCCTCTAAGGACAAAAATTACAGCTACATTCCCGACTGCTCGGATCTGGACATTCCCGCCGATACCGACTATGTCTACATCTGCGAGAACGAGACCATCCACGGCACCACCTGGCAGAAGCTGCCCAACACCAAGGGTCATGTGCTGGTATCCGACCAGTCCTCTATGTTCCTCTCCAAGCCCTGCAATGTGGCCGACTACGGCATGATCTACGCAGGTGTCCAGAAGAATGTTGGCCCCGCCGGTATGGTGGTAGTGATCATCCGGGAGGATCTCATCCGGGACGATCTGGGTGCGCTGCCCGTTTACATGCAGTATAAGACCCATGCCGACGCAGGCTCTCTGTACAACACCCCCAACTGCTGGGATATTTACTGTTGCGGCAAGGTGTTCAAGTACCTGCTGAGTATCGGCGGCCTGGAAGTCATGAACAAAATGAATGAGGAAAAGGCTAAGATCCTCTACGATTTCCTGGATCAGTCCAAGATGTTCACCGGCACAGTGGAGAAGGAAGTGCGCTCTTTGATGAATGTGCCTTTCGTCACCGCCTCCAAGGAGCTGGATGCGCGCGTTGTTGCCGCTACCAAGGCTGCCGGCTACGACAACCTGAAGGGCCACAAGTCTGTGGGCGGCCTGCGGGCGTCCATCTACAACGCCATGCCCAAAGAGGGCGTGGAGGCGTTGGTGGAATTCCTCAAGAAGTTTGAGGCTGAGAACGGCTGATCGATCATTCTGCGGCATGACGGACAGTACAGTACCCCTCATCCGTCAAAAATCAGAGATTTTTGCCACCTTAATTTTTAAAGGTGCGATTGCCACCGGCAATCGTGTATTTCCAGCCACAAGGGCGCCCGAGGGAGAAGGCTTGGCTGCGGACAATGAGATAATCTATACTATTACGAAAGAGGACGAATTATGCGGATATTGGTAACAGACGGTATGGATGCCGGCAGCGTTGCGGCGCTGCGTGAAATGGGTCACGAGGTTGTGGAGCAGTTCTACGCTCCCGAAGAGCTGGGCGCTGCCCTGCAGAATTTCGATGCATGTGTGGTGCGCTCCAAGACCAAGGTGCGTCAGAACCATATTGACGAGGCCCTCAAGGGCAAGCTGAAGCTCATCATCCGGGGTGGCGTAGGCGTGGACAACATCGATGTGGCTTACGCCGAGAGCAAGGGCATCGCTGTGCGGAACACCCCCGCCGCAAGCTCCGCTTCCGTGGCAGAGCTGGCGCTGGGCCATATGTTCTCTTTGGCGCGGTACATCGGCATTTCCAACGTCACCATGCGCCAGGGGCAGTGGAACAAGAAGCAGTATGAAGGCACCGAGATCGGCGGCAAGACCCTGGGTCTCATCGGCTTCGGCCGCATCGCCCAGGAGCTGGCAAAGCGGGCTGCGGCGCTGGGCATGCAGGTGGTGTACACCCAGCGCAGAGGGGAAAATCCCGACTATCCTCAGTACAAGTATCTGCCTCTGGAGGAGCTGCTGCAGGTTTCCGACTATATTTCCATCCACATCCCCATGCCCGCCGACAAAAAGCCGGTGCTGGGTGAAAAGGAACTGGCGCTTCTGAAACCTACCGCTTTTGTCATCAACACCGCCCGGGGCGGTGTGGTGGACGAGAATGCTTTGATTGAAGCGCTGGATGCGGGCAAGCTGGCCGGTGCTGCCATTGACGTGTACATCGAAGAACCGTCCAAAAACGAGACTCTGTACACCCATCCCAGAATTTCCGTCACCCCCCATATCGGCGGTGCTACGAAAGAAGCACAGGCCCGTATCGGCGGTGAGATCGTTTCCATTATCGAAAGCTTTCAGTAAAGGAGAGACCTTATGAGCATTGTAAGACCTTTCAAGGCGGTACGGCCCATCCCCGCGCTGGCGGATCAGGTGGCGGCGCTGCCTTACGACGTGATGAACAGCCAGGAGGCACGGGAGATGGTAGTGGGCAACCCCTACTCCTTCCTCCATGTGGATAAAGCGGAGATCGATCTGGATCCTTCCGTCCATCTGTACGATGCCAAGGTTTATGAGAAGGCCCGGGACAATCTGAACCGGATGATCGCTGACGGCGTGTTCATCCAGGACGAAAAGCCCTGCCTGTACATCTACAAGCAGGTCATGGACGGCCGTGCCCAGATCGGCATCGTGGGCTGCACTTCCATTGACGATTACCGCAACAATATCATTAAAAAGCATGAACTGACCCGTGCCGACAAGGAACTGGATCGCATTAACCATGTGGACTACTGCGATGCCAACACCGGTCCCATTTTCCTCACCTACCGCGCCCAGAGCCGCATTGACGAACTGGTAAAGGGCGTTATGGACAGCAAGGCGCCTGTGTACGATTTTGTCAGCGACGACGGCATCGGCCACACCGTGTGGGTGGTGGATGAGGACGCTGTGATTGACGAAATTTGCGCCATTTTCGGCGGCGTGGAGAACCTGTACATCGCTGACGGTCACCACCGCTCCGCTTCCGCTGTTCGTGTGGGCATTAAGCGCAGAGAGCAAAACCCCGGCTGGGACGGCAGTGAGGAGTTTAACTACTTCCTGTCTGTCATTTTCCCCGACGATCAGCTCTACATCATGGACTACAACCGCATCGTCAAAGACTTAAACGGCTACACCCAGGCCCGGTTCCTAGCGGCTGTAGGGGAGAAGTTCGATATTGAGGAGTTTGAGGGCCAGGGCGTTCTGAAGCCCAGCGCCAAGCACACCTACGGCATGTACTTAGAGGGCAAGTGGTATCTGCTTACTGCCCGGGAGGGCAGCTTCGATGAAAGTGATCCTGTGGCACGGCTGGATGTGTCCATCCTGCAGAACAATCTGCTCTCTCCCATTCTGGGCATCGGTGATCCCAGAACCGACAAGCGCATCGATTTTGTTGGCGGCATCCGGGGTCTGCAGTGCCTTGCCGACCGTGTGGACGGTGGCTGGGGCGTGGCCTTCTCCATGTACCCCACTACCATGGACGACCTCATGGACATCGCTGACGCCGGCGCCATCATGCCTCCCAAGTCTACCTGGTTTGAACCCAAGCTGAGAAGCGGCGTGTTTATCCACAAGCTGAAATAAAAAAAGACTGGCCTGCAAACTGCAGGCCAGTTGTTTTTTAAGTACGGATTGCCACGGTCACTGCGCTCCCTGGCAATGACAGTGGGGTAACGAATACCGACAGCTACGATGAAATTGTCCGCGGGGAGCGACCCGACCGCCGCCAGTGGCGGAGGAAGGGAGGGGAGCGAGTGGCAGCGGTCGGCAAGACGCAAGCCTGCTTTGTCAGGCGAAGCGGCTGCCGGGCACCGCAACAGGGCACTGCCCGCCTGGTTAGAGTTTTTTTACGCTGGCGCGTTCTACCGGGGTGGTCTTGATGAGGTTTACCGCCTCGTAGGACTCGCCCTGGATGATGTGGTAAAGAAGGCTCATGGCCTTTTCGCCCAAAAGCTCCTTGTCAAAGGTCATGGTGCTCAGAGGCGGCTCCAGATACCGGGATACCAGCAGGTCATCCAGACTCATGATGGAAATATCCTCCGGGATCCGCAGCCCCAGCTCCTTGGCAGACCGGATCACATCAATGGCAAAGGAGTCGCCGGCACATAAAAACGCTGTGGGCAGCCGGGAACCCGACAACAGAGACCCGATGCACTGCTCTGCCGCGTCGGCAGAGTAGGGGAGCTCTCCCAGCCAGGAGGGGTCGCACACCAGTCCCGCGTCCTTCAAAGCGGCGGTATAGCCGTTGAAGGTGCGGATGTAATAGTCCGCCGGGGTGACCGGGCCGATGAAGCCGATGTCACGGTGTCCGCACCGGTGCAGGTACATGGTGGCCTGGTAGGCGGCATCGTAATAGTCCACCTCCACCAGGGGCAGGCTGCCGTCCTTCTGAATGTGGGCATCCACGCACACAAAGGGGATCTGCTCCTGCTGCAAAAGGGAAATAATGGCGCTGTCGGAGATCTGGTTCAGTATCACGCCGTCGCAATCCTTGCTGCGGACGGAATCAATGATCTGCTCACAGTTCATATCATCGTCCACGAAGGTGAAGATGATGCTGTAGCCCAGAGCCTTGCTGGCCTTGAATATGCCGCTGAGGGTCTCCAGGGCAAACTGGTTGTACAAATGATAGCCGTAGTGGCGCAGCACCACATGAATGGTAAAACTCCGGCCCAGATTCAGCCGGCGTGTATGGACATTGGGGGTAAAGCCGGTGCGGCGGATGATCTCCTGCACTTTCTGGCGGGTGGCGTCACTGACACCGGGGCGGTCATTGAGAACAAAGGACACCGCCGTGGTGGAAACCCCCGCCATGCGGGCAATATCACGGATGGTCAGATTGGACATAACTACACCTCCATCTACGCTTCATTATAAAGATCTTTTGCTTCCATGACAAGTTAAAATTGCAGGATTTTCAAAATAATCCGTCAAAAGGATGCCTCGGGGAACTAAACATAACTAAACTGGTTTTGCTTTTTAAAATCCGTGAAAAATCCATTGGTTAAATTAACAAGATTAGTTTTTTTAATTTTGTGTAAATCTGCTAAAATTGAAAGTGCCTACAACTAAACTACTAAAACAGAATTGACAATTTCCAGGAGTATCAATATACTGTTCTTAATAAGAATCAGCAAGAAAAACTGTTTTACCTGCCGCTCTGCTCTGCCGGCACAGGACCGGTGGAATTGCGGACGATGAGCTGGTCGGAACGAACGGTGGCTGTTTCAAACAAGTCCGGATCGCCGGCGGTGATCTGCTTGTGCAGCAGCTTCACTGCATGCTCGGCAAAGGCATAGTGATCCAGATGGATGGTCGTCAGGGTGGGATAAAATACCGAGGAGCTGTTCAGGTCGTCGATTCCCACAAATGAAAAATCATCCGGGATCCGGTAGCCCCGGGTCTGGGTGCATTGCATGGCTGCCAGAGCAAACAGATCCGTAGCGCAGACGATGCCCGTGGGCAGCTCGTCACATTTGAGAATATTCTCCATGCACTGAAACGCAGACTGGAAGTCATAGGCATCGGACTGCAGCCACTGAGGATGGATGGTCAGCCTGTGCTCCGTCAATGCCCGGCAGCAGCCCCGGAAGGTGGTAACATAAAAGTCCGGGAAGGATGCCTGCCCGATAAAAGCGATCTTCCGGTGCCCCAGACCGATGAGGTAGTTGGTGACGGCGTGGGCAGCTTTGTCATAATCCGCGCATACACGCATATAGGACGCGTCCTTTTTATGAGAGTCGATGACCACGAAGGGTGTTCGGTTCTGCTGGAGAAACAGCAGCGTCTCAGAATCCACATCGTGCAAAAACACCACGCCGTCCGCAGCACCCTGCATAATGGCCTTGGCAGCGGCCGAGGTCCGGAAGGATTCGTATTTGTTGGACAGCACGATGCTGTACCCGAATTTTTCCGCAGCCATGGAAATAGAATCCAGAATGGTGGAGTAGAACAGATTGCCGAAGGATGTAAACTCATCGATCATCATATAGATGTTGTTGCTGCGCCGGGATGCCGACCGCAGCGTATTGGGCGCCGGTGTGTACTGCTCCTGCTCCATGATGGCCTGGACCTTACGCCGTGTCTCCTGGCTGATGCCGGGACGGTCGTTGAGCACATAGGATACGGTGGTGGTGGACACGCCTGCCAGCTCCGCAATACGGCGAATGGTGGGTTTGGACATAAAATTCCCTCCGTTTATTAAGGATACCGGCATTATTATACTATAAAAATATCCAATAGTAAATAGGTGTTTCAGTTAGTTTATTGAACTTTATTTTACATCACTTTTAATTCGCTAAAACTTCAGTAAAATTAAATTATTTATAGTCAATCTGCGAATAGCAGAAAAACCCAGCATTCTGTAAAATAGTACCATGCGTATTACCTACTACCCAAAGAGGGAGTTTTGCACAATGAAGGAAAAAATTGCCGTTGTCGGCCTTGCCTGCAAGGATGAGGTCGGCTTTGACAAAGCCCCCCAGATCTACCGCGTTGTTACCGATGCCCTGGTGGCCGCGGGCGCGCCCGTTGCCGATTCCGGCATCGTTATGTGGAATCCCGAAACCGCCAAGGAGGCCGCCGATTACCTGCGCAGCACCCAGTTCGATACCCTGGTGATCTGCGTGGCTACCTGGAGCGAGGACAACCACCTGCTGGAGCTGCTCCCTGTGACCCGGAAAGCAGGCGCCAAGGTGATCCTCCACGCCTTCCCCAGTGTGGACAGCGGCTCGCTGTGCTGTGTCCACCAGATCACCTCCGTGTTTACGGATGTGTCCTATGATAATTACTCCTTCGTCTACGGTGACCCCGGCAGCCCCGGCACCACCGCCGGTATCCTCAAGCAGGCATCCGCCGCCCGGTCCGGAGGCAAGGAGATCCCCAGCTTTAACATCGGCTCCATCGGCGGCCATGCCTCCGGCATGACGGAGATCGCCTTTGACGAGTTCTCCCTGTACGAAAAGTGCGGCGCTGTCATCGTGGGCATTAACGAGACCGAGCTTCTGGACGAAGTGGAGGCCGTTGCCGACGATGCGGTGGAAAAGGAGCTGGAAAAGCTCCTGGCCCGGGGCTTCAACATTACCTCCTCCATGGAGGCGCTGAAGGAATCCCTGCGTTACTACCTGGCCATGAAGGTGCTGGTGGAGCGCTACCGCCTGTGCGGTCTGGCCGTCAAGTGCTATACCCGGTATATGGGCAAGGTGTGCCTGGGCTACTCCCTGCTGTCTGACGAGGGCATCGTCTGCAGCTGTGAGGGCGATGTGAGCAATACGGTGATGATGCGCATCCTCAGCGACCTCACCGGCCAGTGCATCAACCACACCGACCTGCTCCATCCCGATGTGCAGAGCAATACCATCCTCTTCGCCCACTGCGGAAGCTGCGGCTTCACCATGGCCCCCAAGCCGGAGGATGTGAGCCTGAATCCCGTCCGTCTCATGGATCGGGGCGTTTGCAGCATGTTCATCCCCAAAACCGGTAAGGTGACCCTGGCTGACCTGGTGGGTCACGGCGACCGCCTGCGTATGTCCGTCATGGTGGGCGAGGCGGTGGAGACCGCCATGGACTTCCCCGGCAATCCCCACAGAGTCAAATTCGACATCCCCGTGCTGGAGCTGTGTGAACGGATCGCCAACCTGGGCTGCGGCCATCACTGGATGATCGGCTACGGCGATGTTTCGGCAGAACTGGCTGCCTACTGTAAGGAGAGAGGCGTCTTGTATCAACGCGTAGACGCTTAACTTATAAGCACTGTCCCTACAACAACATGTCAAGAAAGGAAAAGTAAAAATGAAGAAATTACTCGCTATCCTGTTGGCCGTCGTTATGGTCATGGCACTGGTAGCCTGCGGCAACGCTCCCGCTGCCGATGCTCCCGCTGCTGACGAAGGCAAGATCGCTACCGTTGGTCTATGCATGCCCACCAAGGAGCAGACCATTTGGTCCATGCAGGCTGACCGTCTCCAGACCGCTCTGGAAGGCGCCGGCTACGAAGTTCTGGTCGAGTTCGCTGAGGACGATTCCGCCCGTCAGGCTACTCAGATCGAGAACATGATCTCCAAGGGCGTTGACTGCCTGATCATCGCTGCTGTCGACTCCTACTCCCTCACCGATGCCTGTGAAAAGGCTAAGGATGCCGGTATCCTGGTTATCGCTGACGACCGCGCTATCCAGAACACCGAGGCTGTTGACTACTATGTCACCTGTGACTACTTCCGCCTGGCTCAGATGCAGGGTGAGTACATCCGTGACGCTCTGGATCTGGACAACACCACCGAAACCTACACCATGGAAATCTTCGCAGGCTCTCAGGACGATGCCAACTCCCTGGTCTTCCACAACGGCCAGATGGACATCCTGCAGCCCTACATCGACGCTGGTAAGCTGGTAATCAAGTCCGGCCAGACCACCGCCGCTGAGTGCGCAACTCCCTCCTGGGACTCCGCTAAGGCTCAGGCCCGTATGGACAACCTGCTGTCCGGCTACTACGCTGATGACCATCTGGATGTCTGCCTGTCCACCGCTGACTGTGTTGCCATTGGCTGTATCTCCTCCCTGGAGTCCATGGGCTACGGCACCGAGGACAACCCCATGCCCATCGTTACCGGTCAGGACGCTGAGCTGGCTGCTATTAAGAACATCAAGGCCGGCAAGCAGACCATGACCGTATTCATCGACGGCACCCTGCTGGCAGAGCTGATCGTTGAGCTGCTGGACAACCTGAACGCCGGCAACGAGGTCACTCCCGACACCGTTACCAACAACGAAGCATACGACGTTCCCACCCTGCTGTACGATCCCTTCGTTATCACCGGCGAGAACTACAACCACCTGGTTGACGTGGGCTTCTACACCGACGCAGAAGTCAACGGCTAATTTCTGAACCCAAGCGGTGCCCGGCTCCATAGCGGGCCCGGGCACCGCCCTTTTCAGGACGCGACCCCTGAACAGTCCGGACGGCCTTGCCGCCCGGAGTTTTCAAGGGTTGATACGAGAACTATACCAAAATGAAAGGAAGTCAGCCTATGCAGGATTACATTCTGGAAATGCGGGAGATCACAAAAGAATTTCCCGGCGTGCGCGCTTTGGACCGCGTCAGCTTCCGGGTGAAGAAAGGCGAGATCAAAGCCCTGGTGGGCGAGAACGGTGCCGGTAAATCCACCCTGATGAAGGTGCTGTCCGGCATCTACCCATACGGTACATATGACGGAGATATTCTCGTCAACGGTGAGGTGTGCAAGTTCGCCGACATCGGCCAGTCCGAACAGGCCGGTATCGCCATCATCCATCAGGAGCTGGCGCTGATTCCCCTGCTGTCCATCGCGGAAAATATTTTCCTGTCCCATCCCCAGAAAACCCGGGGCGCCATCGACTGGAACAAGACCCGTTCCAACGCCATCCCCCTTCTGGAGCGTGTGGGTCTGAAGGACGACCCCGACACCCCCATCAACCAGATCGGTGTTGGCAAGCAGCAGTTGGTTGAGATCGCCAAGGCACTGTCCAAAAAGTGCCAGATCCTCATTCTGGATGAGCCCACCGCCGCCCTGAACGAAAAGGACTCCAAAAACCTGCTGGATCTTCTGAAGCACCTGCAGGAAGAAGGCATGACCTGTATCATCATCTCCCATAAGATCAACGAGATCGTCTATGTTGCCGACTCTGTCACCGTCCTCCGGGACGGCCAGACCGTTGCCAACTTCGATGACGCCTCCCAGGTCACTGAGGATGACATCATCCGCCATATGGTGGGCCGTGAGCTAAGTAACCGTTACCCCACCAAGACCAACACCAACATCGGTGATGTGTGCTTTGAGGTAAAGAACTGGAATGTTCATCATCCCGATCTGACAGACAAGCTGGTCATCAAGGATGTAAACTTCAACCTCCGCAAGGGCGAGGTGGTAGGCCTGTCCGGATTGATGGGTGCCGGCCGCACCGAGCTTGCCATGAGTATCTTCGGCAAGTCCTACGGCTGCAAGATTACCGGCGAGGTGTACAAGGACGGCAAAAAGATCGACACCAGCACCGTTTCCAAGGCCATCGAAAACGGCGTGGCCTACCTTTCCGAGGACCGGAAGACCTACGGCCTGGTGCTGGATCAGACCATCAGCAAAAACATCTCCCTGTCCAACCTGAAGCGTATCTCCAAACGGGGCGTTCTGAATCTGAACAAGGAGATACAGGAGACGGAGACCAACGCCAAGCAGTTCGGCGTCAAGTGCTCCAGCATCTTCCAGAACGCAGGTCAGCTCTCCGGCGGCAACCAGCAGAAGGTTGTCCTTGCCAAGTGGATGTTCAACCTGCCCGACGTGCTGATCCTGGACGAGCCTACCCGCGGCATTGACGTGGGCGCCAAGTATGATATTTACTGCATCATCAATGAGCTGGCCGCTGCCGGCAAGTGCGTGCTGGTGATCTCCTCCGAGCTGCCGGAGATCCTGGGCGTCTGCGACCGTGTATATGTTATGAACGACGGCGAGATCAAGGGCGAAATGCCCATTGAAGAAGCTTCTCAGGAAAGCATCATGCGTCTGCTTGTTTAACAGATAGGAGAGTTGTGTATGAAAAAGACAAATATTTTGAAAACCCTGCGGGCCTACAGCATGGTCCTGGTGCTGGTGTTCATCGCCGTGCTGTTCCATATCCTTACCGAAGGCCTGATCTTCACCTCCATGAACCTGACCAACATCATCCTCCAGAACTCCTATGTGGTCATCCTGGTTCTGGGTATGCTGCCGGTCATCCTTACCGGTAACGTGGACCTGTCCGTCGGCTCCACCGTTGCTGTGGTTGGCTCCGTGGCCGCCATCATGCAGGTCAATCACGGCATGGGCACCCTGCCCACCCTGATCGTCGCCCTGCTCATCGGTCTTGCCATCGGCGCGTGGAACGGCCTGTGGATCGCAAAGTTCGACATCCCCGCATTTATCGTCACCCTGTCCAGCCAGCTGGTTTTCCGCGGACTGACGCAGGTTGTTCTGGACGGCGCCTCCATCGGCCCCTTCAGCCAGACCTTCCGGTTCATCGCCGCTTCCTTCGTGGCTGAGGAGCTGGGCGTCAATGCCTTCGCACTGACCATGATCCTGGCAGTTGTGGCATGCGCTGCTATCGTGCTGGTCCAGATCAAGTCCCGCCGGGACAAGATCAAGCACGGCGTTCCCGTCAAGAACCCTGTGGGTATGATCGTCACCACCGTGGTGCTGTGCGCTGTGGTGCTGGTGCTGTCCCTTCTGATGGCCAACTACAAGGGCTATCCCACCGTGCTGCTGATCATGCTGGTGCTGACCCTGATTTACAACTTTGTCTGTAACCGCACCGTCTTCGGCCGCAGCCTGTATGCTGTTGGCGGCAACCGTAAGGCAGCAGCCCTGTCCGGCATCAAGGACCGCAAGGCCATGTTCATGGCCTACACCAACATGGGCCTGCTGGCCGCTGTGGCTTCCCTGGTCTACACCGCCCGTCTGAACGCGGCTACCCCCAAGGCCGGTAACGGCTTCGAGCTGGACGCCATCGCAGCCTGCTATGTGGGCGGCGCTTCCGTCTCCGGCGGCGCGGGTACCATCTCCGGCGCCCTCATCGGCTGCTTCGTCATCGCCATCCTCAACAACGGCATGTCCATGCTGGGCGTCTCCGCCGACTGGCAGCAGACCGTTAAGGGCCTGGTTATCCTGGCATCCGTTGCATTCGACATCATCCCCAAGATGAAGAAGAAATAAGTTTTCCCCCAAAGCCGCATCCCCTTCGGGGGACGCGGCTTTGCAAGAAGGGTTGCTAAAGCATTTTAGTTACTGAAAATACACACTTTCTGTTGACTTTTGTCGCTGAAAGTGTTACCATTACTTTACCGGTTAAGCTAACGGTGGCGCGGCGCTGCGTCCACCGAAAATACTATTATAATTATCAGGAGGAAACAACCATGAGCGAACTGCTTGCCATTCATGGCGGCCCCAAGGCCAAGACCACTCCCAACTATCCCATGTATCCCGGCGGTCTGGAGATCGGCGAAGATGAAAAGAAGGAAGTGATGGAGGTCCTTGACAACAAGTACCTGTTCCGTTACTACGGCCCCACCAACGCCCCCTCCAAGGTTCGGGCTTTTGAGAACGCTTTCAAAGAGAAGATGGGCTCCCCCTATGCACTGGCTACCAGTTCCTGCACCGGCGCCCTGATCTCCTCTCTGGTGGCCTGTGATGTGGGCCCCGGCGATGAAGTCATCGTTACCGGTTACACCTTCTTCGCTTCCTGCGCTGCCATCGTGGCTGCCAAGGCTTCTCCCGTCATCTGTGAGGTTGACGAGACTCTGACCATGGATGTGGCTGACCTGGAAAAGAAGATCACCCCCGCCACCCGCGCCATCGTGGCTGTCCACATGCGTGGTGTTCCCTGTAACATGGACGCCATCATGGAGATTGCCAAGAAGTACAATCTGAAGGTTATCGAGGACTGCGCACAGGCTGTTGGCGCTGCCTATATGGGCCAGTATGTGGGTACCTTCGGCGACTGCGGCTGCTTCTCCTTCCAGTACCACAAGACCATCACCGCCGGCGAGGGTGGCATGATCCTGTGCAAGGACGCCCGTATCTACGACCGCTGCTGCTCCTACCACGACACCGCTGCCTGCTGGAGACCCGACCGGTTTGCCGAGCAGCGCTTCGAGGGCGAGCTGTTCTGTGGCTCCAACTTCCGTATGAGCGAGCTGGCCGGCGCCGTTATGTGCGCACAGCTGCGTAAGCTGGACGGGCTGAACGCCGCAATGCGCAGCCACCAGAAGCGTATCATCAACCAGATCAAGGACACCCCCGGCATCAAGGTCCGTCCCTGCAACGATCCCGAGGGCGATACCGGCATCTGCCTGATGTTCTATCTTGACTCCTCCGAGAAGGTGGGCCCCTTCTGTGAAGCCCTCCAGGCCGAAGGTGTCAACGCCGCCGGCGTATTCAACTCCGGTATTCCGGATTGGCACATCTACGCCCACTGGAAGCATGTCATCCAGAAGAAGGCCTCCAACGAGATCTGCTGCCCCTGGGAGTGCCCCTACCACGAAAAGAAGAACCCCGCTCCCGTGGAGTATGCCGAAAACATGAACCCCAACACCCTGAACTACCTGGGCCGTGTTGTCCACCTGGATATTCCCGCTCAGATGACCGACGAGGACTGCGATATGATCGCCAAGGCTATCAACAAGGTAGCCGCTGTCCTGGCCTAAACAATGCCGCGCCGGACGGGCGACCCCGTCCGGCGCCTTTTAAAAATCAATTCAGAAAGGAAATACGGTTATGAAGTATTCTCTGTGTATCGAGCCTGTATTTGAAAATGTACCCTTCCTGGAGCGCTTCCAGATCGCCAAGGATCTGGGCTGCGACGCCGTGGAATTCTGGGATCCCTGGGCAAGTGACCCCGACATCACCCCCGCCAAGCTGGGCAAGGCTTCCGCCGACGCCGGCATCCCCATCGCTGCCTGCTGCCTGAACAAGGCCTGGACCTACCGCATGACCTTCCCCTGGAAGACCGTGAAGGAAAATGTGGAGCTGTCCATGGGCTACGCCAAGGAAATGGGCGTCAAGACCATGATCGGCCTGTCCGGCGAAGTGATGTGTAAGACCGACAGCGAGAAGATCCTGCTGCTGGAAAACCTGAAGCGGGCCGGCGAGATCGCTGAGAAGAACGGTGTGACCATCGTTCTGGAGGCACTGAACTCCCTGTACGACCACAAGGGCTATTACCTGGATTCCTCCTATGTGGGCTTTGAGATCATGAAGGCTGTGCACTGCCCCAATGTGAAGCTGCTGTTCGACTGCTACCACATGCAGCTGATGGAGGGCAACCTGGTGAACTCCATCACCACCAACATCGACTACATCGGCCACTTCCATTCCGCCGGTGTGCCCGGCCGCCACGAGCTGCACAAGGGCGAGACCAACTACCCCTTCGTCATTAAGGCTGCCGATGAGGCCGGCTATGACCGGTACTTCGGCTTCGAATACTGGCCCACCTACGACAACAAGGAATCCGTAAAGGATATTCTGAACTACGTCCGGGGCTGATAGAAAAAATAAGGCAGGCAGACCCGCCCCTGGTGATCAGTGGCATCCATGTTCCTGCCGGAGCCAACGCCATCCTCAGCTATGGGGCAGAGGTGACAGCATACGCGCCTTTGGATCAGGAGGCTGCCATCGTAAACACCGCCACCTATACCCAGAATGAGGACGGTACCTGGACGGTAATTCCCGGCACGGCGGTGCTGTCCGTCAAAGGAACGGTATAAAAATGGGCGGGCTCCCATAGGAATCCAATTCCTATGGGAGTCCGCTCTTGTCATCCTCTTTTGTGTGTTGGTGTGGCAGATACCCTCCTAAAGCGGGGGATTCCCACGCCAGTGTACGCACTGGCTTGGAATGACACCGTTTTTTCGATGGGTCTTTGCGGGCGGTTCACGAATCGCCCCTACGGATTCTTACGGAAAGTGTGCGCATTGACGCCGGCGGCACACCGGTCAGTCTTCGAAGGTGAAGATGTCCTTATAGCGCTCCTTGAAGATGCCGTAGACAGCATCCAGGGTCTTGTCGTCGCTGACGGGGATGTAGTTCTCGTTCTCCTCGTCCAGGGGCTCTACCCGCAGGATCACCAGGCGGCTCTCCTCGTCCTCCAGGGGGATCAGCACCAGATATTCGGTGCCTTCGTATTCAATGCAGTCCAGATATTCAAACTGGACGTCGTTGCCCTGGTTGTCGGTGAGGGTGATGACGGAAGCTTCCTCTTCCTGCAGCAGTTCTTCGTTTTCCATAATTGCCTCCTTAGTGGGATTTTTTTCATTATAGAAGAATTCACCGGCAGTGTCAACGGGAAAAATCCCCCCCGGCTGCCCGGAAGCCTTGACAATCCCCGGCCCACTGCAATATAATACTTTACGGAAATAAAAAAGAGAGGGGATCCATTATATGAAACGATTTTTGGCGGTTTTACTGACGCTGGCTATGGTGCTGGCCCTTGCAGGCTGCTCCGATGCCATCAGCGAGGTAAAGGACTCTGCCCTGGACTTCATTGACGAGAAGATCGACGAGGCCCGGGGGGAACAGCAGGAGGAAGAACCGGAGGAGCCCGAGGAAACCGAACCGGAGGAGACTGAACCGGAGGAGACCGAACCGGAGGAGACCGAGCCCGAACCCACGGAGGCTCCGGTCTACGACAGCTTCTACTATTTCTATGACTACCGGCTGAAGGATTACACCTACTCCGATGTGGCTACCTTCCACGCGGTCACCGGCACGGAATGCACTTCCTCTGCCCTGGACTTCGGCTTCCTGGAGGCGGACTACGAGGAAATTGTCGATGGCTACGACGACCACTTTGCCGTGTTCCTGTATCCCTACGACAGCGATGCCCTGGATGCCTACATTACATATCTGGAGAGCGTGGGCTTTGCCTACCATTCCAGCGAGAGCTTCAATGAGGGCACTTCCTATTACTACGAAAACGGGGAGAACGGCTTCATGTTCGACCTGTTCATCCTGAAGGATGATACCGGTGCCTATACCACCACCGTGGTAGAGCCCTGCATGAACAAGCTGGCTCCCGAGGAGGAATACTACGACTTCTACGATTACGATGCCCGGGAGTATCTGGACTCCGAACTGCTCACCTACCACAGCGTGACCGGCGCGGAGTGTACCGCCTCCGCCCTGGACTTCGGCTTCCTGTCTGTGGAAGGCTACGAGGATATTGTTGATGGCTACGATGAGCGCTACGCCGTGTTCATCTATGAATACGATGCCGATGAGCTGGAGCGCTATTTCGACTATCTGGAGGAAATGGGCTACAGTCTGGTGACGACCCAGAACTACAGCGAGGGCACTTCCACCTACTACCAGAATGCCGACAACGGGTATACCCTGGATATTTTCCTCCTAAAGGCCGCTTCCGGCGGCGTTGAGAGCGTGGTCATCGAACCCTACCTCAACGGAGATGCGCTGTAAAAAACTGAATATTTTTCCGGGAGAAGGTAACACTTCTCCCGGTTTTTTATGGGGCTGTATCCCGGACAGGAGGGGAACTTCCCCGGGGCGGGGCACATAGACTGGAGCGGGGAAACCCGAAAAAACTCTATGGAGGTAGTATTATGGCGATTTTTACCAATTTCGCGACATTGTCCTACAACGGCGGAACCACCAATTCCAACACCGTGACCGGTCAGCTTCTGGAGACGCTGTCGGCGGTGAAGACCGCAGTGATGGACGATTATGTGGCAAGGGATGATGTGACCTATGTCATTTCCATCGTCAACAGCGGTAGCGCACCCTTCACCGAGCTGACTGTCACCGACGATCTGGGAGGCTACGATTTTGAGGGTACCACCGTGTACCCCCTGGCCTATGTGGAGGGCTCGGTGCATCTGTATGTAAACGGCGTGCTTCAGGCCGACCCCGTGGTGGAGGCAGGCCCCCCTCTGGTGATCAGCGGCATCAATGTCCCTGCCGGGGGCAACGCCATCCTCATCTATGAGGCAGAGGTCACAGCCTTTGCGCCGCTGGACGCAGAGGCTACCATCGTCAACACCGCCACCGTGGAGGGCGGCGGCCTGTCCACCCCCATCACCGCCACCGAGACCATCGGCACCGAGGACCGGGCGGATCTGACGGTGAGCAAGGCCCTCAGCCCCGAGGTGGTGACGGAAAACGGGGAGCTCACCTATACCTTCGTCATCGCCAACGCCGGCAATACCCCCGCTGTGGCCACCGATGATGTGATCCTCACGGATACCTTTGATCCCATCCTGGATCCCATTACCGTGGTGTTCAACGGCGTCACCTGGGTCGAAGGCGTCAACTACACCTACGACGAGACCACCGGGGAATTTGCCACCCTTCCCGGGCAGATCACCGTTCCCGCCGCCACCTATACCCGGAACGAGGACGGCACCTGGACCGTGACCCCCGGCACCGCGGTGCTGACCGTCACCGGTACGGTATAAATCATAACCACCGGCCGTGCCGGAGATATGCACAGCCCCCCTTAGGGTCTTTTACCAGCCGAGCCTATAGGCTCATCGAATTTTCTTTCGCTTGCGTGTTCTGCCCTACTACCACAGATGCGGTTATGTGTGCACCGAAGGCCCCCTCTGACGAGGGCAGATTTCCCCGATAGCGGGGAAAATGTCCGC
>JAZUMW010000107.1:0-31539 GCA_045603825.1 Faecousia sp.
ACAGCGCAGCCCTCGATTTTGGCAACGCCCTGCCCCTCGGCGGTGTAGTCTACGATTTGGGTCTCGTAGATCTGATTTTTTATCAGCATTCAATCTCCTCCAGAAGAACTTCCATGCCCACCTTTTGGGGTTTCAGTCCAAGAGATTCATAGAATTTCATGGCGCCGGGGTTGCAGGACCACACATTCAGCGTCACATTGTAGCACTTGCGCATTTTGGCATACCGGCAGATCTCCTCATAGATCGCCTTGCCGATGTGCTGACCCCGGCGGTTTTCATCCACACACAGATCGTCAATGTACAGCTCGCTGTGGTCGGCGATGACGGGATCGTTTTTATATTCCTTATAAAAACAGAAGCCGTAGCCCAGCACCGCGTCCTCTTCCCCCGCCACAAAAATAGGCGTTGCGGAGGATTCCAGCATAGCAAGCACCTGGGACGCGCCGTATTTCTGTGCGCCTGAGCGGAAAATATCCGGTCTGCCTTGGTGATGGACACCACCAACCTGCCGCAGCAGCGCCAAAATGCCCGTCACGTCCTTTGCCTGCGCAAAACGAATTTCCATATCTCATACCTCCCAAGGCTTTTTCTTTATGATAGCACAAATTTTCTCCAAGGTAAAGATGCTTGTATCACAAGGAAAAAGATGCTATGATAAAGAAAAGGACGGGTGTTTTTATGTGTTATGTAAACTGTAATCTGTGTCCCCGGCAATGCGGGATCGACCGAACTGCCGGTAAAACCGGCTACTGCGGTTGTCCGGACACCGCTTTGGTGGCAAAGACCATGCTCCACAAGTGGGAAGAGCCGGTGCTGGCCGGCAGCGGCGGCAGCGGCGCCATCTTCTTTGGCGGCTGCACATTGGGCTGCAAGTACTGTCAGAACCGGGCCATCAGCGGCGGTCCCGTAGGTAAGCCGGTAGACGGAGCCGGGCTGCGGCAAATGATGGAATCCCTGATCGCCCAAGGGGCGGAAAATATCGACCTTGTGACCCCTTCTCACTATCTGCCCACGGTTTTGGCCGCGTTGGAGCAGCCTCTGCCCGTTCCCGTGGTGTACAACTGCGGCGGTTATGAGCGGGAGCAGACCATCGCCGCTCTGAGCGGAAAGGTGGATATCTACCTGCCGGATATGAAGTATGCCGACGCAGGTCTTGCCAAGACCCTTTCCGGGGCGGCGGATTATTTCCCCGTGGCCGCAAGAGCGATCAAAGCCATGGTGCGGCAGGTTGGGCCGGTACAGTGGCAGGGGGAGAAGATCGTAAAAGGCGTGATCATCCGCCACCTTATCCTGCCCGGCCATGTGGAAAACTCTTTGAAAGTACTGGATTGGATCGGCGAGACCTTTGCCCCCGGTCAGGTTTTGGTCAGCCTGATGCGCCAGTATACCCCCATGCCGGGTCTGCCCGCACCCTTTGACCGTCCCATTACCGAAGAAGAATATCAGGCGGTGCTGAGCTGGATGTTCCTTAATGAGCTGGAGGGCTTTACTCAGGAGGCAGACGCCGCGGATACAGCATTTATTCCCGATTTTTAAAGGCAGGCGAAAGGCCTGCCTTTTGCATATTCCCGGGACACGCCTCATAAGCTTTCTCAGAAAGGCAGGGATCGTTATGAAGCGGATCGTATGGGTCATTGTAAGTATCTGTGTTGTGTTGGGAATGGTACCCTTTGGGACGCAGGCCGCGGAGCTGGATATTCAGGCAAAGAGCGCTTTATTGATGGACGCCGCCACAGGCACGGTCCTTTACCAGTCCAACGCCCATGAGCCCCTGGCACCGGCCAGCGTGACCAAGGTAATGACCCTGCTGCTGATCATGGAGGCCATCGATTCCGGCAGGATCGGCTGGGAGGATACCGTCACCGCCTCCGAAGCCGCCGCGGCCAAGGGCGGCAGCCAGATCTATCTGAAGGCAGGGGAAACCATGTCCGTCAGCGATATGGTCAAGTCCATTGCGGTCAGCTCCGCCAACGACTGCGCCTGCGCCATGGCTGAGCATATCGCCGGCAGCGAAGCTGCCTTTGTGGGTATGAAGAACGCCAAGGCCCTGGAGCTGGGTATGAACGACACCCATTTCGTCAACTGCACGGGTCTTGACGACGGGGAGGATGCCGCCAGCCACAAGACCTCCGCCTACGATATCGCGCTGATGTCCCGGGAGCTGATCACCAAGCATCCGGACATCCTGCAGTATACCACCATTTGGATGGATACCGTCCGGGACGGTACCTTTGGTCTTTCCAACACCAACAAGCTGGTGCGGTTTTATAATGGCGCCACCGGGCTGAAGACCGGCTTCACCTCCGGGGCAGGCTACTGTCTGTCAGCCACCGCCCAGCGGGAGGGCATGGATCTGATCGCCGTGGTTATGGGCTGTGAGACCTCCCAGATCCGGTTTGCCTCCTGCAAATCCATGCTGGATTACGGCTTTGCCAATTATGCCGTGATCGTTCCGGAGATCCCGGAAGCCGCCGCCATCGAGGTAACGCTGGGCGTCAGTGATACCGTTGCCGCCGTTCCGGCAGAGCAGAGCGCCATTTTGATCGACAAAGGGCAAAAAAGTCTGATCTGTTATCAGACCGTACTGGATGAATCGGTGGCCGCCCCGGTAAGCAAGGGGCAGCGGCTGGGTACGCTGACCGTCACCGCCGGAGAGCAGACCCTTGCCCAGATCCCTCTGGTAGCAGAGGAAGCCGTGGCCAAACTCACCTGGGGACAGATGTTTGTAAAGGTATTGCGGCAGCTGGTCATGGCCGGTGAATAAAAAAACCCCCGGAACAAATGTTCCGGAGGTTTGGTGCTTCATTAGTCAGCAACGTAGGGCAGCAGAGCGATCTGGCGAGCACGCTTGATAGCGGTGGTCAGGTCACGCTGATGAGCTGCGCAAGTGCCGGTGGTACGGCGGGGCAGGATCTTGCCACGCTCGGACAGGTAACGGCGGATCTTGGCAACATCCTTGTAATCGATGCTGGTCATCTTATCCACGCAGAATGCGCATACCTTCTTGCGCTTGCGGGGACGAACACGCTGTTCGTTAGCCATGGTATTTACCTCCTTGTTAGAGTAGAAAAGTTCAAAAATTAGAAGGGCAGCTGTGCGTCATCGTCATCCAGCATCGTGAAATCAGATGCGGGAGCAGAAGGAGCGGAATATCCGCCGAAGCTGGGGGCAGCGGGAGCGGTATAGCCGCCGTTGTCGCCGTCCCGTCTGCTGTCGCCGAAGTAGACATTGTCTGCAACGACTTCTGCAGTACGACGCTTGTTGCCATCCTTGTCGGTCCAGTTGCGGATCTGCAGCCGGCCGGACACCACCGCCATGCGGCCCTTGGTGAAATACTTGGAGACGAATTCTCCAGTCTGACGCCAGGCGACACAGTCGATGAAGTCAGTTTCCCGTTCGCCGCCATCCCGGGGGGAGAAATCGCGATCCACAGCCAGGCTGAAGGATGCGACGGCGACACCGCTGCCAGTACGGCGCAGTTCGGGGTCACGGGTCAGACGACCCATAATGGTGATGTGGTTGAGCATGGTTTTTCCTCCTTACTCTTCCACTGCGATGACGAGGCAACGCATAACGCCTTCAGTGATCTTCATCACACGTTCCAGCTCTGCAGGGAACTCGGGCTTGGTTTCCATGTTCATCAGAACATAGTAGCCTTCAGCCATGTCATTAATGAGGTATGCCAGCCGACGCTTGCCCCACTCATCAATGTTCAGCAGAGTACCCTCCGCCTCAACCATTGCCTTGAACTTTTCCACAAGTGCCGCGATGCCCTCTTCGCCCAGAGTGGGGTCGATGATGTAGAGCACCTCATACTTACCGGTGATCTTAGCCATGTTGTTTGCACCTCCTTTTGGACTTTTGGCCCCCGGTCGCGCCGGGAGCAAGGATATGCCTGTTCGCACAGGCTCTGCTATTATATAGGAAAATTGTTAGAAAGTCAAGGCTTTTTTCGCAATAATTCCACAAAATGTATATGTTGTTTCTTTCGGGAAATGCTACCACAAGAGGTGGTATTTTTGATTCTTTCCTATATCCGTACCATTGTGTTATATCTCATTTTGATCGCTGTGATCCGGCTTATGGGCAAGCGGCAGATCGGTCAGATGGAGGCCTCGGAATTTGTGGTGACCATGCTGGTGGCCAATCTCGCCTCCATTCCCATGCAGGACGGCGCGATCCCTCTGCTTTCCGGCATCATCCCTATCGTGACGGTGTTTGGGGTGGAACTGGTGCTGTCTGCTCTCTCCCTGCGCAGTTTAAAATTCCGTCGGCTGCTTTGCGGCAAGCCTGTGATCCTCATTGAAAACGGCAATATCCTGCAGCAAAATCTTCGTAAAACCCGGGTCACCCTGGATGAGCTTACCGGGCATTTGCGGGAAAAGGATGTGCTGGATCTAAAAAGTGTGCAGTATGCCATTTTGGAGACCAACGGCAACCTGTCCGTATTTCCTTATCCCAAGGAGCGGCCTGCCAGCGCCAAGGAGGCCGGTATCCCGGCAAGAAAGCAGTATCTGCCCATCACCATTATTTCCGACGGGCAGCTTTTGGAAGAAAACCTATCCAAAGCAAAAAAAGATGCCCGGTGGGTGCAAAGCATTTTGCAGCAGCAGAACGCTGTCCTGGGGGACACCTGGCTTTTGACCGTGGACGGTGGAGATCATGTGGTTTTTTACCGAAAGGAGTTCTGATATGGAAAAGCGGTTTTATCTGGGCGTAGGTATTCTTCTGGTGTTCTTGGTTCTGGGAATCGTAGTTGCAGTTTCCATGGACATCGCCTGCGAACCCATCGCACAGCAACTGGAAGCTGCTGCCCGGGAGGCGTTGTTTGGAGATCTGGAAAAGGGTATTTCTATGGCAGCAGAAGTAAAAGCCGGTTGGTCAGCCACCTGGCGGGGCATGGCCACCGTTGCCGATCACACGCCCATTGACGAGATAGAAGGTCTGTTTGCGGAAATGGAGGTCTACGCCCACGCCCGGGACGGCGAGCATTTCGCTGCCTGCTGCGCCCAGCTTTCCCGGCTTATGGAGGCTATGGCCGATGCCCACGCCTTAACATGGTGGAATTTATTATGAGTTTAGGGCGCCCGATCGGGCGCCCTTTTTTTATTTAGCAGCAGCCGCAGCGATCGTTGTCGCAGCCGCAGCCGTTGTTGCTCCACATGGAGCCGCCGCAATTGCAGAACAGCAGGATCAGAATGATGATCCACCAGTAGTTACCGCAGAAGTTGTTGTTGCACATAATAAATACCTCCAAATCGTTTTGGCGGGTAACCCGCTCATTCCAACATATTCCGTCGACGAAAAAAGGTGCATCCGGCGCGCAGCCGTAAAAAGCACCCCGGGAAACGCGTTCCCGGGGTGGTATGTATTTCATTTTTTCCAGGTAAGTCCTTTGGGGTAGATGAATTTCAACTTCTTATCTGCGATGTGCATATCGATCTCCCGGCTCATGCGCAGCTCGCCGTCCAGATTGATAGGGGAGGGCTTATCGCAGGTGATCTTCAGCCGGTCTGTACGGAAATGGCGGATCAGATGGGGATACTCCTTATATTTTCCGTTTTTATATTTACCAACGATCTGTGCCACCTTCAGACGGGATACCTTTTTCACGATCAGCACTTCCATAATGCCGTCTGTGGGATCGGCCTCCGGAACCGGATTGAAGCCGCCGCCGTAAAACTGACCGTTGCAAGCGCACAGCATGGTCTGGTTACCGTCGATGATTTCACCGTTTATCTCGATGACATAATGCTCATGGACGCCCCGGACGGTGTTGACTACTGTGGAGGCGGCGTATGCCGCAAAGCCGTGGAGTAAAGGCAGCCGCTTGTAATTGGCAACATCGGTGCCAATGCGGGCATCCAGACCTACAGAACAGATATTCAGACTGTAGTCGCCGTTGCAGTCGATAAGGTCAAACTCCGTCACTTCCCCATCCAAAAGCCGCTCCAGATCTGTAAAGGCCTTCGGCTCGCTGAACATCCGGGCAAAATCGTTGCCGCTGCCGCCGGCAAAGGTGGTAATGGCCACATTGTCGAAACCCGCAACACCGTTGACCACTTCGTTCAGCGTACCGTCACCGCCGCAGGCATAAATGTGGTATTCTTCACCGGTCTGAGCTGCTTCCCGGGCGATCTTGGTGCAGCAGCCGGGTGCGGCGGACAGCTCCACAGAATAGTCAATACCCCTGTTTTCGCAGACTTCAGCGATCTTTTTCCGGTAAATTTCCGTCTGGTTACGGCTGCCTGCGGCAGGATTGATGATAAATAGATGCTTCATTTTTTATTTCTTCTTTCTGGTGTTATCTGTAAACATATAGTAGTCGCATTTGATCTTGCCGTTGTAGAATTTCCGCTTCTTATCGGCACGGCGGCCGAAGTAATGCTCAAACTCCGGCTCAGAGGTGATGATAAACTTCTTCCAGTCGTTGGCAAATTTCAAATGCCGTCCCAGAGCGGAATACAGCCGCTGGGCGCTCTGCTGTTCCATCATACGCTCGCCGTAGGGCGGGTTGCAGACAATGATACCGGAATCGGTAGGCAGGCTCATTTTTGTTGCATCACCGTCTTTGAAAGTGACTGCATCGGCCACACCTGCCTTCCTTGCGTTGGCAAAAGCCAGAGATACACAGGCAGGGTCGTTGTCAGAGCCCATGATCCGGTAGTCACCCTTAAATTCTTTGGCTTTGGCCTCTTCCTTGACCTGCTCCCATATTTCCTTGGGCATCCAGGGATATTCCTCAGCGGCAAAATGGCGGTTTAAACCGGGCGCCCGGTTTTTAGCGATGAGGGCAGCCTCGATGGGAATGGTGCCGCTGCCGCAGAAGGGATCCCAGAAATATTCTCTGCCCCGGTAACGGGTAAGCTGGATCATACCGGCAGCCAGGGTCTCATGGAGGGGGGCGTCGTTACCGATGGCACGGTAGCCCCGCTTGTGCAGACCGGGGCCGGAGGTGTCCAGAGAAAGGGTGACCCGGTCGTTGAGAATGGTAAAGTGGAGCTGGAACTTAATGCCGGTCTCGGGAAGCCAGCTGATGCCGTACTTTTCACCCAGCCGCTTGGAGGCTGCCTTTTTGATGATGGCCTGGCAATCTGAAACGCTCATAAGCTGACTGTTCAGACAGTGGCCCTTTACAGGAAACTGGCCGTCCTTGGGGATATAGTCCTCCAGATTGGCGTGGTACACACCCTGGAACAGCTCTTCAAAGGTCTTGGCCTCAAACTGGGCCAGCACCACCATGACCCGCTCGCCGGTACGCAGGCAGATATTGGCTTTGGCAATGGCGGTAGTATCGCCGGTAAACAGGACGCGTCTGTCCTCCACCCGGACATTTTCCATATTCAGCCGCCGCAGTTCGTCACCGGCAATACCCTCCAGGCCAAACAGACAGGGGACGATAAATTGCATATTGGTCATACTTCCTCCTAAGGAATGATCTTGCTTTTTTTCAGATACCGCTCTTCTTCCGAGAATACACAGCCGCAGTATTTCTGCATGTAGAACCCCAGCTCCCGGGCTTTTTCCTGCCCGGCCTTGAAATAGGGACGGAAGTCCCGGTGCAGAAATTCCACGCCGTACTCCTTGGCGGCACGCTCCGCGGTTTCCTTCATCAGCTCATGATTCTGATAAGGGCTGATGAACAGGGAGGATGTAAAGCTGTCAAAGCCCCCTTCTGCCGCCTGGCGGGCGGTTTCATAAAGCCGCATTTCATAGCATTTGCCGCAGCGACTCCCAATATCCGCTGCTACCTCCCGGATAAAGGGACGCAGGGAGTAGTCGTTCTTTTCAATAACAGGCAGACCAATTGTTTGGGCGTACTCCCGCAGGCAGTTGCGGCGGCTGCGGTACTCCGTAAAGGGATGGATGTTTGGATTATACCAAAATCCCACCACCTCAAAACCGTCTCCACGCAGGACCTCAATGGGCTGGTTGGCGCAGGGCGCGCAGCAGATGTGCAGCAATGTTTTCATGGCTTTCCCTCATAAACGCAATATTTTGGTTATTATAGCATGATTTTTCCCCGTGTGCAAGCACACGGGGAAAGGATGCTGTTCTTATTTCTTTCTGCGGATCACCAGCAATATCACCACCAGAGCCAATACCGCAATGATCACCACCAGCACGATGATCAGAATCAACAAGCCCCGGTCATTATCCCAGACAATCTCTTTTGCCGGTTCGTCCTCTTCTTCCTTTTCATTGGGGAAGGTGATGGGAGCCTCTTCTTCCTCGCGCTCCTCCGTGGGTGCCGGAGCAGGCGCTTCCGTGGGCTGCTCTGTGGGAGGCTCCGTCGGGGGTTGGATCTCCTCTACTCCATAAGGTAGATTGGCATCGGTGCAGGGGATGCCTTTTGCCTCCAGCTCATACTCCAGCAGAATGAAATCCGTAACGGAAATGGAATCCACGGTTTCACCGCCGTCATATTCCACCAGAGCGGTGCCGCTGCCCAGTAAAGACAGCTTATCCTGGGGCAGATTGCTGTGGGCGGTCTTATACCAGCCGGAGAAATCCTCGTTCACCAGATAGGCATTGAAGCTGACCCGGTAAATATCCTCCTCCACCTGGCTGCAATCATATACGCTGCCAAAGACCCGGATCGGGCCGTTGTAATGCCTGGCAGACACCAGAATACTGCCATCCTCATAGCCGGGACAGGACGATGCGGGAATATCCCGGTCAAACAGGCGATCCATCCTGGAATTAAACAAGTCCTCGGTGATGCGCATATAGATCTTGCCGTCTTCACCCTCCACCTTTTTTACGCCGGAATACAGCTCTGCGTTCAGCTCGATATGCTTCAGTACCACAGCGATGAGATCGCTTTCCGGCGCGAAGGTTTTATAATGCAGCATGCCGGCTTCCACATAGTTGCTGATAAAGGTATTCAGCGCCTTGCATCTGCCGTCCTTTTCGTGGGCAGACAGGATATTGTAGGATGCGGCTGCCGGCTCCGGCGGGATATAGGCATCCGCGGAAGCGGACAGCACCGTTGCCGCGCACAGCAGCACAGCCAGTAAAAACGCGGTGATTTTTCTTTTCATGACAGCAGACAACCTCCCAAGTAAGAAATCGTATTCAGTATCAGGCTGAAGAGCCAGGGGTTCCATTTGTTGAGCAGACGGCTTCTTTGATAGACCAATCCCTCCGCAGCTATCGCGCCAAGCTCCAGTACGGCGATGAGCAGCCAGGGTGGATGACCCTGTGTTCCTATGGCAACCAGATTCAGAAGCAACACCACCGGCGGGTTAGTAAGTATGTTGACCAGCGCCACCAGCAGCAGCGCTTTTTTGCGCTGCCCGAAAAGCAGCGCTGTAGACAGCTCAAGGAGCAGCGTCAGTCCCAGAGACAGAGCTAAGGACAGCAGAAGCTGTTTCACTGACCTGACCTCCTTTCATCAAAAGCAGTCCGGCCACTAAAAAGGCTGTGGAGCACAGACTTAAAATGCCCAGTCCCCACCAGTTAAACAGTCCGTTCTCCCAGCCCAGCAGCCGGGGCAGAATGCCCAGATACAAAGCAAAGGTGGTCATTCCGAACATGGTGCCGGGATATTGGGGCAGCGCCCGGTAAAGCTGATGGGCTGTGATGGCCATGGTAGTGTTAAACAGGAATATTCCCGGCAGCGCCAGCAAGGGAATCCATAGGGAAAGTACAAACAACAGGCTCGCCAAAAGCTGTGCCGCTACGCTGAACCGCAGCGGCCCAAAACGGTCTGCAAGGCTGCCGCCCCAGTATTTTCCACCGAAGATACACAGGGTAAAGAGCAGTGCCGGCCAAGGCTGCTTTAAAAAGGGATAGCGCAGCACTGTGCCCATATAAGAGCGCAGCAATACGGTAAAAAACATACAGGCAAAGACCAGAAAAAGCGTTCCCTTGGTTAGGGGCATTCCGGGAAGGCTTTGCCGCTCCGCTTTCTCCCCCGTCTGTTTTTGTGTAAACAGGAGGACGGCAAAAATCAGCAGACATGCCGGCAGCAGGATCCGGGCAAACCAGAAAAAGCCTGCCGCCTTGGGTCCAAGAAAAATACCGATGGCACCGGGTGCCACGAATTTCCCCACAAGGGAGGCTTTTCCTTTGCCGCCCTTCAGCGCTTCTCTGCCGCCGCCCACATGGAAGCAGGCATTACCCAAGCCGATGAATATACAGCCTGCCAGCGGCAGTGAAAGCAGCGCTCCCGCAAAAACCAACAGACAGCCCAAGGCTGCCAGCACCCGGTTTAGACTCAACCGGTCTGCCAGAGCGCCGATGGGCAGCTGAAAAGCAAAGGCAAGGCCGTTATATATCAGTGCACATGCCAATATCCAAAAGGCCGACAGTTCTGCCGCGTATGCTGTCAGCAGTGCCGTGCAGGCAAAGTCCACAAAAAAGTGGGTGCTTCCCAGCAGAAACGCACTGTTTCTTCCTTCTGTGTCCATGCACCCACCTCCTTATTCTAATTATAACAAGAATACCCGCACAAATCAAGGCGGACAAACGCTCTGCTGCCTACCGCTTTCTGTTATTTTTGCGAAACTTCTGTGCTACACTTGACTGGACAAACCTCCTTCGGTTATCATAAAATAAAGGAGGCGAAGCTATGGACGACAGTGTTTTTATGGAAGCGGCCCTGGAATTGGCCAGAGAAGCGGCTGCGGAGGGGGAAGTTCCGGTGGGCTGCGTCATCGTCCGGGGCGACGAGATCGTGGGACAGGGCAGAAACCGCCGGGAAACGGACAAGACCGCTCTGGGTCATGCGGAGATCGAAGCCATCGGGCAGGCCTGTAAAAATCTGGGCGGCTGGCGGCTGTGGGAATGTACCCTGTATGTGACCTTAGAGCCTTGCCCCATGTGTGCCGGCGCCATTATAAACGCCCGGATCCCCCGGGTAGTCTACGGCGCCCCGGACAGCAAGTGCGGTGCCTGCGGCTCGGTTTGCGATCTGTTTTCCATGGCCTTCAACCACCATCCACAGGTGGAAAAAGGTCTTTGTGAAGAGGAGAGCAATGCCTTGCTCACCGCCTTTTTCAAGGAACTGCGGCAGGAGCTGCGAACCCGTCCCAAGTGGAAAAAACCGGAATAACGAGACAGAAGGGTGCGTGAAAACGCACCCTTTGCTATTGTGTAAAAGGAGGCCGCACTCAGTATGGACAGAAAGATCCTGCGTATCTGCACAGCCGTTCTTCTGTGTGCCGTTTTGGCGCGGCTGCTGAGCAATTATGATATTTTGCAAGACCGGTCCAAGGTGGCTTCCGCAGTTTTGTTTATGGGAACAGGCCGGGTGGTACAGCTAAACGAAGAAGCAAGCCCCCAGAGCACTGATGAGACCCTTCCCGCCGCCACCCAACCGGAGCAGCGTCCGCTCCGGTTTTCTCCGGAGGATGCCGCCCTTTTGGAATTTCAGGATTTCTCGGATGTAGATCCCAACCCGGAGGCGCTTTTGCAGTTGCCCCTTGACTGGGAACTGTGGGGCGAAGAACCCACAGTTCTGATCCTCCACACCCACGCCACGGAAAGCTATACCCCCACGGAAGATTACACCGAATCCTCGGATTTCCGTACCCTGGACGAAAAATATAATGTGATCTCTGTGGGCGAGCATCTGGCAGAGCTTTTATATGAGGAGGGTATTTGTGTGCTGCACGACAAGACCCTCCACGATTATCCCTCCTACAATGGCTCTTACGCCAACGCCCGGCAGACCCTTGCCCGGTATTTGGAGGAATATCCCTCGATCCGGCTGGTGCTGGATCTTCACCGGGACGCCATGTCCGATTCCTCCGGCAATCAGCTGGGGTATACCGTCTCCACCGAAAAAGGAACCGCCGCGCAGGTCATGCTGGTGGTAGGCAGCAATCACAGCGGCTGGAAAACCAATGCCGCCCTGGCGGCCAAGCTGCAGGTACAGCTGGAAAAGCTGTGTCCCGGCATCTGCCGCCCCTTGGTTTTTCGCCAGTCCCGGTTTAACCAGGACCTTTCCCAGGGCGCTGTGCTTGTTGAATTGGGTGCCGCCGGGAACACCCGGCAGGAAGCACTGTTATCGGCAGAATACATTGCCGATGCCATTCTCTCTCTGGCCAATGGAACAGAATAAAAAAGAGGTCGCCGGGCGACCTCTTTTTTTATTAACCCCACAGAGAGTAGGGGTATTTACCTTCCTCGGCCAGCGACCGCAGCGCCGCCACTACTTTGGGCTTGTCGGCTGCATAGGTCACACCGTACCATCTGTCGGGAGATTCCAAAACGGTGATGGACCCCCGGTCTGCCTTGATCATCACATCCACACAACGGGGCAGCAGAAATTCCGCCTTGGCGGGGTTCGCGGGGATCTGCTCCTCCAAAAATACGGGGAACTGTCCTGCCAGCTCATCCAAAAATCCGGGAGCAAAGCCCCACATGTTGAGAGATACCACGGTGTTGGCATCGATGTCCTGCCAGGTGGCACCGTCATCTCTGGAGAAGCGGATACCGCCTTCGTACTTTTCGATCTTCAGCAGCTCCTCGATGTCTGTGAGCTTTTTCTTCTCGTTCACAGCGCAGGCACCTCTTGCCACGCTGCCGTTATCGGTCACCGTATTGCCCAACATATAGCCCACCATACAGTGGTCGCCCTCTTTGGCGGTGCACAGGTGATCATAGATCACCCGGTACGCGGATTTGCCGTAATAGTCATCGGCATTGATGGCTACAAAGGGAGCATCGCCGATCTCGTCCTTAGCGCAAAGAATGGCATGGCCTGTACCCAGGGGCTTAGTGCGTCCCTCCGGAACGGTGTAGCCTTCCGGAATCTTGTCTATCTCCTGGTAGGCATAGCGGATCTCCAGGGGACACTTTTCCAGGCGCGTGCCTACGGTCTCCATGAAGTCCTTTTTAATGGCTTCTTTAATAATGATTACCGCTGTTTCAAATCCGGCTTCCCGGGCATCAAACAGAGAATAGTCCAGCATTGCCTCGCCGCAGTTGCCTACGGGATCGATCTGCTTTAATCCGCCGTAACGGCTGCCCATGCCAGCTGCCATAACCACAAGAACAGGTTTTTTCATACCATACACTCCTGAATTTATAAAAATATCTTCTGATCCAAATAAATATCTCCGGTTTTCATCTTACTCCAACGGAATTCTTCTGTCAACTCCCGGAGAGAGATCTCCTCCGGGGACGGGATCAGTCCGGCAGTATGCGCCAGCAGACCGATCAGCTGCTCCGGGGTCATCCGTTTCCGCAACTCGCCCAGATCCAAATCCTTATCCCGCTTGCTCAGCCGCCGTCCGTCCGGCGCCAGCAGCAGCGGCACATGCCCGTAGTCCGGATGAGGGAAGCCCAGCAGCTCCTGCAGGTACATCTGTCTGGGGGAGGAATTTAAAAGATCCACGCCCCGTACCACTTCCGTGACACCCGCCAGGGCATCGTCCACCGTCACCGCAAGCTGATAAACAAACACGCCGTCTGCCCGGCGTACCACAAAATCGCCGCAGTCTGTTAGAAGGTTTTCCCGGTACAGGCCCTGCCCCATATCCTCCACGGCAAATTCCCTGTTGGGAACCCTTACCCGCCATGCGGGAGCGCGGTCAAAAGCCGCCTGCTTTTGGGGTGTCAGATCACGGCAGGTGCCGGGGTAAACATAGGTACCGTCTGCCCGGTGGGGCGCATTCACGCTATGGAGCTGACTGCGGGTACAGTAGCATGGGTACAGCAGGTCCATCTCCTGAAGCCGGGAAAAGTACTCCTCATAGATCTTGCTCCGGGCGCTTTGGGGCGGGGTCTCCTCATCCCAGGTCAGTCCCAGCCACAGAAGATCCCGGCGCAGGGTTTCTGCAAATTCAGCGCTGGTACGCTGGGTGTCCAGGTCCTCCATACGCAGTACGATGCTGCCGCCTCGGCTTTTTACAGACAGCCAGGCGATGAGAAAAGCAAAGACATTTCCCAAGTGCATCCGTCCCGAGGGTGTGGGGGCAAACCGTCCCACAGGGGGCGTGTGTTTCATCACAGCAGACCCCTTTCGTATGCCAGCCAGATGACTGCCGCTGCCGCTATGGCAATCGCCAGCAGGCACAGCACCACCGCAAGGCAGCCCACACGGGAGCCTTTGCGCACCTTTTCGCTGTACTGCTCCAGGTCCTCGTCAGACCGGTCTGTATTATAGGCACGGTAGCCGGAAGCATAATTGCGCAGATTCTTGCCGTAGTCATTGGAATAATTCTGATAAATCTGCGGATTTCGGGAAGCACGGGTGTCCTCATACATCCAGGGATCCGCTTCTTCCTCCGGAGGCAGTTCTTCTTCCGGCTCTTCTTCCGCCAGAAGTTCCTCTTCCAACCGTGCCAATTCTTCTGATGTATCCCGGAACACAATACCGCCTCCTTAATTTTATGTAGCGTTATTTTATCGCAAAATCCCCCCGGTGTAAAGGGGCTTCCCGGTTTTTGTATGTTTTCGGGGTTGTGAAAAAGGAGAATATGGTGTACAATAAACTATTATAATTGTCGGAAGGAGGAGCAGTATGGCCCTGGACCCGGAAGAACTGAAAAAGCAACGCCAGCTGCGGAATGCCCAGCGGGCTGACAAGCGGCGGAAGCTTTGGCTGCGTTTGGGTATTGCCGCAGCAGTACTGGTGCTGTGTGCTGTGCTGATCTTTATCCTGCTTCCCGGAGACAAAGCCCCGGACCAAACGCCGGTAAGCAGTACCCCCGCCGCCGATGCCCCCGTAGAGACGGAAGCACCCCAGGAAACGGATGCTGCCTTTACTGTCATCCATCTTGCCATGGCCGGCGATGTAAATGTCACCGACAAGATCATCCAGGCAGGCGGCAGCAGCTATGACTACACCAGCACCTTTATGGATGTGGCCCATATTCTGGCAGAAGCCGATCTTGCCACCGTCAACTTTGAAGGCAGCCTCTGCGGTGAGCCCTACGGTAGCAGTACCGCGTCTGCCCCCCAGGAACTGATGGAATCCCTGTCCAGAGCCGGTGTGGATCTGGTGCAGCTTGCCAATTCCTATTCCATCAATTTTCACAACGGTGTAACAGGCCTGGCCAAGACCATTGACGGTGTCCGCGCAGCGGGCATGGAGCCGGTGGGTGTCTATAAGGACGAAGCCGACTACAAGGCCGGAAAGGGCTACGTCCTGCAGGAGGTGCAGGGCATCAAGATCGCTTTTGTGGCCTTTACAAAGGGCATGATTGAAGGCACAGCCCTGCCCGTGGGCAGCGAAAACTGTGTCAATGTACTCTATAACGACTATACCAGCACCTACCAGTCTGTAAACTCCGAAAAGATCACGGAGGTCCTTAACGCCGCAAAGCGGGAAGACCCGGATGTGATTGTGGCCATGCTCCACTGGGGCAGTGAATACAACGATTCCATCAGCCCCTCGCAGGAATCCATTATTACCCTTTTACAGGAAAACGGCGTAGATGCCATCGTCGGCACCCATCCCCACTATGTCCAGAAAATGGTGTTTGACGAGGAGGAAGGAACCTTTGTTGCCTATTCCCTGGGTGATCTCATCAGTGACGGAGAAAAAGCAGGCTCCCAGTATTCCGTGATTCTGGATCTGGAGATCACCAAAAACAACCGCAACGGAAATGTGGAGATCACCGGCTTCAGCTACACCCCCATTTATTCCTATGCAGAAACCTGGTCCAACTCCCTGCGGGTACTGCGTATCCACGAGGCCATGGCCGCCTATGAGGACACCTTCATCGGCTGTATTACCGAAGAAGTGTACGCGGATATGATCTATTCCCTTACCCGTATTGACTCCAGAATCTCCGGTCAGGGTTAATTGCCCCAGACAGATACAAGAGGTGAACCCATGCACACCAACCAGCTTCCCATCGCAGTATTTGATTCCGGTGTTGGCGGTATCAGTGTACTGCGTGAACTGCTCCGGCTCATGCCCGGTGAGAATTATCTGTATTACGGCGACTCTGCCAATGCCCCCTACGGCGGTAAAACCACCCGGCAGGTGCAGCAGATGACCCTTGATGCCGCCCAAATGCTGATGCAGCGGGGCATCAAGGCCCTGGTGGTAGCCTGCAATACCGCTACCTCCGCGGCCATCCATATTCTGCGGGAACGGTATCCGGAGTTCATTATCGTAGGCATCGAGCCTGCCTTGAAAATGGCAGCCGACCGGTTCCCCACAGGCCGTATCGGTGTCATGGCCACCCAGGTCACCCTGCGGGAGGAAAAATTCTCCATCCAGGCCCAGCGATTCCCCGAAGCGAGCCTCACCCGGATCCCCGCTCCCGGTCTTGTGGAGCTTATCGAACATGGTAAGGCGGACAGCCGGGAGACCTTTGACCTGCTCTCCCAACTTCTCTCCCCCTACCGTGAAACGCTGGACGCTCTGGTTCTGGGCTGTACCCATTATCCCTTTGCGGCAAAGCATATTTCCCGGATCCTCGGCCCCAACACCATCCTTTTTGACGGCGGTGCGGGCACCGCGCGGCAGACCCGGCGCTGTCTGGAAGCTGCTGGCCTGCTTTTTGACGGACCCGGTAGTATACAAATCGAAAACAGCGCTGCCGACCCGGCATTGCTGACACTTTCTATGAATCTGCTTCAGGAGGGCTGACATGGAGGATATTCTGGTAATCGGTATTGCTGGCGGCAGCGGCAGTGGAAAAACAACCCTGATGAAAAATCTCATGGACCGCTTCGGTGATGTGATCACAGTCCTCAGCCATGACAACTACTACAAGCGCCACGACGAGCTCACCTTCGAGGAGCGCTGTCAGCTCAATTATGACGAGCCTGCAGCCCTGGAAACAGATCTGATGGTGGAGCAGCTGGCGCAGCTCCGGGACGGCCAGGCCATTGAATGCCCTGTGTATGATTTTTCTTTACATAACCGCAGTGACGAAGTCATGCAGGTCACGCCACACCCGGTGATCGTGGTGGAGGGCATTATGATCTTTGCCGATAAGCGGCTCCGGGAGCTGATGGATATTCGGATCTTCGTGGACACCGATGCGGATATTCGCATCTGCCGCCGTATCAAGCGGGATGTGAACAAACGGGGCCGCAGCCTGGAATCTGTCATCAAGCAGTACCAGCAGACCGTGAAGCCCATGCACGAAAAATATGTTGAACCCAGCAAAAAGTACGCAGACATCATCGTTCCCGAGGGTGGCAAGAATCCTGTTGCTCTGGAAATGATCATAGGACGCATCCAGCGTCATCTGGATTACGCAGGCCAGGATTGATCCGGGCCAAAGAGGAATTTTATGAAAAAACTCATCGTTGTGGAGGTCATCATTCTGGTGCTGCTGATCGGCGTGGCATTGTTTTTTGTGTCCGATCCGGCGCGCCTTCAGACAGACCCCGCTGTAACCGAAAATACGCCCGGAGCGGTTTCCGAGCCGCCTCCACAGACGGAAAGCGCCGCGCCTTCTGCCGAACCGACGGAAGAACCCACCGCACCCCCCGAGACGGAACCTCCCGAAACCGAGCCTCCGGTAGTGGTGGAGATGGAGGATAACTGGGCAGAGGTTCTTGAGAACCATACCATCACCGCCGGCGCCTATTTCGTTTATGACATCAACAGCGGCGTTTTCCTGGAGCTGTCCGAAGGGATCACCGACACACCTATATACCCCGCCAGCATCACCAAGCTGTGGGCCGCCTATGTGGCACTGCAGTACATAGACCCGGAGGACACCGTTACCGTAGGCAGTGAACTGTCCATGATCGATGCCGACTCCTCTCTGGCACACCTGCAGCAGGGCGACACCCTCACCGCCGAGCAGCTTGTGGCTGCCATGCTGCTGCCCAGCGGTAACGACGCCACCTATGTTCTGGCCACCGAGGTGGGCAGGATTTTGATGAACAACCCGGATATGCGTGCCGATTGGGCTATTGAGCGGTTTGTCTACCAGATGAATTCCCTTGCAAGAAATAAGGGCATGAAGGAAAGCAATTTTATTACCCCCGACGGCATCCATGACGAGGAGCATTATATTTCCGCCACGGATATGCTGATCATCGGCCGCCTTTCTCTGGAAAATCCGGTGATCGCCAAGTACGCCGCCTCCGTTACCCAGACGGTCACCCTTTCAAACGACCGTTCGCTGACATGGAAAAATACAAATTCCCTGCTGAATCCGGATTCCCAGTATTACTGCTCCTACGCGGTAGGTCTGAAAACCGGCTTCACCACCCCCGCAGGCAACTGTTTGCTGTCTGCTTTCCAGGTAGGCGACCGGCAGCTGTTGATCGGTGTATTTGAATGCCCCGGCTCCAACGACCGCTTTGCCGACACCCTGCTGCTGTTCACCCAGGCCTTCGACCTGGAAGTTCCGGAAGCAGAGGAATCCTACGACCAGGCTGCATAACATAAAAACTGCGCTACCTTTTAAAGGCAGCGCAGTTTTTGATTTTACCGGTACAAGGGCGCGACGGGATCATAAGGCTGGGGCTTGTATGTAACAGAGCCGATGGGTTTTCCATCCACGCCGAACTTGGGATGATAGCCGAAAAGGTTTACATAATTTATTAAGTCGTCCTTTTCCGCCTCCATGGCCTTCATGACCTCCAGGGTTGCCAGCACATCATCCACAGCCCGGTGGGAGTTCACCACTTTGCCAGTCAGTCCGTAGGCATCGATAGCGTTGCTCAGCTTGTGAGGATAGCTGCGGCGGTCTCTGTACACCGTCAGAAGATCCAGCTTATCCTTGCCCTTGAGAATGGTGGGATCTCCCTCCCGCAGGAGCATATAAAACAAAAAGCTCAGGTCAAAATGGGCATTGTACGCCAGCAGCAGGGTATTTCCCCGGAACATCCGGGCTACATCACAGCACACCCGGGTCTTGGAAATACCCTTTTTCCGAATGTCTTGATTGGTGATGCCTGTAAGCTTCTCGATCATGGTGGGAACAAAGCCCCCGGGACTTAAGGTGATGAGCTGGTCATACTCCTCCGTTACCACCGGCTGACCGTTTTGCTGTTCCACCACCACGGCGGCAAACTCAATGATCTCATCCCGGCTGTACGCCAGACCCGTGGTCTCCGTATCAAACAGGACCAGCTTGTCGTATTTTTCAAATAAGCTGCTCAGTGCCATATTACTCTCCTTTGTAAAGGGCCAGCGCTCTGCGGAATTTGCTTTTTTTCTCCTGCTTCAAGCCGTAGCTGGCAGACAGGAAACTGGCGTAGGCCAAACAGTCTGTTTCTGTACAGGTCTTCTTTTCCAGCTCAATTTCACAAAGGGGGATCTCTTTGCCGCCGCCCATAAGAACACCTTGATCCAGAGCCAGCTCCACTGTGCCGCTTTCCAGCTCCACCGTTTTGGCGATCCGGGTAAATTTGGCACCGCATACCGGGCTCAGTCCTTCCGCTGCCAGGGACAGCAGCTCCCGATTCCCCTCCAATTTACATAATTCTTTTACGGCTTCTTCGATGCTGTCGCATTCCAGTTCCCACTCACTGCGGCCCAGGCCCTGCGCCGGGGTCTTCAATGTGCAGACATTTCTGCCGTTTTCCATGCGGCGGCGCAGGGTGCAGTGTCTTTGGGAAAACGCTCCGGAGGGCGTGTCGTAATAGGTGGTCTGCATCTGATACCGCTCCTCCCGGCCGGGAAGCTCCCGACGGAGAGTCTCAATCACTTCCTGTGTTGCCCGGAATTTCACCTCAAATTCTACGCCCATAGTCTGCCTCCCATGCTGTTTTCTTTTATTATACACCTTTGTCTGCCGGTACGCAAGAATCTTTCGTGTCCGCCGGTTTACGACAAATTCCTGCCCTTGCCATTGGTACAATAAAAGCAGAAATTTACGAAAGGCTGTGGTACCAATGATCTCCCTTCAGTCCTATGTCCAGCAAGGCCGGTATGCACTGCGACAGTGGGCTTTAGACCCTAAGGCGCATCTGGCGATCCGCGGGGGACTGCATCTTATTTCCGGATTTTTACTCAGTGCCGCCAGTCTTGCCCATGCGCCCATGCCCCTTGCCATGGGGCTGATGTATGCCTGTACCGGTTGGTCTGCTGTGCTTGTGGGTCTGGGCAGCGCGGTGGGGTATCTGCTTTTTTGGGGCAGCGCCGGTCAGCAATGTGTTGCCTGGATCGGTGCAGGACTGTTGCTGACACTGCTTTTAGGTGACCGGAAGCTTACCCAATCCGCCCCTTTGCTGCTGCCTGCCACCGCAGGTCTAATAGTTGCTTCCCTGGGCGTGCTTTTCCAGGTGTTGTTAGGTCGGGGGTATGCGCTGCCGGTCTATCTGCTACAGGTATGTCTGGCGATCCTTACCGCCTGGCTGTTCACTCTGGTGCTACAGCGGAGAAATCCTATTTTGGATTGGCTGGCCTGCGGTCTGTGCGTTCTGGCGCTGGCGCAGATCGTTCCCATACCTTACTTAGGGTTTGGGTATATCGCTGCCGGGGCATTGGCATCAGCTGCCGCTTTTCCCGCTGCGGCCTTTGCCGGTCTTGCCCTGGATCTGGCACAGATAACTCCCATCCCCATGACCGCCGTACTGACCCTTGGCTACCTTGTGCGGTTTCTGCCCCGGTGTCCCAAGGCCCTGATTAAGCTCTCTCCGGCGGCGGTGTACATCGCTATTATGTATTTGTCCGGAAAATGGGATCTGCAGCCCTTCCCCGGACTGCTGCTGGGCGGTCTTCTGGGAAGTCTCCTTCCCGATCCCGTAAAGGTATCCCACCGCCGGGGAGAAACCGGCGTGGCGCAGGTACGGCTGGAAATGGCCGCCGGGATCCTTTCCCAGACCCAGCAGCTGTTGCTGGAAACGCCCCATATCCCGGTGGACGAGGACGCCCTTGTGACCCGGGCAGCGGAGCGGGCATGCAGCAGCTGCAACTACCGGAAAACCTGTAAGGATGCCCGGCGGATCGGTCAGCTTCCCGGTTCTTTGCTCCACAAGCCTCTGCTCCACACCGATGAGCTGCCCATCATCTGCCGGAAAAGCGGCAGGTATCTGGCAGAGCTGCACCGCTCTCAGGAGCAGCTTCGCTCCATCCGGGCAGACCGGGAGCGGCAAAGGGAATACCGGGCCGCTGTGCTCCAGCAGTATCAGTTTTTATCGGAGTTTTTACAGGAGCTGTCCGATCAGATCGCCCACAGAGGAACCATCCGTGAGGACAGCTATCTTCCCCAGGTTTTTGTTTACGGCAACCGGCCGGAGGCAGATAACGGTGACCGGTGTCTGCGGTTTGCCGGAACCGGCTGCAGGTATTATGTGCTGCTGTGCGACGGAATGGGCACCGGTCTGGGTGCCGTTCAGGAGGGAAAGACCGCTGCGGGAATGCTGCGGCGGCTGCTGTCGGCAGGGTATCCTGCCCGGCATGCCCTGCGGAGTATGAATTCCCTATGCGCTCTGCGGGACAGGGCAGGGGCTGTAACTATCGATCTTGCTGAGGTCGATCTGGAGTCCGGGAAAGTGATGCTTTATAAATGGGGTGCGGCGCCTTCCTACCTTGTGACTAAAAACGGAGCAGAGAAGATCGGCACCGCCACACCTCCTCCAGGTCTGTCTGTAACGGATTTTCAGGAGACCTGCCACCGGCTGACCCTGCGGCGGGAACAGCTTCTTGTGCTGGTCAGCGACGGCGTTGTGGAAGAGGACGCGCTGCGCTGCTGCGGCGACGGTCTGGACCAGACCCCGGGAGAGCTGGCAGCACGACTGCTTTCCTTTTCCCGGCTTGGGGGCCAGGACGATGCCACCGTGGTCATGGTGCAGCTGCGGGAAGTAAAATAAAAAGGACGACAGTTGTCGTCCTTTTTTTTATAAGGGAGATTGTTTGATCTTTGCGTAGCGCCGGGGATACTGGGCCGGTGTAGGCGCGATCTTCCGCAAAACGATGACAGTATGTGCCGTTCCGTCCACCGGGAACTCCGCCACGCGCTCCAATTTCATACCCAACCTGTGGATAGCATTTTTTGCTTCCGCCAACTCCTCCTGTGCGGCTGTACCCTTCATAGCCAGTACCGCGCCGCCCACTTTTACATAAGGCGCCGTCAGCTCCAGCAGGATATTCAGCCGGGCCACAGCTCTGCTGGTGGCAATATCATACTGCTCCCGGCGGGTGATGACCGCTTCCTCTGCCCGGGCCGTGACACAGGTGGCCTCCACACCCAACTCCGGCAGGATGCGCTCCAACCAGCTCATGCGCTTGCCCAGAGAATCCAGCAGTGTCAGCTCCGCCTGAGGGCAGGCGATCTTTACCGGAACACCGGGGAAACCGGCGCCACAGCCCACATCGATGATCCGCTTACCGGCTAAGTTTTCCACCGTCAGCAAGGACAGGCTGTCCAGCAAATGCAGCTTTGCCACCTGAGAAGGCTCCGTGATGGCCGTAAGGTTCATCACTTTATTTTGCTCCACCACCGCTTCGCCAAAGGCGCACAGGGTATCGATTGTATTTTCCCTGAGCTCCAGCCCCAGACGGGGCAGTCCCTCAGTCAGTGTTTCTTTCATCATACCGTTAACCCACATTGGGCAGACCGGACAGGTCCACCTGGCTCTCGTCCAAGGGATCGAAAATAACTTCTTCTTCCATCATAGAGGGCAGGATATACTCCTGAATATGCCAGTTCACCAAAAGGTCCACCACATTGCTCCGTTTTGCGTCGCCGGTATCTTCCTCGGTCATGAAATTATCATCCCGGGTGGCGGCAAAGGAGCTGTTGTATTCTTCCAGATCTCTGCTGAGCATGCCGTTTTCTCCCTGGGCAAGCTTTGCTGCCACGGTCTGAGCCGCTGCGGTCTCCAGAGATTGCAGTGCCTCATAGCAATAGCGATAGGCCATAAAATAGGCAGCATACCGGAATTCCGGAGAAGTATTGGCATCACAGGCCATAAATGCCGCAAATGCCGCATCCTGTTCATTTGTAATACACATCCGCTTGGCCATCTCCCGGCACATGACAAAGGGCATTGCCATGGCAGGTGTCTGGGGATTGACGGCCGCTTCGCCGGTAATGCCCACCGTAACGCCGGTAATGCCCCGGCTGGTGAAGAAGCCCTCCCAGGTCAGTACCTTCACTGGTACGGTAGAGCCGGCAAATACGGGATTGAATCTTTCATAGGTCTGGGTCTTAAAGCCCTCCGCAGCCTGCTGGGACAGCAGCTCAAAAGAGGGGTAGTTCAGTGTTCCGTCGTTATTCCGGGAAACCTTTGTTGCCAGGCTGTTGGCCTCGTCCCGATAAAACGTGGCGGCAGTCTCCAGCTCGCTTAAGGTGTACTCATTTACCTCCAGTCGCAAATCCTGAGAAATGGGGCCGGCATAATTGTTCAGGCCGAACAGGGCGGTATTTAAAAACACCACGATCCCCACGGCTGCGGTTACCCAGCCAAACCATTGGATGGGATTCCACTTGAACACCACCATCAAAACAATACTGGCCAGCAGCAGAACACCTGCCGTCATCAAAAGGATCTGCCACAGGCAGATGCTGATGGAACCGTTCCACTCCACCAGATAATTTTGTATCAACCGGGTCACATAAGGATAGACCATATCCACCAGCTCCCAATGGGCCTTGGCAAATTCCGCAAGCCCCCAGGACATGGCGGCAAATATGGCGGCAACCAGGTATCCTCTCCAATATTTCAAAGGAAACGCCTCCTTGATCTGTCCACAATACTGCTACTATAAAAACAGTAGTTTATAGTATAGCATAGTTTTCCCTTATTGTCTGCCCCTAAATTCTTAATTTTTTATGACTCCCAGCACGCCATCCCGGAAAATTTCCCGGATTTTCACAGTTTTCACCCGGTTGTGGAGATCTTCTCCCCGGGCGTATACCTTTACATAGTTGGGTGCGTGACCGGTGAAGAAGCCGTCATTCTCCTCCTCAAAGAGCACCTGCTGGCAGGTTTCTGCCATTGCCTGCCGGTAGGCAGCGGACAGCTCTTCCGCCACAGCGATGGCACGGCGGCTGCGTTCCTCCTTAATGGCGTTGTCGTGCTGACCGGGCATTTTGTCCGCGGGAGTGCCGGGACGCCGGGAGTAGGGGAAAATGTGCATATCCGCAAAACCGCATTTGCGGATAAACGCCAGACTTTGGCAGAACTCCTCCTCCGTTTCACCGGGGAAGGCAACAATCATGTCCGTGGTCACCGCGCAGCCGGGGAATGCTGTTTTCAGCAGTTCCACACTTTTTAAATACCGGGCAGTGTCGTACTTTCTGCCCATCCGGGCAAGCACCGTATCGCAGCCGGACTGCATGGACAGATGGAACTGGGGGCATATATTGGGCAGCGCCTTCAGCTCCCGGCAGAATTCCTCCGTAATGATCCGGGGCTCCAGAGAGCCAAGACGGATCCGCAGCTCCGGAACCGCTTCACAAACGGCCTTCAACAGAACCGCAAGTCCCGGCTTGCCGGGAAGATCCGCGCCCCAGGAGGCGATCTCAATGCCTGTGACCACGATCTCCCGGTAGCCCTGCTGTGCCAGTTCCTTTGCCTGGCTGACTGCCAGCTCTGCAGTAGCGGAGCGGATTGGGCCCCGGAGATAGGGAATGATGCAGTAGGTGCAGAAATTCACGCAGCCGTCCTGTACCTTCAGCATGGCACGGGTGCGTCCCTCCAGACCGCCGGCGGGCAGCACTTCAAAGCTGCGGCGCCGCAGGGCGTTGTCCACCTCACGGCTTTTCTGCCGTGTTCGGGCAGTATCAATAATCCGCCGAAGAAATTCCTCCCGCTGACCGCTGCCGCCAATAACATCGATCCCCAGGCTTTCCAGCTTTTCCGCCGCGTGCTGGGGATAGCAGCCGCACACACCCAGTACCGCTTCGGGATGCTCCCGGCGGCACCGGCGGATCACAGCCCGGTTCTTCTTGTCCGCCACAGCGGTAACGGAACAGGTGTTGATAATATAGCCGTCGCAAGGCCCCTGGAAGCTGCCGACGGTGTGCCCCCAGGCTGTCAGTAGCTGCTCCATCGCCTGAGTCTCATATTGATTTACCTTGCAACCAAGGGTGTAAAATCCTATTTTCATTGTGTATACCACCATATCTGCTGCTTGTTTTTCTTATTATAATCGAATATCACCATTTTGTACAGTCTCCCGGAATGCTGCCGGTATGGCTTTTTATAAAATTGACATTTACCATGGTAAATGCTAAGATAGGATAAACCATTGTGGGAGGAACTCTTATGCAGTATTTTTACATGGTGCTGCTGGCCGCGGGTATTGTGGCAGCAGACCAGTTTACAAAATATCTCACCGTTGCCAACATCCCCCTCTATGGCCATGTGGATGTTTTTCCCGGAGCCTTCGGTCTGACCTATGTGCAAAATACCGGCGCTGCCTGGTCCTCCTTTGAGGGTATGATCTGGCTGTTTGCGCTGATCTTTGTTGTATTTACCGTTGCCATCATTTGGGAATTTTCCAAAAACAAGATGGGCTTTACCGTCTTTGAAAAGTGGTGCATCGCAGCCATCTACGGCGGCGGTCTGGGAAATATGATCGACCGGCTGCGGCTTGGCTATGTTGTGGATATGATCCAGACAGAATTTATGGATTTCCCCATTTTCAATGTTGCGGACTGCTTTATCACCTGCGGCTGCATTCTGCTGCTGGGACACCTGTTCTTTTTCAATAAGGCATTCTGGAAGGACGAAAAGAAATGATCCTGTACGCCGATACCGCCGGTGAGCGTCTGGACGCTTTTATCGCCCGCTGCGTGGAAAATTTAAGCCGCTCCGGCGCCCAGAAGCTGCTGGAGGACGGCTGTGTGCTGCGCAACGGTAAGCCCGGCAAGAAAAACGACAAGCTGAATATGGGCGACGAAGTGCAGGTCACCATTCCCGAGCCCAAAGCTGTGGATATTCCCGCCAAGGAGATCCCTCTGAGCATCGTATACGAGGATGAGGATGTGCTGGTGATCAACAAGCCCAAGGGTCTGGTTGTCCATCCTGCCCCCGGACACCAGGAGGATACCCTGGTGAACGGCCTTTTGTATGCCATGGGGGACGCGCTTTCCGGCATCAACGGCGAACTGCGCCCCGGCATCGTCCACCGCATTGACAAGGACACCTCCGGACTTCTGGCGGTGGCTAAAAATGACCTCGCCCACACGGTACTGGCAAGCCAGCTGAAGGATCACACCATGGCCCGGACTTACGAGTGCATCGTCTGCGGCAATCTGAAAGAGAATTCCGTCACGGTGGATGCCCCCATCGGGCGCCACCCCTCCGACCGGAAGAAAATGACTGTCATCGCCCGGAACTCCCGGAACGCCGTGACCCATTGGGAGGTCATCCGTCGTTACCGGGGCTATACCCACGTCCGCTGCCGCCTGGAAACCGGCCGCACCCACCAGATCCGTGTCCACATGGCCTATATCGGCCATCCTATTTTAGGCGACAAGGTCTACGGCCACAAAAAAACCGAGCTGGGTCAGGATACACAGTGCCTCCACGCCGGTGTGCTGTGCTTCCGGCACCCCCGGGATGAGCGCCCGGTGATCGTTACCGCGGAGCTTCCGGAATATTTCCGTCAGGTTCTGGACAAACTGGAAAGAATGGATTGATCGTATGTTTTCCGACATTTTGCTGACTACCGATATTGATCGCACCCTTACCGCCACCGACGGCTCTTTTCCGGAACGGAATCTGGAGGCTATCCGGTATTTCATGGAAAACGGCGGCACCTTTACCGTCAATACCGGCCGCAGTACCAATACCATCAAGCCCCTGCTGCCCCATATCACCGTGAACGCACCCATGCTGCTGTACAACGGCAGCGCCACCTGGCATGAGGGTAAATTTTGCCGGTACTATCCCATCGCTGTGGATATGTGGGAAATGGTGCTTTCCGTGGCGGATGCCTTCCCGGAGTTGAATGTGGAGATCCAGGCGCTGGACACCCATTATCTGGTGAACCAGAAACCGTCTTATATGTCTTTCTGTGATGCCCAGGGCTGGGGACACGCGGCTGCTGTGCCCGGTGCCGATCTTGGTCCTTTTATCAAATTCGCTGTTTTTGGACAGATCCATAATAACACCTTGGGAAATCTGTTCGCCGCCACCCCGGAGGAGCTGGCGCAGATGCAGGCCCTGGGAAAGTTTATCACGGACCGCTGGGGAGACAAGGTTGATATTTTCTATGCCTCCCCCAGAATTCTGGATGTGCATGCCAAGGGCGTGAGCAAGCTACGGGCCGCCCGGGATCTGCAGAAGCAGCTGGGTAAGAAAATTCTCATCTGTGTGGGTGACGCGGACAACGATGTTCCCATGCTGAACGGTGCAGATTACGCCTACTGCCCCGCCGACGGTGTGGTGGCAGACCGGTTTGAGAATGTGTGTGCATGCAGTGATGGCGCTGTCGCGGATGTGATTTATAAAAAAATCCCGGAGATTCTTCGTTTCAACCTTGACATCAAGGGATAATTATGCTAATATCTTATAGCTGAATCAGTCAGGCGAGTCTGGATTTGCGGGTGTAGTTCAATGGTAGAACACCAGCCTTCCAAGCTGGATACGCGGGTCCGATTCCCGTCACCCGCTCCATTTCTACAAATGCGCCAGTAGCTCAGCTGGATAGAGCAACTGCCTTCTAAGCAGTAGGTCGGGGGTTCGAGTCCCTCCTGGCGTGCCAACTTAGCTGGTACTTGGCGCATATAAACAGAATATGGTGGATGTAGCACAGTTGGTTAGCGCGTCAGATTGTGGCTCTGAAGGTCGTGGGTTCGACTCCCATCATCCACCCCATAAAGTTCCGATTTCTTCTTGAAATCGGAACTTTTCCTTTATATGCGGTTTCAAAAGCGCACAGCATAATTTTAGCAATCCGTATCAGCTATCGTTGCTTTGTGCTCCCAAAAGCGAAATCCGTTTGCATAAATCAGGCTATCATTTCTACTGTGCAAAGTATCAGAAAATGCGCTTGACCCAGATTTGACCCAAACAGGAAATTTTACAGAAAAGTGCCGGGTGATGGTATCCAAAGCTGAGAGATTGCCGTTGCGCAATACGCGAATGTGTGATAATATGTTAGTAACCCGTTTAGAAAACAAGAATATGCCGAATAGAGAGGGTATATATGTTTCACAGAGAAAAATGGTACTTCATCGGTAAAGCCACTGTTTGGGATGTGGTGGGATAATCAATCAATATCCACACTACGAATCAAAAAGGAGATACCAACATGAACGAATACGAAGTTTTTATTGAAGATATCAATTCTTGCGGCGGCGAACAGTATGCAAAGAAAGAACTGATTGAAGTCGAAGCAGACAGCCCCGAGGCATATGTCAAAGAGAACGGCAGATTCCCCATTATTGACATCTCCAAAAATGCCAATGGCGACACTGTTATTACAACTGGCGATGGTAATGGCAACTTTCTAAGATACACTTTCACAGAATAACCAATTCTAATATGGTGAATAGCTTGGATAGCCTGCGCAGATCCCATCCGGGTCTGCGCAGGCTTCGCTTTTTCTTCGGGAGAGTCTTTCCATGTCAGAGTGCCTGTTTTAACAGATTTCCCATCTTCGCCGCAGCCTGTTCCTGTACCTTGTTGGTGGCATGGGTGTAGGTAGGGGCGGCCAATGGCCGCCCCTACATTCTCATAGGGCTTGACCGAGGGAAACCTTACAATTTTGCAAAGAAAAATTGTAAACAAATCCCTCCTCCGTCCCTTTTTAATAAACCTTATAAAAGCACCCCGGGCACGGCTGTACAGCCGTACCCGGAGCGTTGCTTATTTTACTTTCTTCAGCACCAGGGCGGTGCGGCTGGGGAGGTAGGTGCGGATGCCGGTCTGTCCGTCATGCCACTTTTCCGTATGGTAGACATAGGTGGTGGACATTCTGTCCTGGCCGCCGAACCGCCCCTCGTCGGTGGTAAGCACCACTGCATATTTACCCGGCTGCTTCACAGGGAAGAAATAATCCTGCTGAGAGCGGCTGGGGTGGAAGTTCAGCACGAACACCGTATTGCCCCGCTGATAGGCCATCACTTTATTGCCGTGGTCAATATTCAGATACTGTACCTTGCCGGTAAAGAGCCGTGCTTTCCGGGCCATGTGGATCATGGCCTTTTCAAAAGCGTTCAGGAATTTATACCTGGTGAAGGGATTGTCCGCCAGAGACCACTGACGGCGGCAGTAGTAATAGCTCCAGCCGTTGCCCTCTCTGGGGGAGTCAATCCACTCCGGATGGCCGAACTCATTGCCCATAAAGGTCAGATAGCCTTCACCGCCAAGACTCATGGTGATGAGCCGGATCATTTTGTGCAGCGCCATACCCCGGTCAATGACCACACTGGGACGGCCGCACTCCATGTCTGTATACATTTCCTTATCGCACAGGCGGAACATGATGGTCTTGTCGCCCACCAGAGCCTGATCGTGGGATTCGCAGTAGCCGATAACCTTTTCCTGGGGTCTGCGGCTGGTAAGCTCCGCCCAAAGGTGACCCATATCCCAGTTCTCATCGGGCACTTCCTTCAAAAGCTTGATCCACATGTCCGGCTCACCCATGGCAAGACGGTAATCAAAGCCAATGCCGCCAGCCTCCACCGGCAGGCCCAGACCCGGCAGGGCAGAGGTGTCCTCGGCGATGGTGATGGCGTTGGGGTTGACCTGGCGTACCATTTCGTTGGCAAGCTGGAGATAGGTCACAGCCTCCACATCCAGATTGGGGTTGAAATAATCCCGGTAGCCCCCGAAGCTTACCCCCAGACCGTGGTTATGATAGAGCATGGAGGTGACACCGTCGAACCGGAAGCCGTCAAAGTGATACTCCGTCTGCCAGAATTTCAGGTTTGAGAGCAGAAAATGGAGCACTTCGTTTTTATCGTAGTTAAAGCACTTTGTGCCCCATGCGGAATGGTCGCCTCTGGGACCTGCGTGGAAATACTGATACTCGGTGCCGTCAAACTCGTTGAAGCCCTCACGGGTATTTTTGGAGGCGTGGGAGTGCACCACATCCAGTAAGACCGCGATCCCCAGCTTATGCGCCCGGTCGATCAGTGCCTTCAGCTCGTCGGGGGTACCGAAACGGGAGGACGCGGCAAAGAAATTGGCCACCTGGTAACCAAAGGAAGCATAGTAGGGATGCTCCATAATAGCCATGATCTGAATGGTGTTGTAGCCCAAGTCCTTGATCCGGGGCAGGATCTTGTCCTTAAATTCCGTATAAGAACCCACCTTGCCCTCTTCCTGGGCCATACCTACATGGCATTCGTAAATATACAAGCTCTTCTCCGGAGAGAAATTGCCGTCTGTCCAGCGGAAGGGCTGTTCCGGCATATAGATCTGGGCGTTCCACTCAATGGTCTTGGGGTCCTGCACCACATACTTGGCATACACAGGGATACGGCTCAGCTCTTTTCCCTTATGGATGACCACAGCCTGTACCCGCTGACCGTTTTTCAGCGCATCTCTGCCGGGGAAGAAAATCTCAAAATTACCGTTTTCCTTCCGCTCCATTTTGTGGCTGCGGCGGTTCCAGCCGTTGAAATCACCGGTCAGATACATTTCGTCGGCAGCAGGTGCCCACTCCCGGTAATACCAGCCGTCATCCGTCCGGTGGAAGCCGTAGTACAGATAACCGTTTGCAAACTCCGAAAGAGAAGCGCTGTCCTTCAGCAGCTCATTTTTCTTTTTCTCAAACCGCTCCATGCGAAGCTGAATATCTTTCTCATAAGCCTTCAGATTGGGGTCATATTGCACTATCTTATACGCCATATATGCACCGTCCTTTCTGTTGTATAGTATTACTTTACTGTTCTTTTTCCTGTGCGTCAAGAAAATTTCTGCAGATACTTGTTATTTTTTATTTTGTCAATTATAATGGTCACAGCCATAAAAAAACAGGAGGAATTCCAATGAACATTAAGGCTGAACTTAAGGAAAAAATAGAAGAGATCGTTGAGAAGATCAAGTCCGACAAGAAGATCGCCGCTAAGTTCCAAGCCGACCCCATCGGCACTGTGGAAGGCCTGATCGGCATTGACCTGCCCAACGACCAGCTGGAAGGTCTGGTGGACGCCATCAAGGCAAAGGTCAATCTGGATAAGGTTGGCGATGCTCTGGGCGGCCTGAAGGGTCTTTTTGGTAAATAAAGATACCGGGCGTGAAAACGCCCGGTTTTTTTATGTCTTTCGGATAAATTTTTCCCTGCACTTCGGGCAGGTGATGGCAATTTTTCCTTTACCTCTGGGCACCCGTACCTGCTGCCGGCACCGGGGGCAGTCGTAGTACCGGTGCTCCCGGTCCTTAAGCTTCTGCAAAAACAGCAGATACTTCCGGTTCTCCTGATACCGCTTATAGGTGTTCCGGGACAGGGTGCGGAAGATCGCCCAACCCATAAGCCCGTAGGAGATCAGCACCAGCGCCAGATTCACCGGGGCGAACTTTACCAACATGGAAATAACACAGGCAATAAGACCGGCACCCAGAATCACCATATTCAGTTTGTCTGTGCCGTAGCGGCCTGCCATAAACCGGCGGAAAAACGCGCCGATCTTTGCGCCGACAGAACGCAGCCAGTTTCCAAATCCGCCCATAGCTTCTCCTTGCAATCAAATGTTATAGCATTATTATATTGCAATTGCCGCGGATTTCAACCACCCTAAATATTTTTTAACG
>JAZUMW010000108.1:0-4869 GCA_045603825.1 Faecousia sp.
AAAAGCAGACACACATTCGTGTGTCTGCTTTTTTGGTGACCTGTAGGAATCGAATAATCTAACTGCAACAGTCCTGTGGACAGTTGCCGCGAGGACTTGACCGAACCGAACCTTAATTTTCTGAAAAGCAGAAAATGCAAACGATTCCCGTACGGGTCACGCGCGTCAGCGCAAATAACCCCCGTATGGTTATACCCATACGGGGGTTATTTCAGTCCAAAGCCAGCCCAAAATAACTGGGCATCGATGCATCATCTGTCAAAGTGCGATACATGGCAAAGGGCTTTTGCTTGCCCGGCATACGGACTTTTCCCTCGCCATGGCCCAGAGCGGAAACGATCCCCGGGGTGCTGTCCGGACTGCCCAAAAGCTCACAGACTGTGAGTTTACCCTCGTCCGCATATGCGGCAGCAAGTGCGTTTTCTCCTGCGTAGAAGGAAGCATAGGTCTCCAGCAGCGCCAGGGTTTCTCCCTCTTGTACCACCGCATCCAAGGGCAAATACTGCTGCCGCAGAAGGGCATATTCCGCGGCGTCAATCTGCCGTAATGTAACAGGAATACCGGCAGCACAGGAAAATTCCCGGACACCGGAACAGGTGGAATACCCCATTTTTTCATACATAGAAAACAGTTCTGCGGTCCGGGGCACCAAAATACTGCCATGATACCCTTGCGCGTGTAAATGCCGGTGGGTATCCTCCATCAGCCTACGGCACAGACCCTGCCCACGAAAAGCCCAATCCGTTGTCACAGCATACAAATAAGCAATACGCTTGCCCGCCCAGCTGCAGTCGAACCAGTAAAGCATGGCTGCCAAGACGCCCTCCTTGTAGACGCAGCGGCATCTGTCCGGGGAATAGGCAACACGGAAAAAGCTATTGATGAACTCCTCCGGGTCTCCAAAGGCGTGCTTCCACAGCTTTTGCAGCTCCAATGTGTTGCGGGGTGCATCAATAATCATAGCCGTCCTCCAAAAGACATGCCCAGCTTTTTTCCACCATGTGGTGGGGGCAGTAGGATAGCTTGGCCTTCCGCAGGCCCTCCAGACCCATATCGTCCTCACGGTTCAGATACTGCAGCTCCGGGTACTTGCCCCGCAGGTACCGGGCAAACTCCCAGTTAATAGTGGGATATGCTCCGTCGGCTTCCTCCAATGCCTTTTCAAAATGCACATCAAAGGTGGTTTCGGTCAGTCGGGAACCCATGGTCATAGCCAGCAGGCGGCCGTTGTGTTTTAGAAGCAGACCCTCGATGCCCAGCTCGTTGCGGTTGCGCAGGGCCTTGAAAATGGCGGCCTTTTCCATGTGAAAATCGCTGTGGGGGTCAGCCAGCTCCCGGTCTGTGTACCACTTCACCAGCAGCTCCACCGCTTCCACGGTGTTCTCGTCGGTCAGCGGTTCCAGCGTATATCCGGGATAGCTCTGCAGGAAACGGTTGATGTGGTTGCGTTTTTTCTGGTATTTCCGACCCTTCAGATCCGCAAGATCATCAATGGCATAAACATAATCGTAGCCGTCCCGGTCGCTGTGAATACGGAACTTGCCGGGATAAAGCGCCTCTAAAAGGGCGCAATCCTCCTGAGACAGACCGGTGAGACGGCAGGGGATGTCTCTGGTGGCAGCGTCGTGGATGATGGCGTCCAGAGTGGGCTTCAGATTCCCGCCGGATAACGGGAAGGGGTAGACGCTTCTGCGGTCAAACTGGGAGAAAAAGGCGATGTTGCCCTCATGGAACGCCAACCGCTGCCGTCCCCAGAGGTAGAGATTGTTGAAATTATACTCGCAGCCTTCCTTGCCGCTGTTTTTCAAAAAGGTGTCATATTGCTCTTTTTGGGTAATCTTCAAATGCTCAAAGCGGATCATGGCATGTCACTTCCTTTTCTACAGACAGTATACCACACTTTTCTCCATTACACAATAAAAGCCCGCCGCAGATTTCTGCGGCGGGTAATATTCCTATAGATTACTGTTCCTTCTTGGCAGCCAGTTTCTTCTGGAGCCAATCCTTACCGGTGACGAAACGCTCAACAATGTAGCTGACAACATAGTCGCCTGCTGCGTTGACCATGGTTGCGGGAGGATCCACCAGGTTGCCCAGTGCCAGTGCGATGGGGTAGGCAATGGCCAGCTGATCGGGGAAGAACACGGTGCACAGAACCAGTTCGCCGGTGCCGCCGCCGCCGGGGATGCCGGACATAGCAACAGAGGAGAACACAGCCACGATGATGGCCAGGATAGCCTCACCGGTGCCGAAGTCCTTACCGAACACGCCGAACAGGAAGGCTACCTTAATGATGGCGCTCATTGCGGAGCCGTCCATGTGCATGGTAGCGCCCATGGGCAGAACCACATTGGAAACCTCCTTAGAGATACCGGTGTTCTCAGCAGCATCCATATTGGTGGGGATGGTAGCAACGGAGGAGCAGGTACCGAAGGAAACAGCTGCGGGCTTGAACAGGTTCTTGAACATGACCTTGACAGCGCCCTTGCCGCCGCCGAAGCGGGCATAAACGGGGAACATTGTGAACATGTACACAAAGCTCAGCACATAGTAGATGAGCAGGGTCTTGCTGTAGTCGCTGATGAGCTGGGGGCCGTAGGTGGCAACCAGATATGCGAAGAAGCCGAAGAAGCCGATGGGAGCGTAGTAGGAAACCAGCTTCACCATGTTCATCAGAGCGTCGGTAGCGCTGGCCAGGAACTTGGCAACGGGAGTTTCCTTGCCGCCGGCCATCTGAACGCCGAAGCCAAAGAGAACAGCAAAGACGATCAGGGGCAGAATTGCTCTGCGGCTGAGGAGCTCGTTGAAGTCGGGCTTGGTAAAGAAGCCGATGACCATCTCACCCAGGGACATGGGATCGTCCACTTCGCCCTGAACGGCCTGATAGCTTTCGGGAACCAGGGGAATAATCCGGCAGACGATGTACATGATGAGAGCAGCGATGGTTGCGGTGACGCAGAAGGTAATAATGGTAGTACCCATGAGCTTACCTGCGCGCTTGGCGCTGTTCATGTTGGCAACAGCAGAAGCGATGGAGCAGAACACCATGGGGACCACGATACAGAACATCATGTTGATGAACAGGGTACCCAGAGGCTCCAGAGCGGTGGCGCCGGGCCAGCAAGCGCCGGTGATGCAGCCGGCAACGATGCCAACGAGCATGAAAATAATGAATGCGTAGTTCTTCAGAAACTTCTTCATGAGAAAACCTCCAAGAAAGTTTTTTGTTTTCCTTGGCTATTATATAACGCACATCTTGCAAATTAAACGCAATATATGCTATAATTATTGCAAATAATGCTATTATGAGAGGGACAAACATGGCAGAATATGAGAAGCGAGGATATTTGCTGGAGAATTTCCGGCTGTTTCACCTGCGTTCTGAGCAAGGTACCAAGGTAGATTACCACTATCACGAATTTTGTAAGCTGCTTTTGCTGGTTTCCGGTGCCGGCAGCTATGTGGTGGACGGGCAGCGCTATCTGCTGCAGTCCGGAGACGCGGTGCTCATCGGCAGCCGCAGCGTCCACCGTCCGGAGCTGGAGAAGGGCATCCCCTATGAGCGTATCATTATATATATCTCGCCGGAGTTTTTGCAGCAGTCCTCCTCTCCGGATTGTGACCTGGTGGATATTTTCTCCGGCAAACGGGGACATATATTGCGGACAAAAGAGTCAGGCTACAGAAAAATATTTTCTCTGGCAAGCGCCCTGGAAAAGGAGCTGTCCGGCGCAGAGTACGGCCGGGAGATCCTCAGCAATGCCGCATTGCTGCATCTGTTGGTGGAGATCGGCCGGAACCTGCGAAACGAGGATGTCCAGAATCCGCAGCCGGTCATTCCCCGAAGCACCCGGATCCTGGAGCTGATGAAGTATATCGACAGCCACTTGACGGAGGATCTGGACATTGATGCTCTGGCTGAGGCATCCTTTATCAGCAAGTACCACATGATGCGGCTGTTCCGGCAGGAAACGGGCTTTACCATCCATACATACCTGTCCCAGCGACGGCTGCTCCATGCCCGGGGACTGATCGAAAAAGGGATGCGGGCAACGGAGGCCTGCTATCGCTCCGGTTTCCGCAGCTACTCCTCCTTCACCCGCGCCTACGGCAAGCACTTCGGCACGACTCCCACCGGCAGAATGGACTCCACCCAAGAGAGAGAAGAAAGCTATGAATGAGTTGATAGTTGCGGTATTTGCTTCGCAAATAATTTCAATAGTCGCCAAGGGCGACACTTTAACTGTCAACTAAAAAAGTAAAATCGCCAACCCAATTGGGTTGGCGATTTTGTAAGTATTAAGGAACAACCTATCACATATCAAAGGGATCCATGCCCAGAACGGGATGGCCGACTTCGGACAGGTAGCCCAGCAGCTGCTCGGGATCTTCTTCGCAGATGGTCTCATCAGCGATCATGTCGGTGAAGTTCTCAACACCGTACAGCTCCAGAGCGGTTGCGTCCAGACGCTCGCGCATCTGATCCTTCAGCATTTTAGGCATCCAGACGATACGGCCGGGGCCGCCTTCAGCAGCGATGAACTTCTTGGAGGAGATGAAGTGCTTGCCGTGGCCCATAAAGCCGGGAGTCTGCACGCCACCGCCGGTCATAGAAGCCTTTTCGGAGAAGCTCATGCCCAGAGGAGTGATGCCAGCATGCTCACGGCAGGTGATAACAACACCCATGGAGCAGGGCTCAACGCCACAGATACATTCGAAGCAGCCGCAGGAGGTCATGGGATCTTCGAACAGGGAGTACAGAGTGATGCGCTCAACAGCACCCTGAGAGTACTTGTAGACAGCTTCGTCCATGGAGTCGTAACGGCCCAGACGCTCGTCCTGGCAGCCCTTCTTCAGAATGGGCTGGCA